>JAKSBN010000409.1 GCA_022361175.1 Pseudomonadota bacterium | reverse complement strand
GCCCGCGCCCGCGCCGCCGTGCCGACCTTGAGATCGGCCGCGACCAGGCGCCGGACGGCTCGGGCGCTGTGGCGGTAGGCCGCGGGGACGCGCTCGAGGGTCGCGGTCGCGGCGTCCTCCCCCGCCTCCAACTGCAGGGCGGCCAGCTGCCAGCCGGCGTCCCAGTAGGGCGGCTCTACCGCCAGCGCTTCGGCGTACAGCCGCCGGGCGCTCGCCAGATCGCCGCGGGCCTCGGCGGCCCGCCCCATGCCGGCGATCGCAAAGCCCGAGTCGGGGTTGAGCGCCCGCATGGCGGCGTAGGCCTCGCCCGCTTCCGCGAAGCGGCCCTGCCCTTCTAGGGCCTGCCCGAGGCGGGCGTGGCCCGCCGTTTGGCGGGCTTCGGCCGCCACCGTGTCGCGCGCGGCGGCCTCGGCCAGCGTCCAATCCCCCACCGCAATGGCCGCCCCCGCCAGGGCGGCTCCCACGATGAAGCTCCGGGGCTCGATGCCGCGCAGCTCCGCGACGGCCTCGCGGGCCCGGCCGTCGGCCAGCAGCGCGTCGGCCGCCAGCACGCGGTTGGCCAGGTCGATGCGGTCTTTGGGATCGGCCAGCGCCGCGTCGGGCGCCGGCTCGGACACGCGCTGGACGTAGCCCAGGCTCTCGAGCCGCTCTCGCTCCGCCGGCGACAGCTGGCGCGAAGCCACGACGGCCGGCCCATCGCCGTCGAGGGCGGTCAAGCGCCGCTCCCAGCGCTCGACCGCCTCCGGCTGCGCGGGGGCGAGATTCGAGCTCTCTCCCGGGTCGGCCGCCAGATCGTAGAGCTCGGGGCGCGGCGCGCTCACGTACTTCTGCATCTCTCGCCGCAGCCCGCGCAGTGGGCTCCAGCCCCAGTCGTAGAGCGGGCCGTAGCTCTCCATGTAGGCCAACCGCGGCTCGGCCTCGCCCTCGCTCCAAAGCGCTTCGAGCGAGCGTCCCGACGCGTCCGGAAGCGGAGCCTGGCCCGCGAGCTCGAGCAGGGTCGGCGCCACGTCCTTCAACCGGACCACCGGCGCCACGACCCGCCCGGCAGGCACCCCGGGGCCCGCCAGCAGCAGGGGCACCCGCTGCGTGCCCTCGTAGACAAAAATGGAATGGGTGCTCTCGCCGTGCTCGCCGAGGGCCTCGCCGTGGTCCGAAGTCACCGCCACCAGCGTGTCGTCGCCGGGCCAGCGCGCCTCGATCGACGCCAGCAGGCGCCCCAACTGCGCATCGACGAACGCGATCTCCCCCGCGTAGGGCCGCCCCGGGAAGGCGGCTGCAAAGCCCGGGGGCGGCGCGTAGTCGGCGTGCGGATCGTAATAGTGCACCCACACGAACCAGCGTTCGGGAGCGTTCTCGAGCCAGGCCACGGCGGCGTCCGTGACGGCCTCCGCGGACCGTTCGGCGAAGCTCAGGCTGCCGCGGCTCACCCGCTGCTGGTGCGTGTCGTCGTCGTAGTGGTCGAACCCGCGCGCCAGCCCGTATTCCCGGCTGAGCACCACGGCCCCGACGAAGGCCGCCGTGGCGTGGCCCGAGGCTCCGAACACCTCGGCCAGGACGGGAAACTCGGGGCCCAGCGCGAAGATCCCGTTGTGGTGCACGCCGTGTTCGTACGGATCCAGGCCGGTCAGCAGGGTGGCGTGGGAGGGCAGCGTGATCGGAGCGGGCGAGACGGCGTGCTCGAAGCGCACCCCCGCCTCCGCGAGCGCGTCGAGGGTGGGCGTGTGGGCGCGCTCCGCCCCGTAGGCGCCCACGTGGTCGGCCCGCAGCGTGTCGATGGTGACCAGCAGCACGCGCTCGGCAGCGGGCGCGCAGCCGGTGGCGGCAAGACCGGCCGCGAGCGCCAGAATCGCCGCCAGGCCGCGCCGGACGGCGGCAGCGACATCCGTTCCCGGGCACCTTCCCGGCCGGTCGAGATGGTTGGAACGCCCCGGGCCCGAGCGTATACTCGCGCGTTCTCTCGAGATCACCCCCGACACTTCCACTGGAGGATCCGGCGCTCGATGCTTCCCTCTCACAGCTTTCACATTCCCTCGAGGACGCCCTCCCGGATGCGCCCGGCGTCCCTCGGCTCGATCGCCCTCGCGCTCGCGTTGTCGCTGGCCGGCGTCGCGGGTTGCGGCTCGGTCGAAGGGCGACTGACGGAAGCGCGGGCCCTCCAGGACGCCGGCGACTTTAGCAGCTCGGTGTCGCCGCTCCGCCAGGTCCTCGCCAAGGATCCCAACCAGCCCGAAGCGAACTACCTGCTGGGCGTGGCGCTGGTGCAGACGCACCAGTCGAGCCTCGCCATCTGGCCGCTGCGCAAGGCCAGCGAGTCGGAGGACTACGCCGTCCAGGCAGGGCTTCTCCTGGCCAGCTCGCTGCTCGAAACGGATGCCTACGAGGACGCCATCACGGCCACCAACGGGGTCCTCGCCGTCGACCCGGACCGCTTCACCGCGTTGCGCATCCGCTCGCAGGCCAGCCTGGAGTCCGGGCGCCCGGAGAGCGCGCTCGCCGACGCCGAGCGGATGATGGAGCTCGAACCGGACAACTTCGTCGGCATGGCGACCCGGGCCGAGTCGCTGATCAAGCTCAAGCGCATGGAGGAGGCCGAGGCGGCACACCGCGAGATCTACGAACTGACCGTCGCCTCGGGCGACCCCTCCATGGCGAGCCGCGGATGTCAGGCGCTGGCCGGCTTCTACGCCGAACACGAGCCCGAGGCCGCGGAGCCCGTGGTCGAGGAGTGTCTCGCCGCGCATCCGGGTGACCAGCAGATCATGGCGTTGGCCGCCGAGTACTTCGACTCCCAGGAGCAGCCCGAACGAGGCACGGCACTGCTGCGAGAGGCCATCGAACGCGAGCCGGACGACCTGGCGCTGCGCTTCAACCTGGCCGATCGGCTGGTGCGGCTCGAAGACGAAGCCGGGGCCAAAGCGGTGCTGGTCGACGCCGCCGCCGTCTTCGATCAACCGCCGGCGTGGGACCGATTGGCCCTCTTCTACCAGCGCCGCGGAGACCACGAGGCCGCGCGCGAAGCCAACCTCAAGGCCCTGCAGGGCCAGGGCGGCGGTACCCCGCAGATGCGGTTCCGCCAGGCCGAGCTGGCACTGGACACCGGCAACCTGGAGGAGGCCCGGCGCCTCGCCAGCGAGTTGACCGAACCCGCCTACCGCGAGTTCATCGAGGCCCGGGTCGAGCTGGAGGAGGGGCGCTATCAGGCGGCCCTCGAGGGTTTCGAGTCCGGGTTGGTCCGGTGGCCGAACAACAGCCCGGCCCGCTACCTGGCCGGCCAGGCGGCCGAGCAGCTGGGCCAGTACGAGAAGGCCATGGCGCACTTCCGCGAGGCCATCCGCTCCGACGAGACCGCGACCGATGCCGCGCTGGCGGCGGCGCGGCTGCAGTTCTCGCTCGGCAACTACAACGACGCGCAGCTGCTGGCCCAGCGGCACATCAACAAGCGGCCGTATGCGGGACCCGATGCCCACGTGATCGCGGCGCGGGGTCTGGCCAAGCTCGGGCGCCACGAGGCCGCGCTCCGGGCCATGGTTCAGCTCGGTGAGAAGGACCCGGAGTCGAAGCTCACCGTGGCCACCGAGTCGGCCGCGATCGTGCGCGCGAAGCTGGGCCCCGAGGAGGCGGCCACGTTCGTCGAGACGTTCGGCCTCGACCTCACCGATCCCGCCAACGAACTCGCGCTGCGGTCAGTGGTGGAGGACCGGCTGTTGCTGGGTCAGACCGCGCGGGCCCTGGCGCGCGTCGACGCGGCCCTCGCCGCCCATGCGGATGCACCGAGCCTGCACGACGTCCGGGGGCGCATCCTGTTGCGCACCGGCGACCCGGCAG
>JAKSBN010000473.1 GCA_022361175.1 Pseudomonadota bacterium | reverse complement strand
GATCGCCCCTATCTGCGACCGGTCTACGACGAGCCGGAGTTCGTGATCCGCAACGTGTGGCGGCTCTACGGGGGCTGGTACGACGGCAACCCCGCCCATCTGAAGCCGGCCGCGCAAGACGCCCTGGCCGCGGAGGTGGCCCGATTGGCCGGGGGCGTCGACGCGCTGGTGACCCGCGCTCGGGCCGTGGCGGAGGCGGGCGAGCTGCGGCTGGCCTGTCACCTGATCGAGTTCGCCGTGCAGGCGGAGCCCGCGCACTGCGAGGCCCACGCCGCGCGCGCCGACGTGTACGGCGCCCGGCGAGCCGCGGAATTGTCGCTGATGGCCAAGGGCGTCTACGGTGCCGCTCAGCGGGACTCCGCCGCCCGGGCCAAGCTCGAGTAGCAGAGGCATTCCCGAGCGCTTTCCAAGCGGGGAGAGGCCGCGTATCCTGCCGGCGGCGGGTCGGGGAGTCGACCCATGGCAGAGGCGCCCGCGCGCACGACATCCCAGAGCTCGAACGGCGACCCGGACTCGCTGGATCCCTCGGACCACCTGGACCACTTGGACCACTTGGACCACTTGGACAGCTGGGAGCGCGACGGCTTCTTCGTCCTGCGCGGCTTCGAGCCCCAACCGACGCTCGATGCGATGCTGGCCCGGGTGGAGGCGCTGGCCCAGGGCTCGAGCGGCCTGGGCGTCGTCGAGGGCTCGCTGGTGATGCCCGAGTCGAATCTCCAGGACGCGCCCGCCGAGGACGGCACCGTCGTCTCCAAGATCTTCCGGCTGCACCGCGACCCGGCGTTCCGTCCCTTCGTCGAGCAGCAGCGCCTGCGGGAGCTGGTGGCGCCCATCCTCGGCAAGCGGCTCGACTGCTTCCTGTCGCAGTTCATCTTCAAGAACCCCGGCGCCTGGGGCCAGCCGTGGCACCAGGACTCGCACTACTTCCCGTTCGATCGCTCGCCGCAGGTGGGGCTGTGGCTGGCCGTCACCGAGGCCACGCTGGAGAACGGCTGCCTGCACGTGCTGCCGGGCCCGCACCGCGAGCCGGTCCACGAGCACGTGCCGGACCGCCGGCCGGGCGCCAATTACGGCTACCGCGAGATCGTGGACATGGACTTCTCGGCGTCGGTTCCGGTCTTGATGGAACCGGGCGACCTGCTGGTGTTCCACAGCCACCTGATGCACGCCTCCACCGACAACGAGTCCGCGGGGCTGCGGGCGGCCATGGTCTACCACGTGGCCGAGTCCGGCACGCGCGACCTGGGGCCGCCCTCGCCGGTGAACGACTGGCTGCCGCTGCCGCCCCTCGAATAGCGGCGCTCCTCACACGCATTTTTTCTGGCCGTTGGCGCGCCGGCAGGGGGGCGCGCCAACGCCTCGAAAGCCCTTCGGTCTCGCGGTTCGCGGGTTCGCAGCGCGTGCCCGGCTCTGCGCGGCCGGTGATCAGGCCCGGGCGAGGTCCGCCGAAGAAGGGGGGACTCCGGCCGTTGGCGCCGGCCGGGGTGTTGAGGAGAGGAGGGATCCGCATGACCCCCGAGGCCGCGGCCACGACGTACACCAACTGGGAGCTCTTCTGGTACCTGGGCGGCTTCCTGCTCTGGGGCGCTGCGTACGTGGTGATCCTGTTCAAGATCCACAAGTTCAAGTACGTGGAGATTCCGGCCTTCGCGGTCTGCGGAAACATCACGTGGGAATTCTTGTGGGGCTTCTACTGGAAGGTGGAGATGTTCGGGCAGACGCTCCAGTGGTTCTACCGGCTGGGAGCGCTGCTGGACGTGGTCATCTTGATCGCGCTTTTCTGCTACGGCGCCAAGCAGGTGACGACCCCCGAGATCAAGCGCTACTTCGCGCCCTTCGTGGTGGCCTCGCTGGTGGGTTGGACGGCCTTCTACCTGGGCTTCGTGGGCCAGGGCTACGACCTGCCGCTGGGAAGCAACTCGGCGTACGTCGTCAACGTGGTGATGTCGATCCTGTACACGCTGCTGGTGCTGCGGGCGAACGACGTGGCGCCGTTCTCCTACTCCATCGGCTGGCTGAAGGGCGTGGGGACGGCCATGGTGACGGTCTTCGTCTTCCTGAACTACCCGGACAACCACTTCGTGCAGATCATGGGCGTGATGGCCGGCCTGCTGGACGGGCTCTACCTGTACGTCCTGTGGACCCGCAAGCGCGCGGCCGCGCGCCAGGAGGCGCCGGCTCGGGCCGCGTCGCTAGGGGACGTCCCAGTCCCGGCGTAGCTGGGTGGGGACGTCGAAGGTCGCGCGCTTGCCGCCGCGGCCGAAGTCGATGACGGCTTGAATGAAGCCGACGCTCTGGCGGCGGAAGGAGCGGCGGCGGCGGCGCGAGCCGAGCCACACGCGGTCGAGCCATCCCACCAGCCGGGCCCAGCAGCGGACGAGCCAGTCCGAGAAGGGCCGGCGCGGGATCTCCAGCTGGTCGGCCACCGGCCGAGGCAGCAGGTAGCGCATGAGGCTGGCCGGGGAGTGATCGAGGATCCGCCCCGGGATGTGGTCCTGCAGCATGTCCAAGAGCGCGCGGGTAAGGGCGACGCCGTCCGGATTGGGGACGTCGACCTGGATCTGGCGCGACTGGATCTTGCGCGTCAGGGCGTCGGCGTCCGCGATGCTGCGCGGAATCAGATCGGTCTCCACGCCCATCAGCTGGCCCACGGCGGCCCACGCGGCGAGATAGGACTCCTGGGCCTCGGGGTCGACGCGCACGCCCAGCTGGCGCAGTCCGTCGAGGGTCACGTAGGCGAACGTCATGAGCGTGCCGGCCAGGTCCTCCTGGTTGATGGGGACGCCCAGCGCTTCGACGTCCCAATTGCGGTCCGGCTTGGTGAGGATCAGGTGCCGCACCGCGGCGTGCATGAGCCGCACCTTCTTCGCCGTGCGGGTCCCGTTGCCGTCGTGGTCGAGCCCGCCCGGTCGCATCACGTTGATGATCATCTGCGCGGTTTCGAGCAGCCGGCGCAGCGGATGACTGGCCAGGTAGTGCGTCTGGGCCAGGACCTGAACGCCCGCGTTGGCGGCGTAGGCCGCGGGCAGCGAGTAGCAGCCCAACAGCAGCATGATCTCGGGGCCGTGCTCGGCGAACACGCGCTGGCCCGCGCGGATGGTCTCCGCGGGGATGTGGAGCGGGTTCTCGTTGGCTTCCAGAAAGCGCCGCAGCTCGGCCGGAAAGTCCTCGTCCTCCAGCTCGTCCTTCTCGACCAGGGCGGTCATCAGCGAGCGCACCGGGTCGCCGTCGGCGGCCTCCTGGCGCAGCCGGAAGAAGACTTCGATCAGGTGATCCGCCGGCGGGTCGCCCCGCCGTCGCATGCCGTCCAGAAACGCATCGTCGAGTTGCATGGGGGCTCTATCGGACGACCCGCGCGGGCGCGTGAGCCAGATGCGCCGCCCGCGGGTCGCGCAACCATGAGCTGCGGCGCGGGCCCGGGCGCCGGGGAGTAGACTGGGGGCTCGCTCGTGAACCGCGGAGAGTGGCTCATGGAGTTCATGATCCTCGTGCTGTGGGTCGCCTACCTCGCTCCCTTCATCGTGGCCGTGGGCCGCGATCATCCGCGTCCGGCCCGAATCCTGACCGCCACGCTGCTGCTCGGCTGGACCGGCATCGGTTGGGCGGCCTGCCTCGTCTGCGCTTGGCGGGCGGGAGCGCCCTGGCGACGCCGGCCCCGGCTGCGCCTGGTGCGCGCCCCCGAAGACGAGCCGCCCGGGCCGTGGGCGGCCGTCCTGCGCGCGGGCGCGCTGGCCTTGCTGGCAGCTGT
>JAKSBN010000282.1 GCA_022361175.1 Pseudomonadota bacterium | reverse complement strand
TACGGCGAGTCGGTCACGATGAACCGGTACCGCATGGGCGGGCACCGCATGCTCGACTTCTCGATCGTCGAGATGGAGCGGCGCGGCCGCACCCGGGCCCACAAGCCGATGGCCGAGGAGGCCCTCTACGGCCTGAAGGGACGGTTCCGCAGCTGGATCTGGGACGAGAGCGGCCGGGAACAGCTCATCGAGTGGGGCGAGGGCGACCTGTTCTCGCCCCCGCTGGGCGTGTGGCGGCGCCACACGACGAGAGGTCACGACCCGGCGCGCTACCTGCTGGTCCGCAACAACTTCTTCAACATCGCGCTCGGCAACCCCGACGATCCGATGTACACGCCCATCCCGGATCGCTACCCGGACATGATCGAGCCCGACTACTCGGATTACGCCGACCCGGCGTGAGCCGGCCGGCCATGCCGCGTGGCTGAAGCCCGCCGGCGGTTCAGCTACACCGAGCTCGTTCTCTTCGGGCTGATCTTCGCCCTCAGCGTCGGCGAGGGGGGTGCCCGCTTCCTGTCGCCCGTCTACCTCGAGGGCCAGGGCGCCGCCATCGGGTCCATCGGCCTCGCACTGTCGGGCTTCGGCGCCGCCGCCCTCGCCGCCCGCTTCCTCATCGGCTCGACCTTCCAGGCCTCGGCCATCCGGCTCACCATCGCCATCAGCGCCGCAGCCAGCGCCGCATCGCTCTACCTCATCACCACCACCTCGTCGATCCTGGCCTTCTCGGTGCTCATCGCGATACACGGCCTCGGGTGGGGGGTGCTCGCCACCGTGCTGCTCACGCTGATCATCGCCGGCAAGGAGAAGGGCAGCGCCGCCGTCATCATCGGGTTCTACGTCGGGGTCGAGGGGCTGGGGCGGACGGGGTCGCCGATCCTGGCCGGCATCCTGGGTGGGGCTTACGGGCCGTCGACCGGGATGCGCATCCACACGGCGCTGTTCGTCGTCACCGCCATCGCCGGCATCGCGCTGCTGCGCGACGCCAGGCCGGCGGAGACGGAAGATCCCGATCGGGCGACCCGGCCCCGCATAGATCTCGCCCGCTTCCGTCACGTGCCCCTGGCTGCATGGGTGGCGGCGCTCACCGGCTTCTACCTCAACACCACGAATGCGGTGCTCAACACCTTCTTCCCGCTGCTCGGCCTCACGCTCGGCTTCTCGCTTGGCCAGATCGGATGGCTCGCCGGGGCGCGCTCGGCAGTCGCGGCGTTGATCCGCTTCGTGGCGCACAAGGCGTTCGACGTGATCCCCTTCAGGATCCTGTTCGTGCCGCTGTACGTCATCAACGCCGCGTCGGCATCGCTGATCGGCGCCATCGCGGTCTACCCGGTGCAGTTCTTCCTCTGGGTTCCGAACGGCGCCAGCCGGGGCGTGCTCCGAGTCGGCTCGATGGCCAAGGCCATGGAGGACTCCGACGACCAGAGCGCCAGCGCGACGGCCGCCCTCATCGGCGCCGGCTACGACGTGGGCCGCATCGTCGGGCCCGCCACCGGCGGCCTGGTGGCCGCAGCCGTCGGGCTCGACACGATGTTCGTCGCGATGCCACTGTTCTTCCTCGCCGTGATCCTGCCGATGGCGCTCGCCACCCAGCGCCGGAGCCACGCCTGACGACGCTCCGGGACGAAAGGTATGCTGTATACCGTTCGACTCTGGAAGGGCCACGATGGCAGAGACCCGCACCACCACCTCGCACTACGCCGTCCAGAAGGTACGGCGCGCCGACTGGCTTCAATACTGGAAGGACAATCAGCGGGTCAAGGTGACCGCGGAGTCCGTCGAGATGGTCGACACACCGCGCCGCATGAAACGCGGCGTGATGGTCAGCGCCGACGGCGACGCGCCCAGCCTCAACCTCGACGCGAACCTGCACTCGATCGAACCGGGTGTGGTGTCCACCATCCACCGTCACTCCTGGGACGCGATCATGTTCGTCAACCAGGGCAGCGGCTGGACCGAGGTCAACGGCCGGCGCTACGAGTGGAGGCCGTGGGACACGATCTACCTCCCCGCCAACGCCTGGCATCGCCACGGCGGCAGCGGCGACCGGCCGGCCGAGTACGTCACGTTCAGCGTGCAGCCGATGGTCGAGCTGTTCGGCATGGCGTTCCTCGAGGATGGCGGCGACACCCCGTACGAGGAACTGCCCGGTCCCCCGGTCACCACGCACGGCATGACCGGCAACGACCCCTATTCGCGCCGGGTCGCGCGACTACACGATCACCAGCTCGCCATGGAGGAGACCCGCATCCTCACACCGTTCGAGGACGTCCCCTTCCGGGTCCAGCCCCGCGGCGCGCGCAGCGGGTTCATGGTCGACAAGACGATCGGGCATCGCACTCAGGGCATCACCACCGTGATGCACCAGCTCGCGCCTGGCCTCTACCAGTCGAAGCATCGCCACGGCGGCGAGGCCTGGCTCTACTGCGTCAAGGGTGAGGGCTACACGATCATCGACGGGGAGCGAGTCGACTGGAAGGCGGGCGACCTGGTCGTGGTCGACCATTGGGCCTGGCACCAGCACTTCAACGCCTCGGAGACCGAGATCTCGTCGATCATCCGCGTCCACAACTTCGACACGCTGTACTTCGCGATGGCGGCGCTGCTGGCACCGCTGAACCTGCTCGAAGAGCCGGAGAAGCTCGACGCCCCGCCCGACATCAGCAGCATCGAGTGGCCCGACTACGACCAGGGCCGGCCGAGTGCCTGAGCCCGGGGCGCGCCCGGAACGGTACGGCTTCGCCGAGTGGCGCATCCTGCCCGAAGACGGGTGGAACCAGTACTGGGACCGCATCTACGTGCCTGACGTCACGAAGCGTCGCATGGTCAACTACGCACGATTCGTGCTCGCTCGGCGCGACGGGTACTCGCCGGTCGGACTCCCCGTCCACGGTATCGCCTTGCTCCGCGGGCTGCCGGGTACCGGGAAGTCGAGCCTCGTTCGCGGCCTCGCCAACCTGCTCGCGGCCGAGACGCCTGACGAGGAGCTGTTGTTTGCCGAGGTCAACACCCACTCGCTCCCCAGCCAGATGTTGGGGGACAGCCAACGGAACACGATGAACCTCCTGGAGCGGGCACTTCCCGAGCTCGCCGAGCGAGCAACGGCAACGGTGGTGCTCATCGAC
>JAKSBN010000477.1 GCA_022361175.1 Pseudomonadota bacterium | reverse complement strand
CCCGAGACCGGCGCCGCCGAGCTCGCCTACGTCCTCAACACCGTCGACAGCAGCTTGTCGGTGGTCGACGTCTCCGATCCGGAGGCGCCGCAGGTGCTGCGCCAGGGGAAGACCATCGGCAGCGATCCCACGCCCCCCGACGTGCGGGCGGGGCGGGCGCTCTTCATGTCCGCGCGCGCGTCGACGAGCGGCACGTTCTCGTGCGAGTCGTGTCACCCGAACGGCAACATGGACCAGCTCCAGTGGACCATCAACACCGCTGAGTCGCCCGAGGACGGTCCGGACTTCCCCGGCGCCGAGCCGGAACCCCGCACGACGATGCCGATTCGAGGCCTGCGCGACACGCTCCCGCTCCACTGGGAAGGCAACCTGGCCGACCCCTTCGAGGGCACCGGCGGCGGCGGCTTCGAGGGGCCGAGCCCCGGCTGCTTCCCCGGTCCGGAGAACGAAGTGGCCTGCATTCGCAACCTGGTGAACGCGAGCCTGTCGGGCGTCATGTGCGATCAGGTGGGCGGCTGTGCCGTGGGCCCCACGGGCCTGCCCGGCGGTCTGACGGAAACCGAGCGCAATCAGCTGGCGACGTTCCAGGCGGCCCTCTCCTACCCACCCATGCCCAATCGCCGTCCCGACGACCGCCTCTCCGACCAGGCACTGCTGGGCGTGCAGGACTTCTTCACCGACGAGGACGGCCTCGGCGTGGCGGACGGGGTCGGCCAAGTCATCAACTTTGCGCCCGTCACCTGTGCAGACAACGCGCTGGGCTGCCACTCGCTGCCGCTCACCGTGAACACGAACTCCTCGACCGTGGGGGGCTTCGATGCGCCGTCCGTGCGCGGCATGGTGGACCGCTTCACGATGTTCTCGAACGGCATCTCCAGCTCTGAAGAAGCGCTGGTGCTGTCGCAGAACTGCGCAGACGGCATCGAGCCGCTTCCCAAGGAGGTGGCGGCGGGCACGCTGCCGATCCAGATCGTGATCGAGGGCGACCCCTGCAACATCCAGTCGGAGCTCATCGAGACCTTCCTGGGCTTCGGACTGGCCGAGCTGCCGTTCCCCAGCGGCGAAGAGATCTGGGACCCCGAGGTCGGCATGACCGAGCGGGGGTCGTTCCTGGCGATCTTCGAGCAGATCTTCGCCCTGGTGTACGGCGTTCGCGGCGATCGCATCTGGGAGTATCAGGAGGAGGTGAGCGTCGGGCTTCCGGGCCTGACGGGCCGGCAGCTCTCCCTGACGCCCGACAACGCGCAGGACCCCGACACCGGAGCGAAGCTGGCCCTGCTCGAAGCCGCGGCCGACGAGGGCAAGATCGCGGCGGTGGCCCGCAGCCGCGCCAAGGGCGAGCTGCGATACGACCGCAACACGGGGTTGTGGAAGAAGGGCAAGGCGTCGGCGGTCTCGGGAGAGGCCCTGCGTCAGATCGCGGCCGAAACCGACGACGTCATCACCGTGATCGCCGAGCTGCCTCCGAACATCAGCATCGGCGGTCCCGATCGACAGCCGCTTTTGGACATCGACCCCGACGTGCGCGCGGCCGAAGAGGGCGGCGTGGCGCCCGCGATCCCGCGCCCCCAGGCCGGCGAGCCGGCGGTCTTCCGACTCGGGGCGAAGTACGTCGACCCGAGCGCGACGGTGCTCATCAACGGCGCCGTGTGTGGGGACTGCTCGTTCGTGCCCGGCGCGGCGGAGATCGGCGAGCCGGTCATCGACGTGACCGTGCCCGGAGGCTTCCCGGCCGGGATCAACGTGATGCAGGTGCTGAACCCCGACGGTTGGGCCAGCAACGAGATGCCGGTCTTCGGCGAGTCCTAGCCGCGGTTGGGCCAATGCGAACGCCCCCCGAGCCGAAGGCTCGGGGGGCGTTGTGTACCTGCGCCGGCGACCGTCTCCGGGAGCCGGCGGACGGCGGGCCAGAGCCCGCCGCGGAGTGCGTGACCTAGTGCGAACCCAGCGGGTCGCCCCAGGTGTAGCGAAGCGGGCGCACCACGAAGAGATGCCACGGCTTGCCGATGTCCTGAGGTCGGGTCAGCAGCACGACCGGCGCCGAGACGGCGAACATCGAGATGCCGATGACGGACGTGAGCATGCCCAGGGGCCGCATGATGAAGGCGTCGACGCCCACCGGCGTCGCCGCGACGATGTCGTCGCTCTCGATGTCGGCCGCGGCCGGCAGCGCCGATGCGGCGACGAGAGTGGCGGCCGCCAGGAGCGCCACGGACGTGCGAAGCTTGCGAAGCATGGGGTGTCCCTCCTCTCCCAGAGGCCTTTTGCAGGGCCGCCAGGTGAGGGGTGTATCGTCGGCCCGCGGCCCGACCTTGACCGAGGACGGGCCCGCCCCGCGAGTTGCCGGTCTCTTGCCGGTTCCTGAAGTCTCCTAGGACAGCATCCCGCCGTCGACGCGCACGTGCTCGCCGTTCACGTGCTTCGCATCCGTCGAAGCCAGGAAGGCCACGGTGGCGGCCACGTCCTCGGGGCCTACGAAGTCCGTGAAAGGCATCACCTTCTTCAGCAGCTTGGGGTCGGCGCCCTCGGGCAGCGAAAAGGCGTCGTGCAGGGGCGTGGTCACGCCTCCGGGGCACACGGCGTTCGTGTTCAGGCCCTGCTTGCCGTACTCGATCGCCAGGCAGTGGGTGAGCGCCAGCACGCCGCCCTTGGAAGCCGAGTAGGCCGCCGTCCAGGCATGGGCTCCGAGTCCGGCGGTGGACGACATGTTGACGATGCTGCCGCGCGTCTCCAGGAGATGCGGCACGGCTTCGCGGCAGCACAGGAACGTGCCGGTCAGGTTGACGGCCAAGACGCGGTTCCAGTCCTCCAGACGCGCCTCGTGCGTGTGCTCGAAGCGGAGGATGCCCGCGATGTTGCAGAGCGCGTCCAACCGGCCGAAGTGCTTGACGGCGTCGCGGACGGTGGAGCGGACGGCGACCTCGTCCGAGACGTCACAGGCGATCGCGGTGGCCCGGCCACCCGCTGCCTGAATCTGCTGCGCGGTGGCAGCGGCGGCCTCCTCCTGGACGTCCACGCACACCACGCTGCCCCGCTCCTCGGCGATGCGGATCGCCGTAGCGCGTCCGATGCCCGAAGCCGCCCCGGTCACCAGGGCGACGCGCTCCTCGAATCGATGCATGACTCTCTCCCCTTGTTCGTTCACTTCGGCTCTGCGCAGAGGACTGGACTGACTCGTCGATCAGGCCCGGCTAGACTCCCCAGCCGGCGGTCTTTCCCCCCGGGCAAGAGCCGTCCGGATTCGGTGGATGGCTCTTCCCGTGGTCTCCGGCGCGGGTCGGAACGCAGCGAAGGAAGCCGTCGGAGGCCCAACGTGAGTGAAGAAGACAACCGCCCCGTCGTCGTGGGCGCGGCCCAATTCTCGCAGCGCGACGTCGATCTGGCGACTTCGCTTTCGCCGGTGAAGATGATGGCCAAGGTCGCGCGGGCCGCCGCAGACGACGCGGGCATCGGGACCACCGCCCTGTCGGACGTCGATGCTCTGGCCGTGGTGGACGTCATGGCGTGGCACCCGAAGAACGGCCCGCGGCTGCTGGCGGAGGCGTTGGGGGCCAAGCCGGCCCTGGAACTGGCGGCGGCGGTGGGCGGCGAGAGCCCGCTGGTCCTGTGCGCCGAGCTCGCCGAGCGAATCCGGCGCGGCGACTCCCGCATCGCCCTCGTGGCGGGAAGCAACAACGTCCGCACCCTCAGGCGCGCGCGCCGCGCCGGGGTGAGGCTCGACTGGGAGCGCGGGGGCGAGGGAGAGCCCACGCGGATCGGCGAGAACCGCCCGGGCAACACCGAGCGCGAGACCCACTACGGGCTGGCGCTCCCGACCCAGGTCTACCCGATCTTCGAGAACGCCATGCGCGCCCACCGCGGGCTCGACCTGGAAACCCACCGTCAGCGGCTTGGCGCGCTCTGCGAGCGCTTCGCCCGGGTGGCCTCGGAGAACCCGCACGCCTGGTTTCCGACGGCGCGGAGCGCCGCCGAGATCGCGACGGCGACGGAAACCAACCGCATGATCGCCTACCCGTACACCAAGTACATGAACGCGGTCATGGAGACGGAGCAGGGGGCGGCCGCGCTGCTGATGTCGGCCGGGACGGCGCGCGCGCTCGGCGTCGACGAATCCAAGTGGGTGTACTGGCGGGGCGACGGCCGCGCCGTCGAAGAGGCCTGGTTCGCCAGCGAGCGCCCCAGCTTCGCGGCCTGTCCGGCTCTGCGCGACTCCGTCGACGGCGCGCTGGCCGCAGCCGGGACGACACTCGAGGGCGTCGGCCATCTGGATCTGTACAGCTGCTTCCCCGTCGCCGTCGAGATGGCCTGCGAGATGCTGGGCTTGGCGGAGGACGACCCGCGCGGCCTGACCGTCACGGGCTGGCTCCCCTACGCGGGCGGCCCCGGCAACAACTACACCCTGCACGCGCTGGCCAGCATGGTGGAGCGCCTGCGCGAGCACCCCGGAGACTGCGGTCTCGTGACCGGGAACGGCTGGTTCTTCACCAAGCACTCGTCGTGCGTGCTGTCGACGGCCGCGCCGAACGGCAAGCCCGCGGCCGTCGCCGAGCCGCGGCGCGATCCGCTGCAGCGCAAGCCGGTCCGCGTCTTCGACGAGGCCCAGGGCAACGCCACCGTGGAGAGCTACACGGTCCACTACGACCGCGACGGCGCGCCCGTCCGCGGCGTGGTCATCGGGCGGCTCGAAGACGGCCGCCGCTTCCTGGCGAACACGCCCGAAGACAGCGGGCTGCTCGAGCGCTGGGTGGCCGCGGAGGTGGTGGGAAGCGAGGGGCGCGTGCTGCCGCTCGGGGGGATGAACCGCTTCGAGCCCCGCTAGCGCGGGGTTCCGTCTCGATCCCCGGTGTGACATGGGCGCCTCCCGACCGCGGCTCTCGCGAGGGCGCCGAGTGTAGAACATGTTCTACACTGCGCCTTCGGCGCCGTTCGCGCGCTCCACGGAGGCCGAAGCATGGGTCCTTTGTCCGGGTACCGGGTTCTGGAGGTGGCGGGCCTGGGGCCGGGCCCGTTCGCGGCCATGCTGCTGTCGGACCTGGGGGCCGAAGTGCTGCGGATCGATCGCCCCGACGCCGTGGCGGCCGGGGGAGGCCAGTCTCCCCACCTGAACTTCATGAACCGCGGACGCCCGAGCGTGGGGATCGACCTGAAACACCCCGACGGGCGCCAGCTGGTACTCGAGCTGGTCGAGCGCGCCGACGCCCTGATCGAGGGCTTTCGACCGGGCGTGATGGAGCGGCTCGGGCTCGGGCCGGAGCCGTGCCAGGCGCGCAACCCGCGCCTCGTCTACGGGCGCATGACCGGCTTTGGACAGGACGGACCCCTGGCCCACACGGCCGGCCACGACATCAACTACGTGGCCCTGGCGGGGGCGCTCGACGCCATCGGACGCCGCGGACAGCCTCCGACGCCGCCGCTCAACCTGTTGGGCGACTTCGGCGGCGGCGGAGTGTTCCTGGTGCTGGGGCTGGTGTGCGCGCTGTTGGAGCGCGAGCGCTCCGGGCAGGGCCAGGTGGTGGATGCCGCCATGGTGGACGGGGTGGCCGTGCTGTCCACGGTCCTCCACAGCCTGCGGCTGTTTCCCGACTTTTGGAGTCCCGAGCGCGGGACGAACCTGCTCGACTCGGGTGCGCCCTTCTACGACGTCTACGAGACGGCCGACGGCCGCTACGTGTCCGTGGGCGCCATCGAGCCCCAGTTCTACGCGGCGCTGCTGAAGAAGCTCGAACTGCCGCCTTCGGCGGTCGCCACCCAGAACGACCGGGCCACCTGGCCCGCCCAGAAGGAGCGCATCGCCGCCGTCTTCCGCACGCGCACCCGGGACGAGTGGTGCGCGCTACTGGAGGGCGAGGACGTCTGCTTCGCACCGGTGCTGTCGCCCGAGGAGGCCACGGCCCACGCCCACAACGCCGCCCGCGCGACCTTCGTGGAGGTGGAAGGGGCGGTGCAGCCGGCACCGGCGCCGCGCTTCAGCCGTACGCCGGGCCGCGTCGCGGGTCCGGCGCGGGCGCCCGGCGCCGATACGGACGCGGCCCTCGGCGCCTGGGGCGTCGCGGCCGATCGCCTGGCGAGTTTGCACGCCTCGGGCGCGCTCGCGGCGGCGGACGCGGGCACCTAGTTCGCGACCTGGTACGGACCCGCAGCCCGAGCCGGGGGCACCTCGCGATGCGGTGGGGTTGCGGGCGGCCCTGGGACACCGGACTTGGCTAGCGCGGGGTGTATTTGCGGAGTTTGCGCTGGAGGCTCTGGCGGTGGAGGCCGAGGCGCCGGGCGGCTTGGCTGATGTTGCCGTCGCACTGGGCGAGCACGTACTCGATGTACTCCCGTTCGTGACGGTCGAGGGTCTGCATCTGGTCGGGGATTTCGACGTCGGGTTCGTCGTCGCCGGTGCTCTCGAAGGCGCGCTCCAGCTCGTCGATGTCGACGGGCTTGGTCAGGTAGTTCGACGCGCCCAGCTTGGTGGCCTGGACGGCCGTGGCGATGCTGCCGTAGCCCGTGAGGACGACGACGCGCGTCCCGGGCGACTGGGTGTGGATGTGCGATACGGCGTCCAGGCCCGAGTCGCCCTTCAGCCGCAGGTCGACCACGGCGTGACTGAAGGCGCTGGCGTCCAGGGCCCGCAGGCCGTCCAGGCGGTCGACGGCCGTCACCCGATAGCCGCGGTCGCGGAATTCGGCCGCCAGCGTTTCGGCGAAGCGTTCGTCGTCCTCCACGATCAGCAGTCGCCGCTCGGTGTCGCTCATGCCGCACCCTCCGCGAGAGCCGGGGCCGCCCGCAGCGAGATGCGTACCACGGCGCCGCCTTGCTCGCGATCCTCGATGGAGAACTGGGCGCCCACCGCCTCCGCCAGCGTGTGAACGTAGTAGAGCCCCAGCCCGACGCCTCCCGACTTGGTGGTGACGAAGGGTTCGCCCAGGTGCTGGCGCACCACGGCCGGCCAGCCGCTGCCGCGGTCCAAGACCTGGACTTCGACCCGGCCGCCGCGCCCCCCCACGACCACGTCCACCGGCTGCTCGGCGCCGCCGGATTGGACGGCGTTGTCGATCAAATTCAGCATGGCCTGCGAGAACGCCACCGCCGGCAGTTGGGCGAAGCGAGGGTGGCCGTTCTCCGCCCGGAACCGCACGTGCGCCTGGCGGTTCGCCTCGGCGAAGCTGCGACAGACCTGCTCGACGAGGTCCTCGACATCGACGACGTCGAGCTGCACGCCCTCGGGCCGCAGCTGGGCGCCGGCCATGCGCCGCAGCACGTCCTCGCAGCGCGAGAGGGCTTCCCGGGCGGTGTCGACGTCGGCCGGGTCGATGGCCTCGGGACGCCGCTGCATGCGGTTCAGCTTGAGCTTGGCGGTATTGAGGGGCGTCGCCAACTCGTGGGAGAGTCCGGCGGCCAGCGCCCCCACGGCGCGCAGGCGGTCGATGCGCGTCTTGCGTTCGCTCAAGGCGGCGGAGTGGATCTGAAGCGTCGTGAGTGTGCGCGACAGCCAGGCGGTCAGGATCCAGAAGACCACGGCCACGACCAGTTGCGCCGGGAACAGGATGACGCGCGGCACCATGCTGCCCTGGATGCCGGGCGGAATGTAGGGCGTGGCCTGCAGCACCAGCAGACACAGGATGAGCAACGCGAAGAAGGCCAAGCTCATGCGCCCTTGCAAGAGCAGCGATCCGAGGCCCGCGTGGACGAACAGGATCGGCACCATGGGGTTCCAGGCGCCACCGGTCAGGGCGAGCAGGAAGGCCAGCGCGGTGACGTCGGCGGCCAGCTGAATCAGCACGTGGCGCTGGCGAGACATGAGGCCGCGCCGCAGGGCAAGCCAGGTGACGACGTTCCAGGTGGCCAGCACCGCGACGACACCGAGAAACGACGGCAGCAGCCACCGCTCCAACAGGGCGAAGTGCAGCGCCGGCAAGATGGACAGGAGCTGGGCGCCGATCGCCACCCAGCGCAGGCGAATGAGCCACGCGATCTTTGCCGTTCCCTGGTCGGGCTCGGAGGAGACCGGCGGCTCGATGAAGGATCGCAGGGTCTCCAGCATGGCTTCTCAAGCTAGCGCAGACGGGGCGGCCGGTCGGGTGCAGCGATCCGCTGCGGCAACCGCAACGACTCGCTGCGCAACGGTCTGCTGCGTTCCGTTTTCGCTTCGCGCCGCCGAGTCTCGTCCGACGCCACTTTGCGTAGCGAGGAGTTCGTATGGCGACGTCTTCGACTCTGACCGGCCCGGGCCGCCCGGCCCCGGATGCGAACGCGAACCGAACCGTTCTCTCGGTGCTGGAGGGGACCTCGCCGCTCTACTGGCTCGGGGTGGGAGTGGGCGCGGTCGTCTTTGGCGTCGCCCAGGGAGTCTTCCTCTACCAGACCTACACGGGTCTCGGGATCGCAGGCTACCAGGCGCCCATCTT
>JAKSBN010000345.1 GCA_022361175.1 Pseudomonadota bacterium | reverse complement strand
GGCCGCGTGGTGGAGCACGAGCGTCAGCGTCGCGCGCCGCCCCACCACGAAGCGCTCGGGCAGCCGGCGTTCGAGCCGCACGGCGCCGCTGCGCCACAGGCGCAGGGCGTCTCCGATCAGGAGCCCGACACCGGCGGCGCCCGTCCACCAGAGCAGGGGCCCCAGGACGGGCGCGAACACGGTGGCCACCGCCAAGAGCAACCACAGACCGAGCGCCCACAGCGGCCGGCGAGTGGGAAAGACCGTCACCGGGGCACGGTCACCGTGCGCAAGGTGCGTTCGAGCGCCTCGTCGGCCGTGACGCCCTCCACCTCGGTGGCGGGATCCATCTGCACGCGGTGCCGAAGCGCGGGGAAGAACATCTCCTGCACGTCCTCGGGGAGCACGAAGTCGCGGCCCGCGAGCGCCGCCGCCGCTTTGGCGGCCCGCAAGAGCAGGAGCCCCGCCCGCGGAGACGCACCGAGGGCGAACTGGAAGTCGGAGCGCGTCGCGCGCACCAGCTCCGAGACGTAGTGAACGATCTCGTCCCGCACGATCACCTGGGCCACGAGGCCTCGCGCCCGGGTCAGCGATTCCACGTCGAGCACGCGCGGAACCTGGGCCGTGGGCTGGTCCCGCGCGTGCAGCCGCGCCAGCAGCTCGCGCTCTTGCTCGGCGCTCGGGTAGTCCACGGCGATTTTGAACAGGAACCGATCCAGCTCGGCCTCGGGCAACGGGTAAGTGCCCTCCTGATCCACGGGGTTCTGGGTGGCGAAGACGGCGAAGTGCGGACCCAGTTCGTGGCGCGTGCCGTCGCTGGTGGCCGCGCGCTCCTGCATGGCTTCCAAGAGCGCCGCCTGGGTCTTGGCGGACGCGCGGTTGATCTCGTCCGCCAACAGCAGGTCCGTGAAGAGCGGCCCGCGGCGAAAGCGCAGCTCGCCCACCTGAGCGTCCAGGATCGGGCTGCCCACGATGTCGCTCGGCATCAGGTCGGGCGTGAACTGCACGCGCCCGAAGCGGATGTCGAGGGCGGCCGCCAGCGAGCGCACCAGCAGGGTCTTGGCGACGCCGGGCACCCCCTCCAGCAGGCTGTGCCCCGAACACAGGAGCGTGACGTAAATCAGTCGCACGGCGTCGTCGTGCCCGATCACGGCGCGCCCCACGGCGTCGCGCAGGCGCTCGAAGTCAGCGGCCACGGGCCTCAAGTCGAGCGCGGGCGATTCACTCACCGAATTCCCTCCTTCACGATCCGATCCAGCTCCTGCAGGCGCCGGCGCAGTCCCGCCTGCGAGTCCGGCTCCACTTCCGCTACCAGCGCCCGGGCCCGGTCGGGGTCCAGCGCGCCCGCTCGCTCCAAGCGCTCGGCCAACGCCTCGGGTCGCACCTCCGGCGGCAGGTGCCAATGCCGACGCAGGCGTGCCAGCGCGAGCTCACGGTAGCGCGACGCCACGCGGCCGTAGTCCCGCGAGCGAGCGTAGAGAGCGCCCAGGGATTCCACGAAGGTGACGAGCGTGGGCGCCTCGGCCGTCTCGCCCGAGAAGCGCCGCGGCGGCCAAGCCGCCCCGCGCCAGGCGAAGAGCGCGGCCAACCCCACCAGCCCCAGGCAGGCCGCCAGGGCGTCGGAACCCACCAGGTACCAGAACGTGCTGGTCTCGGGCAAGAGACCGTGGCTGCGCTCGTCGAGGCGCGGGGGGCCGAAGCCGCGCGCCCAGTCGATGGCCAGGACGGCCGCGTCGGCCCCTCCCAAGTGCTGGTTGCGCAGGAAGGCCGCGTCGGCCACCACCGTCACCCGGCCTTCGCCCACCGGCCGGGTGAGGGCGAAGGGCTCCTCGCCCCAAGTGGCCGCGACCTCCCAGTCGCCCGGCTCGGAGAACGCCCGCAGCCGGTCGAACGCGAGCCGACGCGGAGCGGGGAGCTTCCGTCCCCGCACGAACGCGCCTTCGGCCACGCGCCGCTCCGGCAGCGCGAATCCGAGGACGGCATCGCAGACGGGCGCCTCGGCGCCGGCGGGTTCCAGAAAGACGAGGGCGTGTCCGCCCGCCTCGATCCAGTCGCCGGCCGCCCAGCGCAGCGACTCGCGGTCGAGCGCGTCCCCGCGCCCCGACAGCGCGATCCGGCCGTCGCAGACGCCTTCCGGCTCGATCCACCAGACCGTCGTGCCGGGGGGCAGACGCGCCGGCGGTTCGAAGTGGCGCTCGCCGCCCGCCTGCGCGCGGACGAGCAGCGCTTGGAGCGCGGCGTAGCCGTCGCGGCCGGTGCCGAAGCTCGTCCGGGTCTCACGCCAATCCTCCTGCGGCCAGACGATTCCCAAAGCGACGAGGATCGCGACGGCGGCAACGACGACGCGTTGCCAAGGCTCGCTGGTGCGCGGGGCGGGAGTGTTCACGCCGCCTCCGCCCGCCGCACGCCCAACTCCTCCAAGCGGCCGTGCAGCGCGCGCCAGTCGTCGTAGAGCCCGCTCTCCTCGGCGCGGTCGCGGAACCAGCGCGATTCGAGGCGGTCGACCAAGGCGACCAGGGCCCGCTGCTCGGCGGCCGGCAGGGGACTGCGGTGGATGCGGTCGCGCAGCGTCCGGTTGGGATCCGAGCGCTCGAGCTGCAGCCAGCCGCGCTCGATCAGCACCTCCAGACACGCCAACTGGACCCGATGCGCCGCTTCCAACCGTTGGCCCGCCCGCGCCAGGACCTCGGCTTCGTCGAGCCACCGGCGCGCCTCGGCCAGGGCGTCCGGGGCCGAATGATCCGCGGACGCTTCGCGGACCCTCTCGAGACGTTGGGCGAGCCACACCACTCCCACGAACGCCAGCCCGACCAGCCCGAGCCAGAAGATCCAGGTCGCGGGGCCGTCGCCGGTGGCCAGCCGGAGGATCCAAGCCACGAGTTCGCGCACGCCGAACCAGAAGAGCTCCCACAGACCGACCACTTCTGCGGGGAGGAGGGATCGCAGCCACTCGATGACGTCCCTCACGAAGGCCCCGAGCCGCGCCAGCTGCTCGGCAAGCCAGGACGGATCTCGCTGCCAATGGGCGAACTCGGGCCCTGCCAGGATCTCCTGGGCCAGCTCTCGAATCTGGCCCTCGTCCCGAAGCGGCTCAGCCATGGGCGACGAACGCTCCTGTGTCCGCTAGTGCGATCGGTAGCGCTCCTGACGGGTCACCTTCACGAGCCGACCGCCGAGGTCGGTGCCCATCTCGACCCCGTTCGCCACCGCCGCCTCTTCCGGCGACCAAGCGCTCTCGGCGCGCCCGAGCACGTCGGCGATGGTCTCCCCCTCACGCGCGGACACCAGCTGCAGCCGCTGGTCCTCGATGCTCGCGGCTTCGACGAGCGACAGGCTTCGGAAGCTCTCGGACACCGCGCGCAGGGCCGCCGAGGCCGCCTCCCAGTCGCGCACCGGGGCGGCGCCGACGATGCGATAGATGCGATTCTCGTGGGCGATCCACGTGAGTTCCATACGCCGGCCTTGGGAGCGGGTGTCCAGCCGAACGGCTCGCTTGCCGTGGATGGAGACCTGCTGCGCGCGACCGACGTCGACGCGGCTCTCGCGCGCCAGCTCCACCAGCCCCTGGCTGGGATCGTCGCCCTCGCCCACCAGTTGCAGCATCGCCCACACGTCGGCGTCCGCGGCCTTGGCCGCGACGGCGTCGCGGCGATTGGCCGTCTCCCAGCCCGCCGGAAAGCGCAGGGCGAAGTTCAGGTCCGGGTGCAGGAAGAGCTCGTCCCGAAACACCCCGGCGGCGGGGCTCGGCCCCACCTGCAGCCCCACCAGGCGCGACAGGAAGGCCTCGCGGGTGGGCGACAAAACCGGCGCCGGCTCGGGCTCGAGCTGCCGCGCGCGTTTCGCCGTCGCCGCGGCGCGTTCGGCGGTGGAGGGATGCGTCGCCAGAAAGGCGACGCGCCCGGATCCCTGGCCGCGGCGCTGCGCCTCCCGCTCGAGCGTCCGAAGGAACGCCGAGAGCGCGCCCGGGTCGTAGCCCGCCCGCGCGGCGAGCTCCTGGCCCCGGCGATCGGCATCGCGCTCCTGCTCGCGGCTGTAGGGCGACACGATCGCCTGGTTGGCGAAGCCACCCACCCCCGCCACGGCCCGGCCCACGCGTGGGCTGACGATGCTCGCCGCCAGCGAGCCCAGGCCGGTGGCCACCGATAGCGGAGCCGCGGCGACGGTGCGGTGGGCGGCGTGACGGCCGCGAATGTGGCCGATCTCGTGGCCCAGGACGTTGGCCAGCTCGTCCTCGGTGTTGAGCAGCGCCAGCAACCCGCGCGAGACGAAGACGTGGCCGCCCGGCAGGGCGAAGGCGTTCGGCTCCACCATCTCCACGACGTAGAAGTGATACTCGAACTCGGGGTCGCCGTCGGTCGCGGCCAGCCGCTGCCCCAACGCGTCCACGTAGGCCGCCAGCTCGGCATCGGAAACGGTGCCCAGGGCGGCTTCGACTTCGGCCGCCAGCTTGGCACCCAGCTCCGCCTCGCGCTCGTTCGAGGTGAAGGCCAGCAGGGCGCAGCCCGTGGCGAAGGCCGCCAGACAGGCGCACGACGTCAGGCTCAGGACTCGTCTCGCCGTTCTTTCCGACATTTCCGACACACGTTCTCCTCGCCCAGGCGGCCCCGCCGAGCGCGCTTCGCATCCGCGCCGTCGCGCGTGGGCCGGCTGCGCCATCCAACCACAATCCGCCGGTTTGCGCTGCCTCGTTGGAGCCCGTTCTCGCGTTCCCCCTTGGGAGTCGAGGGCGCTTGGGCCCGGCGGAGTTTCACGCGGTCGTCCCGGCCAGGGCGTATCATGGCCGGCGCCCCCCAAGTGTCGGACCCGAGGAGAACCGCGTGAGCCAGCCCCCGCAACTCCCCTTCGTGCACTCGGTCTTCCACGCGTCGGATTTCTCCGCCGCCAGCGAGAGCGCCTTCGCCCACGCCCTGGCCGTGGCCCTGGTGCGGCAGACCCGGCTGACGCTGCTTCACGTCGCCGAGGACGACTTCAGCGACGAGTGGCAGCGCTTCCCCGCCGTGCGCGAGACCCTCGAGCGCTGGGGCCTGCTGCAGCCCGGGAGCCCGCGCGCCGCGGTCTTCGGCGAGCTGGCCGTGCGCGTGAAGAAGGTCGCGCTGCGCGGCAGCCGGCCCGCGTCCCGCATGCTGGAGTACCTGGAGGAACACCCGTCCGACCTGGTCGTGCTGGCCAGCGAGGGACGCGATGGAATCCCGCGCTGGCTCCGGGAGTCCGTGGCCGAGCGGTTGGCACGCCGCGCCCAGACCCTGGCCCTGATCGTCCCCCAGCGAGCGCGAGGCTTCGTATCGCTGGAGGACGGCCAGCTCTCCCTGCGCCGCGTGCTGGTTCCCGCGGACCACACCCCACCGGCTGGTGCCGCCGTCGCGCTGGCCACGCGCGCCGCCCGCGCCCTGGGCGACGGCACCGTCGACCTCACCCTTCTCCACGTGGGCGAACCGGGGTCTGTACCCGAGCTCGAGCTGCCCGAAGGCTCGCCGTGGCGCTGGAACCGCGTCGAGCGGGGCGGGGATCCGGTGGAGGGGATCCTGAAGGCGGCGGGCGAGCTCGCGGCGGATCTCATCGTGATGACCACCGACGGTCGCCAGGGGTTGTTGGACGTCCTGCGCGGCAGCCACAGCGAGCGGGTGCTGCGGCGGGCCGATTGCCCGATCCTGTGCGTACCCCAGGCCTGGGTGGATGCCGTCGGCGACTAGGTGCTGGGCCGGGCTCGCGGCGTTGGCGCTCGGGTGTGCCGCGGGTCACCACACGCCGGAGCCCTACCGCAGCGACGCCGGCCGGGCGGCGCAGCTGGACGCCCGCGCGCACAGCTTCTGCCGCGGAAGCGATGCGACGCCGAG
>JAKSBN010000369.1 GCA_022361175.1 Pseudomonadota bacterium | reverse complement strand
CTCAACACGTACCGCTCCGCTGCCGCCGTCCTCGGAACGTTCGTGGCGGTGGCCATGCAGTACGTGGCCCCGTCGCTGGGAGAGGGATCCCGGGGCTACGTGATCGCGGGCTGCTTCCTCGCGATCTGGCTCACGGTCCCGTGGGTCGCAGTCCACCGCGTGAGCTTCGAGCGTCCGCCTTCCGGTCCTCCGGCGACGACGCCCTTCCTGGCGGGACTTCGCACCGCCTTCTCACACCGGGCTTTCGCACTGCTGGTCGCCGTTTACGTGTTCGCGCGCGCGGCCGTGGACTTGATCGGGGCGATGTTCCTCTTCTACTTCACGTACTGGATCGGCCGCCAGGAGGATTTCGCCGCCACCCTGGCCCTCTTCCTGTGCGTGGTCGTGATCTCGCTGCCGGTGTGGCTCCGTGTGGCGCAGCAGATCGACAAGCGGACCATCTACATCCTCGGCGCCGGGATGTGGATCGCCATCCAATTCCCGATCTACCTGGCGCAGCCCGACTGGCCCCGCTGGACCATCTTCCTCGTGGCGTCGCTGGCGGGCGTCGGCTATGCGGTGGCCGACCTGATGCCGTGGGCCATGCTGGGGGAGGTCATCGACGAAGACGAGCTGCGCACCGGCGAACGTCGCGAGGGCCTGTACTCCGGCCTCTTCACCTTCATCCGCAAGATCGCGGGCTCCACCTTCGTCGCGCTCGCGCTCTTCGCGCTCGGCGTCGTGGGCTACGTGGGGGACGGAGAGCAGCAGCCCGAAAGCGCGGTCCAAATGGTGCGCATCCTCACGTCCGTCGCACCCGCCGGGCTGCTCCTGATCTCCATCGCCTTCGCGCTTCACTACCCCATCACGCGGAAGGTGCACGCCGACATCCTACGCCGCCTCGAGGAGCGTCCGCTCCCGGACTGACCCGAGGCTGGAGAGACACCCGTGGCCGAGTGGATTCAGAGTCACGCCGGATCGCTCGTCGTCGCATCGGCCCTGCTGGCCGGCGTATCGCTGCTGATCTCGGCCGTGGCCGTCCCCCTCCTCATCCTCGAACTCCCCCCGGACGCCCTGCGGAAGCCGCGCCCCTCGCATCACGTCGGGCTGCGCGGGCTGCGCAACCTGGCGGGAAGCCTGCTGCTGCTGGTCGGCGCGGTCCTCCTCTTCCTTCCGGGCCAGGGTCTGCTGACCCTGGCCACAGGAGCGCTGCTGGTGGACTTCCCGGGTCGGCGCGCGCTGCTCCGGCGCTTGGGCGGCAGCCGGCGCGTGTTGTCGGCTTTGAATCGCATCCGGCGCCACTTCGGCCGCCCGCCGCTGCTGCCGGCCCGCGAGTCCCGCCCCGAGAGCTAGTGGTCCCGGAGCCAGCCCTCCATGGCCTCGGTCGTGAGCGGGCGACTGATCAGATAGCCCTGCAGTTCGTCGCACTGGCGAGCGCGGAGATAGGCGCGCTGCTCCTCGGTCTCGACGCCCTCGGCCACCGTCTTCAGCCGCAGGCTCTGGGCCAACGACAAGATCGCGTTCACGATCTCGGCACCGTCCTCGGCGTCGACGTCCTGGACGAAGGAGCGGTCGACCTTGAGCGTGCTCACGTGAAACTGCCGCAGGTACCGCATGGAGCAGTAGCCGGTGCCGAAGTCGTCGATGGCGACGGAGATCCCCATGGACCGCAGCTCCTCCAGCGACTCCCCCGCGGCCTGCTCGTCCTTCATCAGCATGCTCTCGGTGATTTCGAGCTCCAGAAAGCGTCCGTCCAGGGACGAATCCGTCAGCGCATCGCGAACGCGGGTAAGCCACTCGGGGTCGCCGAAGTGGCGCGCCGAGACGTTGACCGCGACGCGTCCGGGTTGCAGGCCGGCGTCCAGCCAGCGCTTGGCCTGTGCACACGCCGTCCGGAGCACCCAGTCGTCGATGTTCCCGATGAGCCCGGTCTCCTCCGCCACCTGGATGAAATCGCCCGGAGGAATCAGGCCCAGCTCGGGGTCCTGCCAGCGCACCAGCGCCTCCATGCCCGTCGTCTCGCCGGAACGGGCGTCGATCTTGGGCTGGTAGTGGAGGATCAACTGATCCCGGCCGATCGCCTTGCGAAGCTTGGTCTCCAACACGAGGCGCCGGAAGGCCTCCGCGTTCATCGACTCGGTGTAGAACTGGTAGAGGTTCTTGCCCTTGCGCTTGGCGTGGTGCATGGCGGTATCGGCACAGCGGAGCAGGATGTCGACGTCCTCGCTGTCGTCGGGGTAGACGGCGATTCCGACGCTGGCACTGACGACGATCTCGTGGCCCTGAACGTCGAAGGGACGCCCGAGCTCGCGGAGCAGCCGGTTCGCGACGTGGGCGGCGTCGCCGGGCTGCGACATGTCGGCCACCAGCAGCGTAAACTCGTCCCCTCCCAAGCGCGCGACGTTTCGCTCGACGTCCTCGGTCCCCACGCGCCCCACGTAGTCGGTCAGCCGGACCGACCGCGACACGCGCTCCGCCACCCCCTTCAGAAGCAGATCGCCCATGTCGTGTCCGAGCGTGTCGTTGATGCGGGTGAAGTTGTCGAGATCGAGATAGACCACCGCCAGCTTGTAGCCGTAGCGGCGCGATTGGAGCATGGCTCGGGACAGGGTGTCGCGAAAGTTCCGGCGGTTGGCGAGCCCCGTCAAGCTGTCGTGATACGCCAGATAGCGGATCTCGGCCTCGGCGGCGCGCCGCTCGGTGACGTCCTGGCTGGTCCCCTCCAGCCGCATCGGGGCTCCGTAGGCATCGTGCGCGACCTTGGCTTCCGTGCGCAGGACCCTTTCCGCGCCACCCGCGCGCACGATGCGGTACTCCATGTGAAAGCCGGCGCCGGTTTCGATGGCGTGGCGCGCCTGCTCCTTCAACGCGTGCAGATCACGGCTGTCGATGCAGGACACCAGTGCCTCGCGCAGAGAGCCGGGAGCGCCCTTCTCGATGCCGAAGATGCGGAGCGTCTCGTCGGAGCAGTGGAGTTCGCGGGTCGTCAGGTCGATCTCCCAGTTTCCCAGCCGCGCGATCCGCTGTGCGTTGGCCAGCCGCTCGCGACTTCGCCGGAGCTCCTGCGCGCTTCGGTGCGAGCGCTGGATGAAGCGAACGCGATGTCGGAGAAGCGTCCACTGCAGCGGCTTCTGGCAGAAGTCCGTGGCGCCCGCGTCGAAGGCGCGTTCGACGGCCGCGGCGTCGTCGTGCCCGGTCATCATGAGGATCGGGATGTTCCGCAGTCTGGGGTCGCTGCGGATCTCCTCGCACAGCGAGAGCCCGTCCAGGTGAGGCATCTCGACGTCGGCCAGCAGCAGGTCCGCCGGACGCTGGTCGAGAAGCTGAAGCGCCTGGCGCCCGTCCCGCGCCTCCAGGACCCGAAAGCCGTCCAGTTCCAGGGCCTGACGGACCAGCAGGCGAACCGTGTCGTCGTCGTCGGCCACCAGGACGAGCGGGCTCTTGGCGTCAACCACGGCTCGCCTCCGTCAATCTCGCACGCAGTGCGCCGGACACGTGGGCGTACTCGACCGAGAAGGCCCGGGTGAGCGTCTCGGCCCCCTTCGTCTCTCCTCGTCGACCGAGCTTCTCGAGCCGTTCCGCCAGCGAGGCCAATCGGCGCGCCCCGACCTGCGCGCTGCTGGAGCGAAGGCGGTGAGCGGCGCGCATGAGAGCCTCCGGATCCTCCTCCGAGGCGGCCTCTTCGAGCGTCTCCAGCAGGCCCGGAGCAGCCCCCAAGTAGCTGCGAAACGCCCGTGCGAGTGTGTCGTTGCGGCCGGTCGGGTCGAGGCCGGCGATCGCCTCCCACACGGACGGGTCCAGCGAAGATTCGTCCGGCTGGCCGTTCGCCGCGGGCCGCCGAGCTTTCGCCCGGGCGAGCACACGGCAGAGGGCGTCCCGGTCATAGGGCTTCTCCAGCCGGGCGTCCGCGGCGGTCTCGCGCCAAGACGCGGACCCAGATGCGGATGCCACTCCCGTCGCCGACACCAGGAAGGGACACCGATCGCCCAGCGCATCTCGCAACCGTCGAATCACCACCGAGCCGTCGATCTCCGGCATCTGCTCGTCCAGCAGCACCAGGTCGGGCGGGTCGTGCACGACGCGTTCGAACGCCGTTCTCCCGTCGGACACCGTTTCTGCCTGGCAGCCCAAGTGCGCCAGCTGCGAAGCAGCCAAGTCGCGCGAAACCGGGTCGTCGTCGGCCACCAGAACCGAGAGGCCGAAGTGGGACTCGTCGGCGCGCTGTGCCGGGAGTGCGGACTGCTCGGTGGCCGGATCGTCTCGCTCCTGGAGCCGCACCTCCAGCGAGAAACGCGAACCCACGCCGCGCTCGCTTTCCACGGCGATCTCCGCTCCGAGCGTGTCGGCCAGCTCGCGAACGATGCAGAGCCCGAGCCCGAAGCCACGGGGAACCCGCGGCGGCGGCTTGCCGAGTTGGGCTCCGGGAGAGAACACGCGCTCGACCGACTCGGGAGCCATCCCGCGGCCGTTGTCCTCCACGTCGATGCGAAATCGCGTGCCGTCGGGAAGGCGTGCCAGCCGCCGGGCCGAGACCCGAACTCGTCCGTCCGGGGAGAACTTGACGGCGTTGCTCACCAGGTTCTGGACGATCCGCTGGAGAGACCCCACGTCGCCCGAAACGGGAAGCGATTCCTGCGGTGGCCAGTCCGTACACAGCTCGACGCGATTCTCTCGCGCCAGGGGCTGTACCCAGGCGATGACCTCGTCGAGTGCCTGCCGCAGATCGAAGGCCGCTTCGGCGTCGAGAGCCGCGGAGCGATCCAGGTGACGCTCGACCAGGGCGCGGAGGCTCTTGGCGGCGCGCTGTGCGAGGGCGACGCGGCGGTGCTCCGCGTCGGCCAGCGGGGCGTCCGCCAGCAGCTCCAGCTGCCCCTGGAGACCGTGCAGGATCGCCCGCATGTCGTGACAGACGTAGGCGAGTACCCGATCTGCAGACTCCCCGATTCGCTCTTCTGCTCGGATGCGGACGGCCCTGGCGGCCAACCAGGCGGTCGCCACGCAGCCGACGCCCGCTCCGACGGTGGCGAGTGGAGCCGCGCCGGACGCCAGCCACGCCAACCCGAGCCAGCAGGCCGCAGCCACCAGCAGAACGCCGAGCGCGGGGAGGGCGAGACCCTGACGAGACCGGCCGTGACTGCGTCCGAGCTTGTCCGCCGGCAACATGGTGTCTCCCCCGTACGGCGCCCGTCGCGCGCCAGGTCGACGCCGGGGGCCTTCCAACTGATCGGCGATTCGGCCGGAGTTGTAAGCGGGGAGCGCAATCTGGCGGTCGGATTCCGGGGTGGAGTGGACTGGGACCGCCTGCGAAAGCCGGAGCCTTCTCAATCGAAAGCCGGAGCCGCGCTAGGCTTCGAGCCCCGCGCTCTGCAGCGTGCTGCCCACCGCCCGGCGAATCCGTGCGTCGAGCGGGAAGGTCAGGTGGGCGCCCTGATACCAGATCATCTCCGGACGCTCCCAATGCTCCCACAGGTCCCGCACCTGGTCCGGGGGCACCAGGCGGTCGGCGACGCCCCCGAAGATCAGGCGGTGCTCCCGCGGCACCTTGGGCGGGGTGGCCAGGGGCGAAACGACCCTCAGCACCTCAGCGGCGTCGGAGCGTTCCACACCCAAGTGCTCCATGTAGCGGAGCTGAAGCGGGGGACCGTGCCGCCACACGAGCCGAGAGACGTCCGTCGCCGGAATCCCCGGAATGGCGCAGGCCAGATCCTCGTCGAGTGACGCCAGCAGCGCCGTGTTGTAGCCGCCCAGGGAGAGGCCGTACACGCCGACGGGGGCCTCCGTCTGCTGGCGAACCCAGGAGAGCAGCCGCCGGATGTCCCACATGGCCTGCGCTTCGGCGTGCACGCTGTCGAGGACGTTGCCGGACAAAAAGCCATCGCCGCTGGTGCGTCCGATCCGGCGCGCGCCGTGTAGAGGCAGTACCGGGAGCAGCAGGTTGAGCCCCATGCGCTCGTGGAAGACGCGGGGATCGAAGGCCCCCCAGTCCATCCACGGCAACCCCATCTGGTACCCGTGGATGCAGATCAGCCAAGGCCGGTCGCGGTCGCTGTGCCGCTTGACCCAGGCGTGAGCCGTGCGGTTGCCCTCGTACGAAACCCAGCGATCGCGGCCGGGCTCGTCGCCACGCGGCTCGTAGCCGCTCTCGAAGGAAACGTGCTCGAACTCCACCCGCAGCGTCTTGGCCGCCTCGACGCGTGGGGCGTCCAGAGAGGGGGGAAGCTCGTGGTAGGCCTCGGGCTTCTCGAGCCAGCCGCGCGCCTCGAACAGCTCCCGGGCCCCGCGAACCTCGCGCAGAACGGTGTCGGCGAACTCGCCGGGCGGCAGCGAGATGGAGAAATGCATGTGCGCCAGCAACGCATCGTCGAGCGCCACCTGCGCCGCCAGCTGCCAGGAGGGCACCGGCTCGGGCACCTGATCGTGCCGCGGCTCCTGCCGCACGGAGGCGGCACCCGCCGCCACGGTGGCGGCCGCCGAAAGCGCGGCCAGCGCCAGTCCGGGCAGCCAGCCGATCACGAACAGTCCGGGGATCGACAGCACCACCCCGACGAGTCCGGCCAGCGCCATCGTCTGGGGAATGCGCCGGTCGCCCGACCAGAACAGCAGCCCCGCGCCCGCGCCGGCGAGCAGCGCACCGGGCACCAGGCCGAGGAGGAAGTCGGCAACGCCCCCGCTGGCGCCCGCGGCGAGCCACGCGATGCCGGCCACGAGCGCGACCCAACCTTCCCGGGGCCAACGCGGTTGCTCCACCATTCCGACATCCTCTCGTTGGGTGCGACGCCAGAGAGTACCCTCCGACCCAGGTGGCCTGCCACCAAACCCGACGTGACGAAGTGCGCGACCGGCAATCCAAGAGCAGGCGACCACGGGGGGATCCATGGCGACTCGGATTTTGGGAAGCAGCGTCGGTCTGGCCGTCGCATTGGCCCCGCTGTGGGTGGCGGGGCCGAGCTCCGCGGATACGGAGAAAATCGCCCAACTCGTAGAACGCGTGACCCCGCAAGTCGTGGCCTGGCGACGGGACATCCACGCACACCCGGAGCTCTCCAACCGCGAGTTCCGAACCGCCGCCCTGGTCGCGAAAGAGCTCGAAGCGCTGGGCTTCGCGGTGCGTCGCGAGGTCGCGCACACCGGCGTGGTAGGCGTACTGAAGGGCGGCCGGCCCGGCCGCGTCGTGGCCTTGCGCGCCGACATGGACGCACTCCCCGTCACCGAGCAGACGGGTCTCCCCTTCGCCTCGAAGGTTCGCGCCACGGTCGAGGGCCGGGAGGTGGGCGTGATGCACGCATGCGGCCACGACGGGCATGTCGCGATGCTGTTGGGGGCTGCCGAAGTCCTGCACGGCATGCGGGACCGTTTCGCAGGTACGGTGCGGTTGCTCTTCCAGCCGGGCGAAGAGGGCTACGGCGGCGCCGACGTCATGTTGGGTGAAGGAGCCCTCGACGGTGTAGATGCCGCCTTTGCTCTGCACCTCGCCTCGCGTTCTCCGACCAACATGGTGGCGACGCGCCGTGGCGCCATACTGGCCGCGGCCGATACTTTCTTCGTATCCTTCAAGGGATCCGGAGGCCATGCCTCCTTGCCCTACCAGGGCAGGGACCCGATACCGGCAGTCGGCCCCTTCGTCGACGGCCTGTCCCACGTGGCCGCTAGAGAGACCGACCCGGACGATCCTGTCGTCTTCAGCGTGACGATGGTGAGGGCCGGCAGCGCCATGAACGTGCTTCCCCCCGAGGCCGAGTGCAGCGGGACCATACGTACCTTGAGTCACAGTCGCCGCGAGACCGCCCATGCCCAGTTGCGCAGGGTTGCCGAGGGAGTGGCCGCCGCGCGTGGTCTCGAGGTCGAGATACGCATCGCTCGCGGCTATCCTCCGACGATCAATCATGATGACGGAGTCGCCCGCATGGTCGAGTCGGCGCGTGGCTTGAACTTGAGGGTGCACGAGATG
>JAKSBN010000178.1 GCA_022361175.1 Pseudomonadota bacterium | reverse complement strand
TCTTGCGCAGGATCTTGACCATCTCCAGGACGTTGGTCCCCTTGGAATTGGCCACGTTCGCATCCTCCCTTGTCCTTCCTGTCGGCGCACCGAGGTCTTCACCTGAGGACCTGGGCCCGATCCCGTGGGCCGTCTCGCCCGTCGGGGAAAGGGTGAGGGGGAAAGCAGGGGGCGGACCGAGCCGGGCTAGGGCTCGCGGCGAGGGGTGGGGGAGCCCGCCAGCTCGGTCTGGGGGTGGAAGGCCGCCCAGGCGAACCAGTAGGCCAGGACGCCGGGCAGCCGTTCCAGGTGGGCTCCGTCGGGCCCCTCCAGTGCCGCCTCCGTCACCCGCCACGGGCGCCCTCGCTCGTCGACGGGCTGGCCGGCCTCGCCGCTGGAGAAGCGGTGGGCGCCGCGCCGGTAGGCGCGAACGGCCGCGCCGGCACGGTACTGGCGCTCGCGGCCCGAGCGCACGCTGCGCCCCGCGACCCGGACGGGCGCCGCATTCGCCACCAGGACGACGTCCGTGGCGCCCACCCGATCGTTGGTGACGCGGGCCGCGACCAGAGCCTCGATGGGATACGCCTTGGGCTGGCCTTCGCGCTCGAGCGCGAAGACGCGCGTCTTGTCCGGAAGGGCGCGGTTGCGGCGGGCGATGGGGAACATCGTGCGCTCGGAGGCGAAGTAGTCCCCGTAGGCGGCGCCGGCGTGGTAGGGCCGTCGGTGGCCGGTATCGAACGAGAGGACGCGCGTATCGGGGTGGCGCCGGCGCCATTCGCCCCAGGTGGTGACGACGCTCGGCAGGACCCGGAGTCGGAAGTCGTCTTCCTCCACCAGGGGACCCACCACCGGGCGTCCCGTGAATTGGTTCCACAAGCTCAGGGTCTGGCGATCCACCATGAGCTTGTTGCTGCGCATCAAGAAGCCCGAGGAGCCGAAATCGAAGCTGCGCCCGCCGGGCCCGCGGCCGTCGTACGCGATGCCCGACCCGCACAGCGTGCAGTAGGCCAGCGACACCGGGACTTCTCCCACGACGTCGTTCACCAGCTCGTGCCAGTCCAGGATGCGCAGCGGGTAGGCGCGGGCGTCGCCGTTCACGACGAGTCCGAAGACGGCATCGGTATCGGAGAGCTCGTGGGCTTCGGAGGCGGGCAGGGTGGCGGGCCGGTCCAGCGCCGGAATGCCCTCGAAGGCGACGCCGCCCCAGATGATCTCCTCGGTGCGAATGCGCGAAGGGATGCCTGAGGCCAGGAGCGGCCCGAAGCGGGGATCGATGCGCGCCAGCAGGCGGCCCTTCCAGCCGGTGAAGCCGGGGGGCTTGCCGGGGTTTTCCCGGGTCACGAAGCGCACCCACTCGGGCCAGTCGTCCCCCAGGTCGGTTCCGGCCAGGGAGGCGAGAGTGCTCACCAGCTGACTCCGGTCGATCCCCTGAACCGCACCGACCTCGTCGGCCCGGAGCAACTCCACCAGGGGTGCGATGAAGCGGCGGTCGCCGCTGGCGCCCAGCTGGGCGAGGGCCCGGGCCACGGTCTCCGGGGTGCCGCTCACCAACTCGGCCAGCCGCGCCTGGGCCGGGCCTTCTGCCAGGGGGGCCGCCAGGAGCGGAGAGGCGCCCAGGCCAAGCCAGGCGGCGAGAAGCAGCGCGAGTCGTCGCAGCGGCATGGATCTCCTCGGTTTCGTTGGGAGATTGGATGCTCCAGCGGGGATTGGGGTGGGGTTTCTGAAGGATTTCTCCGAGCTGGGATCGTTACCAGACAAATGTCTGGTAATCTGCTTCAGAACCATTCCGGGCGAGGGACGAACTCAAGATGGGGAGAACGCCGCGCGGCCAGACGCGGGAGCGCGTGCTCGATTTCGTGCAGCGCCGGATCTTGGCGGGGACGCCTCCGAGCGTGCGCGAGGTGCAGCGGGCCTTCGGCTTCCGGGCCGTGCAGACGGCGCGCCAGCACCTGGAAGCGCTGGTGTCCGAGGGGCGCCTGGCCGTGGAACGGGGGCAGGCCCGCGGCTATCGGCTGCCCGGGTCGTCCGGCGCTGCGCCGGGTCGGCGTCGGTCGACGGCGCTCGTGCCGCTGCTGGGGCGCGTGCAGGCCGGCGCTTGGACCCTGGCCGTGGAAGACGCCGACGGTGTTCTGCCCGTCGAGACGCGCCACGCAGACGACGCGCTCTTCGCCCTGCGCGTGCGCGGCGAGAGCATGACGGGGGCCGGCATCCTGCCCGGAGACGTGGTCATCGTGCGGCGGCAGTCCACCGCCCGCTCGGGCGACGTCGTGGTCGCCCTGGTGGAGGACGAAGCGACCGTGAAGACCCTGCGCGTGCGCGGTCGCCGCGTCGAGCTGCACCCCGCTCATCCGGACTTCGAGCCGATCCGCCCCGACCGCGAGATCGCGATTCTCGGAAAGGTGATCGAGGTGCGCCGCAGTTTGGATTGAGGTCCTGCCCAGTGGGCGGGCTGGCAAGAGGAAGACATCACCCCCCATGAAGACGGCGCCCCCGTCCGTCGCCGCCCACGCGCTCCTGACCGAGCTGCGTCGGCACACGGTTCACACGCCTCCGCCGCCGCCTGCTCCGGACTGGACGCTGCCGGCCCTGGCCGGCGGCTTGGTCGAGCTCTCCGGCAGCGAGAACTCGGCCGGCCTCAGCTGGGCCTTCCAACTCGTGCTGGACGCCCAGGAGCGCGGCGAACCCGTGGCCTGGCTGATGACCGGCGCCGACGGCTTCTTTCCGCCCGACGCGGCGGACACCGGCGTGGACTTGGACGCCCTGGTGGTGGTGCGGCTGGCGGAGGCGCGTCGACTGGCGCGCGCGGCGGACGTGCTGCTGCGCTCGGGCGCCTTCGGCCTGGTGGTGATCGATCTCGCTGAGGCCCCGGTGCCCATTCCGGTGCAGACGCGGCTGGCGGGCGTGGCCCAGAAGCACGCCAGCGTCGTGTTGTTCCTGACGCGGAAGGACGACGAATCGCCATCGCTGGGGTCGCTGGTGGGCGTGCGCGCGCAGGCCCGGCGCGAGCGGCTGGGGGAAGCGGCGTGGTCGTGCACGCTGCACGTCCTGAAGGACAAGCGCCGCGGCCCGGGCTGGCGCCGAGAGGAGCGGATGCGTGGACCGGCTGGCCTGCGTTGACGTGCCCTCGCTGCCGCTGCAGCTCCTGCTGCGGCGCGAGCCCGAAGCCCGCGCGCATCCGGCCGCCGTGGTGGACCGCGACCATCCGCAGGGCCAGATCCTGTGGGTGAACGAGCGCGCGCGGCGACTGCGTGTGCTGCCCGGCCTGCGCTACTCCGCCGCACTCTCGCTGGCGCCGGATCTGCGCGCCGGGACGGTTTCCGCGCGCGAGATCGAGGCGGGCGTGCGCCAGCTCGAGACGCAGTTGCGGCAGTGGTCTCCCGAGATCGAACCGGCGCGGGACGAGCCCGGCGTCTGTTGGGTCGACGCTTCCGGGCTGGGCCGGCTCTACGCCTCCCCACGCCTCTGGGGCGAGGCCATGGTCGCGGCCCTCGCGCGCGAGGGCTTCGCCGCCGCCGTGGCGGTGGGCTTCACGCGCTTCGGCAGCTACGCCGTGGTGCGCTCGCGCCGGTGTGGCGTCTGTGTGTTTGCCGATCGGCGCGAGGAACGCCGGGCGGCCTTGCGGGTCCCCCTGGACGTGTTGGCGATCGAGCCGGCGCTGCGCGAGCGGTTGGACCAGCTGGGCGTGCAGCGGGTGGGGGCGTTCCTGCGCCTTCCGGCCAGCGGCGTGCGCAAGCGCTTCGGGGAGGAAGCGCATCGGCTGCACCGCCTGGCCGCGGGCAGCTTGTGGGCGCCGTTCGCGCCCTCCGCTCCGGAGGTGTCGCTTCGGCGCCACCAGTTCTGGGACACGCCCGAGAGCGACGTTCACCGCTTGGTGTTCGCCGTGAAGCGGCTCCTGGGCCCGCTGCTCGACGAATTGGCCTCGCGTCAGGAGGCCCTGTGCGAGCTCGAGCTGCGCCTGGTGCTGGATCGCCGCGGGGCCGTGTGCACGGAGCGGGTTCGCACGGCGACCCCCACTCTGGATGCTCTGCAGATCCTGAACCTGGTGCAGTTGCGATTGGCGGGGCTGGAACTCACTGCCGGCGTGGTCGAACTGCATCTGGACGCGCGGGCGCGGCGCGTGGTGTCGAAGCAGCTGGACTTGTCGCTGGGGGCTCCCCAGCGCGACTGCGCGTCGGCCGATCGCGCGCTGGCGCGGCTGCGGGCCGAGTTCGGCGAAGACTGCGTGCTGCGCGCCCAACTCCGGAACGGCCACCTGCCGGAGGCGTGCTTCGCGTTCGAGCGGTTGGAGCGGGTGCCCGAGGCCGAGCCCGCCCGGGTGTCGCCCGGGAACCTGGTGCGCCGGATCCGCGCGCGTCCGCTGCCGCTGCGACCGCGTCCACGCCACGAGCCCGACGGCTGGTTGCTGCGGGGCGAAGGCCATGGGCCCGTGGTGCGCTGCAGCGGCCCCTATGTCCTCTCGGGTGGCTGGTGGACCGGACGCGTCCACCGCGAGTACCACTTCGCCGAGACCCGCGACGGGGGCCTGGCCTGGATCTACTACGACCGCCGCCGCCAGCGCTGGTTCCTGCACGGACGGGTGGAGTAGCCGTGGCCTACGTGCCGCTCTGGTGTCAGAGCCACTTCTCGTTCCTGGAAGGGGCCTCCCATCCCGAAGAGCTGGTGGAGCGTGCCTACGAGCTGGGGCTTCCGGCCCTGGCGTTGACGGACCGCGACGGCGTGTACGGCAGCGTGCGCGCGCACGTGAAGGCGCGTGAGCTGGGCCTGCCTCTGGTGCACGGCGCTCGCGTCAGCGTCGAGGACGGCTCGGTCATTCTGCTCTTGGTGGCCGATCGTTCGGGATACGCGAATTTGTGTCGACTGCTGAGCCGCGGGCGGCTGCGCTGTCCCAAGGGCGAGAGTCGGGTCACCTGGGACGAGGTGTGCGCGCATGCGAGCGGGCTCCTGGCGCTGTGGGGGGGCGAGGCGAGCCTCTTGGTGGGGGAGGGCGAGGCGGAACCCGATGCCGTGGCCGGGCCGCTTCGCGACGCCTTCGGCGATCGGCTCTACGCGCTGGTGGCCCGCCACCACCAGGCGCAGGAGGTCGCCTGCGAGATGCGGCTGCGCGAACGGGCCCGCCGCTACGGGCTGCCGCGGGTGGCCGCCACCCAAGTGCTCTACCACGAGCCGTCGCGCCGCGATCTGCAGGACGTCCTCACCTGCATTCGAAACGGAGTCACGCTGGCCGGGGCGGGGCGGCTCCTCAAGCCCAACGCCGGCCACGCCCTGCAGGCGGCCCCGGCCTTCGAGACGCTCTTCGCCGACGACCCCGTGGCCGTGGCGCGCACGCGCGAGGTGGCCGAGCGCTGCGACTTCTCGCTGGCCGCGATCCGCTACCGCTATCCGTCCGAGCGACTGCCGGACGGCCAGACCACCAGCGAACGCCTGCGCCGCCTCGCGCTGGCGGGGGCGAAGCGGCGCTTTCCAGAGGGCGTTCCGGCGCGGGTGGCGGCCCAGGTGGACAAGGAGCTGGCGATCATCGATGAGCTCGACTACTGCGGCTACTTCCTCACCATGCACGAGATCGTCGAATTCTGCGCCCGGGAGGGGATCCTGTGCCAGGGGCGCGGCTCGGCGGCCAACTCGGCGGTGTGTTACTGCCTGGGCATCACGGCCGTGGACGTCTCGCGGGTGGAGCTGCTCTTCGAGCGTTTTTTGTCGCGCGAGCGCGACGAGCCGCCCGACATCGATCTGGACATCATGCACGCGCGTCGCGAGGAGGTGATCCAGTTCATCTATCGTCGCTACGGGCGCCGGCACGCGGCCATGGTGGCCAACGTGATCCGCTACCGGGCGCGCTCGGCCGTGCGCGACGTGGGCAAGGCCCTCGGCCTACCCGAGACCCTGGTGGACCGCTTCGCCAAGCTCCTGCACTACTACGACGGCACCGATCCCGAG
>JAKSBN010000286.1 GCA_022361175.1 Pseudomonadota bacterium | reverse complement strand
TCGAGTCGTGCGAGCGCGTCACGGGGGGAGTTGGCGTGTAGGGTGCAGAGGCTTCCGTCGTGCCCCGTGTTCATCGCCTGCAGCATGTCGAGCGCTTCCGGACCGCGAACCTCGCCGACGATGACACGAACCGGCCGCATGCGCAGGCTGTTGATCACCAGGCTTCGGGCCGTGACCTCGCCGCGTCCCTCGACGTTGGGCGGTCGCGTCTCCATTCGCACCCAGTGCCGCTGGTCGAGCATCAGCTCGAGCGTGTCCTCGATGGTGACGATGCGTTCGCTCGTGGGGATCGCCTCGGCCAGGGCGCCCAGCAGGGTCGACTTGCCGGCGCCCGTTCCACCGGAGACGAGGAGGTTCCGCCGGCCGCGCACGGCGGCGTCGAGTATCTGCACCATCGCCTCCGAGATGCTGCCGAGCCGCAACAGGTCTTCGCGCCGGAGGCGCCGCCGTCCGAAGCGCCGGATCGACAACGTCGGCCCGTCTGGCGAGGCGGGAGGCACGGTGGCGTTCACCCGACTGCCGTCCGGGAGACGGAGGTCGACCATGGGGCGGGACGGGTCGATGCGTCGGCCCACCCGGGCGGCGATCCGCTCGATGACCCGGAGGATGTGGTTTGGGTCGCGGAAGCGGACGTCGGTTTCTTCCAGATGGCCAAAGCGTTCGACGAAGACCTGGTCCGGTTGGTTCACCAAGATGTCGCTCACCGCCGGGTCGGACATGAGTGGTGCGAGGGGTCCGAGTCCAACGGTCTCGTCGATCAGCTCGTCGGCCAGGCGGCCGCGCTCTCGCGCGTTGAGCGGCAGGTCCTCCGACGCCAGCACGTCTTCGATGAACTGGCGCGCCAGCTCGACCACGTCCTCCTCGGTCGCTCCGCCGGCGGCGTGTCGATCGATCTCGTCGAGGAGGCGCTCTTGCAGGTGCTGCTTCAGCGCGAGCGTGTCGCCGGCCGGCGTTCGCGCCTTGCCACGCCGCTTCGGGTGATCCTCGGCGGTCGGCTCCAGGGCGGCGACGCGGCCCCCCTTGCGACGGAAGAGATCCCGCAGCGGGCCTTCGGAAGGCAGGTCCGTCACGGGGCTCCCTCCGCGGTGGACTCCCGCCCGTTGCCGCCGCTCTCGATCTCGTCCACGAGCTTGCGGTGGGCCGGCCCGTACCCGAAGCGGGAGAGGGGCTGCAGCGTGTACGGCCGCCCGGCGTTCTGTGCGACCAGCAGGCCGCGGCGATAGGGGAGCTCGTGGTCGACCGGCACTTCGAGGCGATCCTCGACATCGCTGGCGGCCAGGCGGCCCGCGTGCGGCGGGTAGTTGCGGTTGAGCACCACGCGCCGACGCGTGCCGGACGCCCCCAGCCGGTCGAGCACTTCCAGAAACCGCGACGTGCCGATGACGTCGGGCACCGTTCCCTGCAGCACGACGTAGAGCCGATCGGAAACGTCGAGAATGCTGAGCAGGATGTTGTCGAGCAGCGGAAAGGTGTCGATGACCACGAAGCGGAAGGTTCGCCGCGCCAGGGTCACGAGCCGAGCGATGCTCTCCTCGTCCACGTCCTGGGCCTCGACTGCATCGAGAGGCGCCGCCAGCAGACGGAGGCCGCATTCGTGCGGGGTCGACATCTCGCGCAGCAGGGTTTCGTCCAGCCGATCGCGCTCGCGCGCCGCGTCGACCAGGGTGGACTCCGGCTCCAGGTCGAGCAGCGAGGCACACACGCCGAGCTGAAGGGCGGCGTCGATCAGGAGCACTTCGTCGGGGTAGCGCTGGGCGAGGGAGCAGGCCGTGTTGGTGGCCAGCGTCGATTTGCCGACCCCTCCCTTGTTGCTGACGAAGGCCACGACGCGAGCTCGCGGACCCGCTCCGCGCGGCAGTCGCTCGACCTCGATCCGCTCGAGGAGCCGGCTCAGATCGCGGCTCGCGACGGGACGGCGCAGGAAGTCTCGTACGCGACCGCGCAGCGCCTCCAGCAGGAAGACGCTCTCGGCCTCAGCCCCGGCACCGAGTGCGTCGCGGTGGTAGACGGCCACCACCAGGGCCGACGGGGCCACCGCGGCGATCTCCTCCGCGAGCGTGACGAGGGCGCGCACGTCGCCGCCCAGGTCTGCGCACACCAGATCGGGGTCGCGCGCACCGGCGGCCTCCACGGCGCCCGCGAGATCGTCGACGTGGTGGACGACGACGCGCTCGCGCGTGGCTCCGGAGAGCGCCGCCTCGAACTCGCCCTTGAGCGAAGGGTCGCGACCGACGACGAGGATGCTGGGGGTGCTTGCCAAGGGTTGGTCTCCGAGCGCTGCCTAGCGCACCAGGACGCCGGCGCAGGCCAGTGCCAGAGCGTCGTCCGCTGGGTCGCAGGCGCGCGCCTCGCGGTACTCGGCGAAGAGATCGTCGATCACGGCCGAGGCGAGCGTGCCGAGGGTCTGTTGCAGGTCCGGGGCCGCGCTCAACCCCTGCGCCTCGACGCGGGAACGCCGCTTCGTGAGGAGTGGCGGCGTTCCCGGCGCGAGGTCGGCCACCCCGAATCCGATCGTCCGCTCCACACCGTCGAGGGCGACGCGGTAGAGGGGCACGTAGCGAGTCGTGGGGGCTCCGGGTTCCGGCTGGACTACCGAGCCCGGAACCGCGAGGGCCGCCGCACCGAGCGCGAGCCCCACCGCGTCGGGAGTTGCGAGCACGCGGCCCCCGGCTGTCACGCTGGCCAGGGTCAGCAACCCCGTGGCGGGGTCCTCGCTGATGGGCACGGCCACGTCGGGGCTGAGTGTCCTCCACACGGCCACGTCGACGCCGAAATTTGCGACGCCTTGTCCGCCCGGCGTCGGCGCGGCGGCCGCCAACGCGGGACGCGCGTCTGCGATCGCCACGGAGCGGACGCGCAGCCCACGAGTGCGAAGGGGCGGGGCGCTGGGGTCGCCCGGCGTTCCCACGAAGCGGCCGAAGAGAACCGGCAATGCGATCTCGGGTTGGGAGACCCCGGGCGTCGCGTCTTCCCCGGTCATCCGCAGACGCGCGAGAAAGGCACGGTTCTCGCCGGGCGAAGCGGAGCTCGGGGCGAAGTCGCTCCGCTCGTAGGCGCAGTTCTCTCCGAAGGCTTCGAGCACGTCGGGGTCGTGGCACGACACGACGGGAGTCGCACCGCGGCCGAGGAAGCGCCCGCCCACCAGATCGCCGTCCGGGGCATCTCCGGAGTTGGTTGCCAGTGGTGAAGCGCCGCCGAACGTCGGCGCTTCACCGTTGATGAGGGCGAGCGCCGACGGGTCCGGCAGCGAGAGGTCGCCGCCCAGTGTCAGGGTGGCGACACGGGGAGCTCCGACTCGCGGGGCTCCTGCTGCACCCGGGGCGTGGAGCGCGGCGACCTGACTCCGGGCGACGTTGCGACGGTTGGTGTCCCAGGCGGTCGCCTGAACGGCGGGGTCACAGGACGGGTCGGCGACGTCCGAACACCAGGCCGACTGGGTCGGCGGTCCGCGCCATCCTCGAGGGCCCTCGCGCGCGGCGAGATCGCTGGCGGTCTGCAGTCGACTCTGCAGGAATCCGGCGAAGCCGAGATCGAGGACGAGGGAGGCGATGATGAGGATCGGAAAGAGCATCAGCGCCACTGCGATCATCACGGTGCCGGCCTCGCGGCGGTTCGCTCGCGACGCGCTCACGGCCGCGGCTCTGGGGACCAACCGGGAGGCGGTGCGGCCACGTCGGGCAAGGGAGCATCGGCAGGCGCATCCGCCAAGGTCTCGGGCGGCGCTGCGGACCAACCGGGAGGCGGCGCGGCTAGGTTGGGCACGGGGTTGCCGGAAGGGGCATCCGCGAACGCTTCGACCGTCACCTCGGGGTTCGCGACGGGAGGCTGCTGCGGCGCCGATCGCACGGCGATGTAGCGGCGTCCGGTTCCGTCGATCGCTTCCACCATGCGATACCCGGCTCCCTGGTTCGTGCCCGAGTCGTCCGGGAGACTCTGAAGGGGCGAGCGCGGGCGAGCGCCGGGGGTCACGCTGTCGGACGGGTCGTCGGGATGACCCGAACGGATCACACTGCGCAGCTCTGCGTCGGTGGCGATTGCCTGCGTGAGCGGTGCGACCTCGAGCGGATCGATCGCGACCACGACCTCCTGGACCGGCCGGGTTCGCGTGACCTGACCCGAAGTGAGCGTCGAGACCGAGATCGGCATCGTGCGGGTCTTGACCGACTCGACGAGCACCCCGTTCTGCACGATGACCTCGACGGTGGCCTGCTTCGTCCAGTTGGCGAGCGACGGATCCAGGAAGAGCGCGTCGGCCCGCCGGATGCCGCCGATGGCGTCCTCATCGAGCCCCGCGCCGTCGAGCGGAATCGTCGAGATCAGATCGAAACGGTCGCCCTGCCGCAGCTCTTCAAGGCCCGGCACCTTCGAGATGTCGAGGCGCATCGCGCGCTTGCCCGGCGGAATCCCCGCCGAGAGCCCAGGCGGCGTGCCGGGCGGGGCGAAGTCTCGCTCGGTGAAGGCGAAGCCCGCCGGCTTCTCCTTGCGCAGGACCCGGCCCACGATCGTCTTCAGTTCGACCTTCATCTCCTCGCGCACGTTCTCCGGAGCCAGGAAGACGTAGGCCGGTCGGCCCGTTCGCGGATCGATCAGGTCTTCGAGTCCCAGGCGCTTGTAGGCTGCGATCGGCCGAGGCGAAATGGGGACGGCGACGGTCCCCTCCGGCTGCTGGAAGCTCTTGGGGGCTTCGCTGAAGGGACCCCATCCCATGCCCCATGCGAGTGCCAGCAGCAGCGCGGCGCCCAGCACGGCGAACGGAGCGGCGGCAGTCAGTCGGGCGCTCAGGCGTCGCCGGCGCGGGGTCGGTCGTCTCATTGGAAGAGCTCACGGCGCGCGAGCGCCTCGGTGGAGAGTACGCGTCGGAAGGGACGCAGCTCGCGCGCGCGCGCAAGCTGGCGACCCAGTCCCAGGGGCCCGGCGTGGGGCCCGACGCCGGGTGTGGCGTCGAGCACGGGAAGTGGCCCCAGGGTTTCCTGCTCGCTCAGCCCGGCGGCCAGGGCAGGGCAGTCGAGGTCGGCGACGTCGATCGGCTCGAGGACGCCGCCGTCGGGGCGGCCGCCGAGAAGCGACGCCGCTTGAAACGGGAAGTTCCAGCGCAGGGCGACCAGTCCGCCGCGTTCGACCGGGAAGCTTCCCACGCCGCCCGCGTTCTCGATGGCCTCGATGGCCGGAACGCAGCGGATCGCTGCGCCGTCGAGCACGGGGATCTGTACCTGGAACCCCGTCGGGTTCCCCGGGCTGGTGTCCGTGAAGAGCGCCCCGGGATACCGGATCAGACACGGCCGCGTGTCCGGGCAGGCGTCGGTCCGATCCCAGATCATGAGCGGCCAGAGCATCTGGTTCACCACCGGAAGGCGGCTCACGAAGGCGTCCAGGTCGCCCTCGTCGCGGCAGTCGAAGCCCAGCCCGGACAGCGTCTCGCAAGACACCGCGAGCCAGTCCGGGTCGAAGATCGCTTCGCGCGGCAGCACGGGAACGCCCGCGAGCGGCGCGCACTGCGGAAACGCCGGGTCTCCCACCTGCGAACGGCGGCACGCGAGTGCGTCGGCCAGGGAGATCCCCGTCGGCGGAAGCGGGAGGAGCGCCAGCTCGCGCGCGGCGAAGTGCACGCTGCGCTGGCCCTGCTGCGCGACGAAGAAGACGCGCCCGAAGTCGAAGAGCGCGCCCAGCAGCAGCAGCAGGACAGCCGAGACCAGCGCGAACTCGACCATCAGCGCGCCGCCGTTGCCCCGCTTCATCGGACGACCAGCGCCATCACGACGCCCGCGGCGAACGCGGGCCCGTAGGCCACTTCGCGCTGTCCTCGCAGCCCCGCAATGGCCGCCAGCACTCCGCCGGCCAAGGCCGCGAAGAAGAGCGCCGGCAGCACACCGGGGAACCCGAGTGCGGCCCCGATGGCGGCGGCCAGCTTGGCGTCACCGCCTCCCCAGGCGCCGAGCCAGAACAGGAACAGACCCAACAGGAAGCACGCAGCGAATCCGAGCAGAGCGGCGGACCAGGGCAGGTGACCGGAAACCACGCTCGCTGCGGCGAGCAGCAGCAATCCGAGTGAGCACGCGTCAGGGATCTCGCGATGCCGCAGATCCCAGAGTGCGGACACGAGCAGAAGAGCGATCAGCAGCCCTGCCAGAACGGTCGTCGTCATGCAAACGCCAAAGCCCCCGCCCTGCGCGGGGCAGGACGGGGGAGAATTCCCATCGCCGAGGCGTGAAAGCCTAGGGCTCCAGGATGAGGTCGCCGAGAGCCGGCACGCCCGCGTTGGTCTCGAGGCGCGACGTCCCGTTGGCCGCGAGAATGTCCGGCACCGAGAGGCCGATGCCCGTCGAGGCCGTACCGGTCGAATCCTCGCCCGGGACCGTGTCGACGGTCTCGATCAGCTTGCCGCTCACGATCGGGTTGTTGTCGTCGCCGTGGGCGCCCGGCAGAACCGCGGCCATGGTGCTCACGAGGTCGCTCGCCTTGTGGCCGAGGACCGAGGTACCCGCCGCCGTCATGAGGGCGATGCCCGCCACCAGCAGGCCGTACTCGACCATCGCAGCGCCACGGCGGTCCCGCAGCAGTCTTCGGATCAGCGTCATGAGGTCTCCTTTGGATCGATTCGATCCATTCATGGGGTGCGCAGCAGCGGCTCCGCATCTGCGGAGACGCTGCCGTCTTCCAAGTGCCGCCCGGAGCGCTGGAGTTCCCCGCCGCCCCTTCACCCGGACGACAGCCCGGGGCTTCGCGCTTCACTTCGTCGGCAGACATTCCTCACCCACCCAGAGCCCGTCATCGCAATCGCGCGCCGTCGCTGCGCCCGCCGCCGGGTTCTCGTCCTGGAACTCGAGCCGGGTCACCGGCGGGATGTCGACGGGCGGGATCTCCAACGGGCCGGCCGCCGCCGCCGCGAGCAGCTCGAGATCGTTCCGAAAGCTCCACATGGCCACCCGGGGCTCCCGCTCGCGCAGGATCGTGGGGCTCACCACCACGACCAGCTCGAGGTCCTCGTCGTTCTCGTCGTAGCTCTTCCAGAGCCATCCGAGCAGGGGAACGCGGTGGAGCCAGGGCGTGTAGGCGCGGGCATCCGAGAGCTGCCGCGAGATCAGTCCCCCGATGGCGAGCACTTGGCCGTCCGCGAGACGTGCCGTCGTCTTCACCGAACGCGACTCGAAGGCCGTCGTCGTCTGGTCGCTCCCCGTCGATTGGCGGACCGCTGCCGTCAGGTTCGGGTCCGGCTGGATCACCTGGGGTCGGAGATCGAGCGTGATCACGTCGCCCGGCCCGACGAGGGGCCGGATGCCGAGCTGTACGCCGAAGGGGACGAAGAAGACCGACTCGAACACCTGGTTGCCGGCGGACGTCACCACCGACGTCGGAATCGGGAGCTCACCGCCGACACTGACGGTGGCGACCTCGCCGGAGAGCACCATGACGGTCGGGTTCGCCAGGCTCCGGGCGATGCCTTTCTCCTCGAGCAGCGAGAAGACGGTGTCGATGGCCCACTTCGCTCCGGAGATCGTGAACTCGTTGACCGTTCCGCCGCTCAAGAGCGTCAGCACGTTCTGAAAGTCCACGCCCGATCCGCCCCCCAGGTCGACGTTGCCTGCGACGGCCTGCACGTCGGCGGACCACGCCCCGAGCAGCGTTCGGTTCACCTCGTAGAGGCGCACGTTGACCCGTACCTGGGGCAGGTCGTCGACGCTGACGAAGGAGAGCAGACGACCGTCGAGAAGCTCGAGGGCGGTGGCGCGCGCCACGTTCTCGCCGAGGCGATTGCCGAGGTCGCCGGCGCGGATCTGGAAGCTCGCCGCGCTGCTCCCGAAGCCCGGAAGGGACTCTGCCGATCCGCTGCCCTCGCCGGTGCGCCGGCTCGCGAGGCCGCCGCCTTCGTTTCCGAGCACCCGGACGCTGCGGCCCAGTTCTTCGCCCGTGCCGCCGAGGATGCGTGCCGCCACGCTGAGTGTCCGGGTGAGGACGGTCTGTGTGGCGACGCGACCCTCCAACACGAAGCTGTCGGCGTCGGAGGGAAGGTCGCCGCGCACCAGGCGGCGAACGCGTAGGTGCTCTCCTCCCACCTTCCGAACCGCGCGCTCGAGGCGCTGCTCGAGCTGCGCCGGAAGCTCTCGCACCCGGATCAGGTTGATGACGGCCGCGCGCGCCTCGCGCCCCACGCCACCGGGCCGAAGGATTCCCAGGGATTCGCCGCCGGCATCGGGGTCCTGGGGCTCGGCCGAATCCGAGGCGCCGGCCGCCGGAAGAAGGGGGCCCTGGGCGGCCTGCCGTCCCCGCCTTCCCGCTTCCAGGTAGGAGCGGGCCGCCGCTTCGGCCGCCTGCGAGTAGCTGACGTCGGGCACTTCGCCGCGCAGGACCACGGCATCGCGGTCGGGCGCCGACTCGACGGCCAACGTGGGGAAGATGTCGCGCAAGGCGGCTTGGAGCACGGACAGGTCGCGCTGGACCAGGACGAGAATCTGGCGCACCGCGCCGTCGGCGAACCACAGCGTCACGCTCGACTGGCCGACCTGCTTGCCCAGCACCAGCACCTCGCGGTTGTTGATCAGCTCGACGTCGAGAATCTGACCGTCTCCCAGCGCGACGCGCTGCACGTCGGTCTCGACCACCAGCCGCGAGTGCGTGCCTCGGGTGATCGCCTGTCTCTGAAGAGATTGCGCGTTGGCGCTCGTCGCGACGGTGGCGATCCACAGCGCGACGAGCGTCCAGGCGACGCGACGGGTGACTCTCTGGCTCACGCGCCAACCGCCGTGCCCACACCGCCGCCCTCGGCCACCGAGGCGCGGACGCGTGCCCGAGCCCGGTTCAGCCGGGAGCGCACCGTCCCGACGGGGACGCCCAAGAGCTCCGAGATCTCCCGGTATTCGAACCCTTCGACGTCGCGCAGGACCAAGACGTCGCGGTGGTCGGGAGACAGCGTCATCAGGGTCCGGTCGAGACAGTCGAGCAGCTCGCGGATCTCGAGTTCTCGTTCCGGATCGCAGAGCGCGCACGGCAGCACCGAGG
>JAKSBN010000274.1 GCA_022361175.1 Pseudomonadota bacterium | reverse complement strand
TCATCCACCACCCGGCGGGGGTGGAGAAGAAAGTCAGCCTCGGCCCGGTGCGCCCAAGCGATGACTCGGACATCCTTCGCTACGAAGCCGACGTCTGGCACGGCACCTCCGGCGCCCCGGTGCTGGACGCCGACGGACACGTGGTCGGGGTCGTGGCGACGGGTCTCTGCCTGCCGGCGGCCGATCTCTACAGCGCCGGCCCTTCCATGACCGCCGTCTTCGGGGTGTCCCCGCACCTCCGCCACTTCGACACCTTCGACGAGCGCGAAGCCGGCGTGCCTCAGGCCGGTGACGCCTACGGCGCGGCCCTGGCTGCGGGCGACTTCAACGGCGACGGCCACGACGACCTGGCCGTGGGCGTGCCCAACGAGACGCCCTTGGACATGCCGCCGCGCACGGGCATGGTGAACGTGCGCTACGGCTCGGAGCACGGCCTGACTCCGACGGGCACGCACAACTTCTGGCAGAGCGCCGGCTCGAGCCCCGAAGAGGACGATCACTTCGGCGACGTCTTGGCGGCGGGCGACTTCGACGGCGACGGCTACGACGACCTGGCGGTGGGCACGCCTCGGGAGGACTGGGGCAGCATCGCGAACGCCGGCGTCGTACAGATCTACCGCGGCGGGCCCGACGGCCTGCAGACCCCGGGCGCGGGCTACTTCGTGGCCGCGCTGCTGGGCGGCACCATCGAGTCCGCCGGCCGCTTCGGCCACGCCCTGGCCAGCGGCGACTTCGACGCGGACGGCTACGCCGACCTGGCCATCGGATCGCCCTACGAGAACGGACAGACCGGCGCCGTCTACGCGCTGCGCGGGGGCCCGAGCGGGCTCGGCCCCGCCACCCCTTCGCGCTTCACCCAGACCGACACCCTGGGCGGCAACGCCTCGTTCTTCGGGGGCAGCGAAGAGATCGAAGCCTTCGGCTGGTCCCTGGCCGCGGGCGACTTCGATGGCGACGGAGACGACGACCTGGCAGTGGGCGTTCCCTTCGAGAGCTGCGAGTTCTGTTTTCCCGCGGTGAACTACGTGGGCGTCGTGGACATCGTGCGCGGCGGCCCCGGCGGCCTCGCTCCGGGCGTCGACAGCCTGGTCCTCTATCAGAGTACCGGCGAGCTGCTCGAAACCGGCGACTACTTCGGCCTGGCCGTGGCCGCGGGGGATTTCGACGGCGACGGCTTCGCCGACCTGGCCGCGGCGGCTCCGGGAGACAGCGAGGGCAGCCTCTCGCAGGTGGGCGTGGTGAGCGTACGCCGCGGCGGCAGCGGCGGACTCTCCGGAGCGTGGTCCCACTACCGGCCCTCCAGCCTGGGCTGGCCCGCCAGCGAGCACGCGCGCTTCGGCAGCGCGCTGGCCGCCGGCCGCTTCGACGGGGATCCGGAGGCGGACTTGGCCGTGTCCGCGTCAAAGGCGCCCGCCGGCGGAGTGGTGCAGGCCGGGCGGGTGGGCGTGCTCTGGGGCGGCGCCACCGGGCTGGCGACGGCCAGCGAAGTCTCGTTGACCGAGGTCTCTCCCCGCAATCACCACGACCGCTTCGGCCGCGCCCTGGCCGCCGGCGACTACGACGGCGACGGCGATGCCGACCTGGCCGCGGCGTTCTCGCAGGACAGCGAAGGCGTCTCGGGCCACGGCGCGGTGATGGTGTCCGACGTGGACACACTGCTCATCGCGTGGCCCTGGCCGGGTCTGCCGGCCGAAGCCCTGGGCCAGAAAGCGCAGTAGTGGAGGCGAACTACTCGGTCGCGTCGGCCGGCAACAGGATGCGGACGCGCGTGCCCTCGCCGGCGCGGGATTCCACGTGCAGCTCGCCGCCGTGCTCCTCGACGATGCGGTAGGCGATGGCCAAGCCGAGCCCCTGTTCGGCGCCGGCGGGACGCCGGTCGAAGAAGGGATCGAAGACCTCGTCGACGGTGTGCTGCTCCATGCCGTGACCCGCGTCGGCCACGCAGAGCTCCACGCCCTCGGGCGCCCGGGCCAGCGACAGGCGGGCGCCCTCACTGCCGTCGGACGCGTCCGAGGCGTTGCGCAGCAGCTGCAGCAGGAGCTGTTCCAAGTGCAGCGGCTCGCCGCGAACCGGGGGCAGGTCGGCGGCCAAGTCCAACTCGACCGGGCGCGGCTTGGGCACTCCGGACTCGAACAGCGCCGCCGTGTCGCGCACCAGGCTCACCAAGTCGAGCCGCTCGCGCGGACCGCCGCGATGGCCGGCCGCCAACTGGCGCAGCTCGTCGGCCACGGGCTGGAGCCGGCGCACGTCTTCGCGGCAGGATTCGACGGTTTGCGTCAGTTCGGCGGGCTCCAGCGCATCGTCGCGCAGGCCGGAGGCGATCCGATCGAGCCGCGCCCGCAGCTTGGCGAGCGGGCCGCGCAGCTCGCGCCCCAGGCGCGCCGCCACGGGGGCCAGCACCTCGGTCTCGTCGTCGCTCTCCCGCGCGCGCACCGCCGGGCGCGAGCCCGTGGTCGCGTCGTCGACGCGGCTCGAGAGCTTGGCCAGCTCGTCCAGGCGGTGCGCCAGCGTCTCCTCCACCTCCGCGAGCCAACTCGGGGCTTCGGTGGAAAGGGCGCCGCGCGCCTGCAGGCGCCGCCACAGGTCGAGAGTGTGGCCGCCGAAGCCGCCGACGGCGATCGCACCGAGCCCCACCGCGACGCCGGTCCCGGCGCCGACCGCCATCCCCGCCAACAGCCCGAGCCCCGCGCCGGCCACCGCGCCGAACAGCAGGCCGGAGCGCGAAGCCGGCCGCCAGACGACGGCGTAGCGACACGCACCGGCGCCCTCGGACACGCACTGCACCTCGCGCACCCGGGCCGCCACCTGGCCGAAGCGGGTCGGCAACGCGGCCAGCAAGCCCTCGCGCATGCCGCACAGGGCCGCGTGGGTGCCGTCTCCGGGACCGGGGTGGTAGACCACCTCGGCGTCGTTCGAACGCAGGCCCAGCACTTCGTAGCCCGCCTCGGCGCCCTCGCGCGGGAGCAGCAGATCGACGCGGCGATAGGCCTTGGCCACGCTTCCCAGGCCCGCCCGGCGGGCGTGCCAACCGAGCGCGGTCTCGCCCACCAGCCGCATCCCCAGCTGCCGCCCCAGGGCACGGTCGGCCCCGGCGGCCTCGACAGCCGCCAGCAAGTCCCGGGTGGGCAGCCACTCGGCCTCGGCCCGCAGCCGGGCCTCGTCGCGGCCCAGTGCCGCCAGCACCCGCATGCGGGATTCGCGCCGCTGCTGGGCGTCCAGGGCATCCAGCAGCGCCACGGCGATGCGCGAGTTGGTCGGCAGAGACGGGGTGCGTTCCATCGTCGACGTCCCCTATCGGTCGAGCGCGCCCGAAAGTAGAGGCCCCACCCTCCCCTTCGATCTCCCCCTACGCGTCCTCGGCCGCGTGGAGGAGCGCGCGCAGGAAGGTGGCCGCCTGCGGGCCCGCCACGGGCTCCTCGAATTCGATCCGGGCGCACAGGGCTCCGGCGGCCCGTTCCAGCACGCGCTGCGCCTCGGTCGGCCCCAGGCTGTCCAGCCGCCGGAGCGTCTGGCGCAGCAGGCGCAGCTCGGCCGGCCCCACCCGCGCCAGCTGTTCGCGGTCGAAGCGAAACGCGGACGCCTCGGGGTCGGGCGGCGCGATCGGACGTGCGGCCAGCGGCCGGTCGTTGCGCACCACCAGCGTGCCCGCGGCGAAGTTGCCCAGGCGCTTGTGCTGGTTCGAGATCGACGCCGAGAAGAGCCCCACCATGTAGTAGCGAGGGAGCACGTCCACGATCCGGAGCAGATTGCGCAGCATCGACTCCCGCACGCCGATGGGCAGCCCCCCGTCGCGCACGACGCGCAGGCGCATCAGCGCCTTACCGGGCGAACGGCCGTCCGTCGCCAGCTCGAAGGCCACGAAGTAGGTCCACTCCACGACGAAGTCGATCAGAATCCAGGCCGCGACGAGTAGCAGAAACACACCGGACCAATCGAACTCGACGGTCCCCTCCTCGGCCAGCCGCTCGAAGACCGGGCTCAGCCAGCCCTCGAGATTCGACGCCAGCCCGGTCGTCGACAGCACCAGCAGGAAGATGCCCACCTCCAGCAGCAGTGTGATCAAGTGGTCGACGGAATAGGCCAGCGCCCGGCTCATGGGACCCGCGATCGGCAGGTCCAGCGCCACCTGCTCGGGCGAGTGCACCACTTGACGCGGCCCCCGGTCGATGCTGTCGTGACCCAGGGAGGCACCGGCCGTCCCGTGCTCGAGCTCGGAGTTCATGTCTCTCCCGCGGCCCATCGGCGGCCCTGGCCAAGAGGATCCCGGTGATGCCGCGAGCTGTCGAGGAGCGCCACGAGGCCCTCGTCGAATTCGAAGCGCTGCTCGACCGCAGCGAGAAGCTGCGTGTCCGCGGGCTCGGCTTCGACGAGCTGCGCCAGCTGGCGCGGCTCTACCGGCGCCACAGTGCCGAGCTGGCTCGCCTGCGCGATCGCGGCGGCGATCCCGATGCGATCCGTCATCAAAACGCCCTCTGCGTTCGGGCCTACGCCCTGTTGTACGCCCCGGCCGGCCGCCGCCCCCGGGCCGACGGTTTCGGCTATCGGGAAGCCCTGCGGCGCTCGGGCTGGGCCGTGGCGTTGGCCTTCACCCTGCTGGGGCTGGGCGGGCTCGTGGGCGGCGGCCTCGCAGCCCGCGACCCGGCCGCGCTCTACGCCTTCATGCCCGTGCAGCTGGGCTACGAGCCCGAGTTCGTCGAGCGCTTGTGGAGCTCCCCCGAAGAGCGCCAGGCCTTCCTGGCGCGCGAGGAGACGCCCGCCTCCCGCAATGCTCTCTTCGGCAGTTGGCTCTTCACACACAACACCCGTGTGGGCCTCCTCTCGTTCGCCACCGGCATGCTGGCGGCGGTTCCCACCGTGTTGCTGCAGCTCTACAACGGCATCGTCCTGGGCGCCTTCGCGGCCATCTTCGTGCGCGATCCGCGGCCCGTCGAGTTCTGGGCCTGGATCCTGCCGCACGGCGTGCCCGAGCTCACGGCCATCTGCCTCTGCTGTGCGGCCGGGCTGGTGCTGGGGGCCGCCGTCGTCGCCCCAGGCCGGCGCACGCGACGGGCGGCCCTGCGCGAGGCCGGGACCCAGGCCCTGCTGCTCTTCGCCACCTCCGTCCCTCTCTTCTTCTGCGCCGCCCTGGTGGAGAGCTTCGTGCGCGAGTCCACCCTGGGCACCGCGACGCGCCTGGCGGTGGCCGCCGGCGGGGCCGTCACTCTCCTGGCTGTGGCGCTCTGGGCGTTCGCGGGCCGGCGCGGAGACCGACGCGCCGCGGCCGCGTGGATCCGGTCGCTGGCCCGCAATCCCTCGGGGTAGGGACCGCGCCTATCCGATCGCCTCCTCGACGTCGGGATCGGCCTCGAGTTTCGCGGCGCGCACCCGCAGCGGCTCCTGGATGCCCTCGTTGTCGTGGAAGTTGCGGATGCGGGCCAGCACGCTGGGGGTGATCTCCTGGCCCCGCGCCACCAGCAGACGCCCCGAGTTGGAGACGCAGTCTCCCACGAAGGTCATGGAGACCCGGAGGTCGTCCACCCGCACGGTCCGTACTTCGCCGTCCGAGGCGTCGTTCTGCATCTGGAGATCGGCCAGCGCCTCGACGTAGGCCGGATCGTAGACCCCCGAGCGGCCGCGCAGCTTGTCGAAGATCTCGTCCGAGCCGTCGCCCCCCTCCTCCAGCGTGTCGTAGTCCAGGACCAGCCTCAGGATGCGGGCGCCGGCCGGGATGTCCTCTTCCTTCACGTCGTCGGCCGGCTTCCCGCTGCCGTCGAAGTGCTTGTCCTGATACACCAGGTCGCGGCGCACGTCGTCCAGGCGCGGGATGTTGGCGACCAGCTGCTCCGTCACCGCGGGCAGCTCGTCCACCTGGCGCTTCTCGGCGTCGCTCAGGGCCTCTCCGTTGTGCAGCTTGGTCACCGTGGCCGTGGGCAGGATGACACTTCCCAACTGGGAGAACATGGCCGCGCCCTCGTGCTGCCAACGCCCGTCGAGGCCCAGGGCGTCGCTCAGGTCTCCCGCCAACTGCTTGAGACGCGTCGCGCGTCCGAAGGCCGCCGGATCGGCCATCGCCAGCACGTCCGTCAGCATCTGGACGCTGCCGTGCAGGGTCTGCTCCAACAGGACCTTCTCCGCCGTCAGCAG
>JAKSBN010000443.1 GCA_022361175.1 Pseudomonadota bacterium | reverse complement strand
GTGAAGGCGGTGCTGGCCGAGCGCGGGTTCGAGCCCCAGAGCGCCGAGATCGTGATGCAGCCCTCGACCACGGTCGCGCTTGCGGGCTCCGAGGCGGAGACGATGCTCCGGGTGGCCGACGCCCTGGAAGACCTCGACGACGTCCAGAACGTCTACGCCAACTTCGACATCTCCGAAGAAGAGTTGTCCCAGTTCGCTTGAGCGCGCTTCGGCGAGCTCGTCGAAGTGAACGTCGACGTCTCCGAAGGAGGTTCGTGCCGGTTCGCTTGGATGAGCTCGTCTACGCTAACTTCGTGCCGCTCGCGTGAGCGAACCCCCGCCATCCCGTCCTCCGCGGTGGTGCAAGGTTGCGGATTCTCGGCATCGACCCCGGCTCTCAAGCCACCGGTTTCGGCGTGGTCAAGCGCGACGGCACCGCCGTGGCCCACGTGGCCCACGGCACGCTGCGGCCGCCGCGTTCGGCCCCGCTCGCCCACCGGTTGGCCTTCCTGCAGCAGGCCATGGCGGGCGTCGTGGCCGAGTACGCGCCGGACGTGGTCGTGATCGAGGAGGTCTTCGTGGCGGCGAGTCCGCGCTCCGCCCTGGTGCTCGGCCAGGCGCGCGGAGCCCTCCTGGCGGGCCTGGGCTCCGCCGGAACCGTGGTGCGGGAAGTCTCCGCGCGCGCGGTCAAGCAGGCCGTGGCCGGCAACGGCAACGCCTCGAAGCAGCAGGTACAGACGATGGTGGGCCGGCTCCTGGCCCTCGCCACGAGGCCCCAGGCCGACGCGGCCGACGCGTTGGCGATCGCGCTCTGCGAGGCGCGGGCCAGCCGGCTGGCGGCGGCCGGCGTGGTGCCGCGGGGCCGTCGCCGCCGGTCGCGCGTCGTCGTGAGGTCGCCGTCGTGATCGCGCGCATCGAGGGAGTGCTCTTCGACAAGGCGCCCACCCGCGTCGTGGTGGACGTTCGGGGCGTGGGCTACGAGCTGTTCGTGCCGCTCACGACCTTCACCGCGCTGCCCGACGTCGGCAAGACCGTCGCGCTCTACGTGCACACCCACGTGCGCGAGGAAGCGCTGCAGCTCTACGGCTTCGCGACGCCGCGCGAACGCGCGCTGTTCGAGCTTCTGCTGAAGGCCAGTCGGGTGGGGCCGAAGCTCGCGCAGACGCTGCTTTCGGGTCTGCCGACGGAGGCCCTGGTCGCCGCCATCGGCAACGGCGACGCCCAGGTGCTGCGCCGCGTTCCCGGTGTCGGCGGCAAGACGGCCGAGCGCATCGTGGTGGAGCTCCGCGACCGCATGGACGAGCTCTTGGGCGCCGACGCCGGCGCCTCGCTCGGCGGGACGCCGAGCGAGGACGTGCGCGAGCAGGCGCTGTCGGCGCTGCTCAACCTGGGCACGCCGCGCGGCCAGGCCGAGCGCGTCGTGGAAGCCGTGGCGGCCGAGGTCGGAGAGGAGGCGAGGGTGGAGGACTGGATTCGCGCTGCGCTGCGGGGGTTGTCGCGATGACGGCGGAGGCGCGGGAAGAGCTCGGGGCGGCCGCCCAGCCCGGGGAGATCGCGGCCGAGGAGTCGCTGCGGCCGCGGACCCTGGCGGAGATGGTGGGGCAGGAGTCGCTGCGCCAGAACCTGGCGGTCTTCGTGCAGGCGGCCCGCGCGCGCGGCGAGTCCCTGGATCACCTGCTGTTTCACGGTCCGCCCGGTCTCGGCAAGACCTCGCTGGCCCGGATCGTGGCGCGCGAGCTGGAAGCCCAGTTTCGGGCCACCAGCGGCCCCGCCGTCGAACGGCCCGGCGACCTGGCCGCGCTGCTCTCGAACCTAGAGGCCGGCGACGTGCTCTTCATCGACGAAGTCCACCGGCTGTCGCCTGCGGTCGAGGAGATCCTCTACCCGGCCATGGAGGACTTCCAGCTGGACCTGGTGATCGGCGAGGGCCCGAGCGCCAGCTCGATTCGCCTCGACCTGCCGCGCTTCACGCTGGTGGCCGCCACCACGCGCGCGGGGCTCCTGACTTCGCCGCTGCGCGACCGCTTCGGTTGGACGGCGCGGCTCGAGTACTACCCCGTGAAGGACCTAGAGGCGATCGTCGCTCGCTCGGCGACGCTGCTGCGGGTCGACCTGGAGCCCGGAGCGGCGCACGAGGTGGCGCGCCGGGCGCGCGGGACGCCGCGGATCGCCAACCGGTTGCTCCGGCGCGTGCGCGACTACGCCCAGGTCGAGCGGGGACTCGGGGGGACCGTTTCGCGCGAGCTGGCGCGCTCGGCGCTCACGCGGCTCTCCGTCGACGAGGCCGGCTTCGACGGGCTCGACCGCATGCTGCTCGAGACGCTGCTCGAGAAGTTCGACGGGGGGCCGGTCGGGCTCGACACGCTGGCGGCCGCGGTGGCGGAAGACCGCGGCACGCTGGAAGACGTGGTGGAGCCGTACCTCATCCACGAGGGCTTCCTCGACCGCACTCCGCGCGGGCGCGTGGCCACCCGGCGCGCGTGGGAGTACTTCGGGCTCACTCCGCGGTCGGGATCGGGGGCGCAGCGGCTCCTGTAGTCGAGGCGGGAGGGCCGAGGCTGGGGCGCGTGCCCGGTAGCCGGCCGCGGTTGGTCAGCACGAAGACCCTTCCGCGTTCGTCGCGCGGGTCGTAGACCACCAGGTCGTCGAGCCCGTCGGCGTCCAGGTCGCGCACCAGGATGTCGCCCGACGTGGGCAGCGGCTGGCGCGTCGCGCTGGATTCGAATCCCGGCCCGTCCGGTCCGCCGGTCCCCAGCCGAATCCCGACCTGCCGCGCTCCCAGCGGCTGCAGCAGGTCGCGCCGCCCGTCGCCGTTCCAATCGCCGCTCACGTCGGGAAAGAGGCCCGCGATCCGACCTTCGCCGAAATCGATGCGCAGCACGACGTCGTCCCGCCAGGCGGTCACCAGAGGGTCTTCATCGCCTCGCTCCTCGGCCTGCGGGCGGAAGGCCAGCACCCGCAGGCCCACTTCGGCCCGCTGCGTGACGAGGATGCGGATCATCTGCACGACGCTGAAGCGGAGCGACATTTCGACCAGCTCGCGGCGGCCGTCGCCGTCCAGATCCAGGATCTCGAGACCGGCGATGCCGCCCTCCGACCGGAGACTGGCCGCGGGCGGCTGGGCCAGGGAAGGGCCGGACCCGTCGTTCGCGTAGACGTCCGTGATCGTCTCGCTGGAGGACAGCGTGCCCATGGTCCGGTGCACGATCAGCTCGGCCAGCCCGTCGCCGTCCAGATCGTCGGCGTAGAGGTCGACGTCGGTGGCCTCGTGGCGAATCTCGTGGGCCAGCGGGAACGGCTGGTGCGTCATGCGGCGGGTGGGGGCGGCCGGCAGCCCCGGCCCGTCCGCGCGATAGACCCAAGCGTCGAAGCGGGCCAGGGCGAAGAGGTCGATGCGCCCGTCGCCGTCGTCGTGGGCGCGGGCCAGGGTCGGCCACTCGAGCTCGGCCTTCAGCAGTTCGCGGTCGACCGGTGGCTTGCGATCCGCGAACAGGTAGTTCGTGACCAGCGGCAGAGGCAACGGCCGCGGGGGGCGGCCGTCGAACGGCACCAGTCGCCCCCCGTCGGCGGCGGGGACCAGGGCCGCCGGCGCGCCGGTCGACTCCCAGTCGTCCACGAACGAGACGCGGGTCAGCTGCCGCGAGCGCGGCGGCAGCGGCAGTCCGCCGGGGACCGGGAGAGCGCGCTCGCCGTCGCCGCCGTGCAAGCTCCGGATCCGGAGGCCGTCCGCCGTCAGCTGCACCAGCTCGTCGTGTCCGTCTCCGTCGACGTCGTGGACGTCCAACGCGACGACGGCGGGATCGACGTCCAAGGTCGAGACGGGATCGGCCCGCCCGGCGCCGCAGCCGAAGATCGACAGCTGACGAGATTCCCTCGGGGGGAGGCCCGTGACCGCCAGGACCAGCAGCTGCGGGGCCGGGCAGTCCGTGAACCGGGCCGTGAAGGCGTCTACGGGTCGACCGGGCACGCGCAGCTGCCGAGTCAAAAACGGCGCGTCCGAGGCCGCCCCGGCAGGGCCGACCCCGATCGGGCTGACCCCGATCGCGATCGTGGCCAGCACGCTTCCCACGACCGCTCCCAGCACGGTGACCCCGAGGGGGAATCCGCCGCTGGGCGGGTTCGAAGGGGTGCGGTTCGCGCTCGCCAGACGCCACGCCACAGGCCGCGATTCTATGCGAGCAGAGGCTCGAAAGCCTCGTCGGAACGGGGAAAACCCGACTCAAACCGGGCGGGCTGACGGCCGATAGAGGGAAGCGATGTGGGGTGACGGACTGGACTGGGTCCGCCCCGGGGAGCGGGACGCGACTTGACCGCAGTGAAACGGATCCTGGGCGTACTGCTGGGCCTTCCCCTGCTACTGGCGGGTGTGTTGGGCCTGCTGGTCGCCCTGGCGCCCGACTCGGGCGCGACCGAGCAGGTGCAGGCGCTGGCAGCCGCCATCGTCGAGGGCCTGACCAGCGCCGGTGCGCCATTGCCTCGAGACGCCGCCGTGGCCCTCGAGGACCTCGTTTCGAGTCCCGCCCTCCGCTACGTGGTGGCGCCCATTGGTCTGCTGGTGCTGCTGCTCCCGTTCCGGGGCGGTGGGGGCGAACGCGAGTCCAAGAGCAAGAAGGCCAAAGCTGCGGAGCCCGCCGAGAAGACCGACAGCGTGGTCTCCGTGGACAAGCGGCTGGCGAAGCGGACCGAGAAGGCCGCCGCCCAGCTGCGCAAGAAGGGCCAAGTGCTCGACGCCGCCGAGATGCTCTTCTCCGCCAGCGTCTTCGAGACCGCCGCCAGCTACTTCATCGAGGCCGAGGCCTTCGAGCGCGCCGCCGAGATCCGCCACGATCAGAACCGCTTCGTCGAGGCGGCCGAGCTGTACGAGAAGGCCGGCAAGTTCGAGAGCGCGGGCTCCATCTTCGCCGACCAGAACGAGCACGCGCGGGCGGCCGCCTGCTACCTGAAGACGGGCGGCAAGAGCGTGGCGGCGGAGATGTTCGAGAAGGCCGGCGACCACCGGCGCGCGGCCGACTGCTACCGGGAGTCCGGCTTCCAGCGCCACGCGGCGGCGGCCTACGTCAAGGTGCAGGACTGGGCCAAGGCAGCCGCCTGCCTCGACCAGGTGTTCAGCGAGGAGGGCGCCAAGATGGCGTCCCTCGAGCCCAAGAAGCAGCAGGAGATGAAGAAGCTGATCCGGCAGGCCGCGAACCTGTTCGAGCGTGCCGAGCAGCCGGACAAGGCCCAGTCGCTGCTCGAGCGGGGCGAGTGTTTCACGGACGCGGGCGAGCTGGCGCTGCGTCACCAGCAGCACGCTCGCGCTGCGGATCTCTTCACGCGAGCCGGTGAGCCGCTGCGCGCTGCCGAGGCCCTCCGCGAGCTGGGCGAGAACGAGGCGGCGGCCCGCATCGTGGGTCAGTTCCACCGGGACCGCGGCGAGAGCAAGGAGGCCGCGGCGGCCTTCGAGGAGTCGGGCGACTTCCTCGAGGCGGGCGACCTCTATCGCCTGATGGAGGACTACGAACGCGCCGCCACCTGCTACCAGCGCCAGGGCGACCCGCTTCAGGCGGCCGAGATGTGGCGCTCCGCGGGCAACCGAGAGAAAGCGGCCGAGTGCTACGAATCGGCGGCCAAGTTCAGCGAGGCGGCCGAGTGCTTCGCCTTGTCGGGCAAGGGCGATCGCGAAGCCGAGATGCTGGAGCGCGCGGCCCGCCATCTGGAAGCCGGCCAGGCCTACCACCGCGAGGGCATGGACGACGAGGCCATCAAGGTGCTGCAGAAGGTACCGGCCGGCGAAGAGGGCTTCGGCGAGGCATCCGCCCTCTTGGGCGACATCTTCCGGGCCCGCGGTCAGCTGGGGCTGGCGATCAAGAAGCTCAAGCAGGCCATTTCCGGCCAGGATCTCTCGCGGGAGAACCTGCCGTCCTTCTACGCGCTGGCCACCGTCTACGAGGCCAACAACGACCTGCGCGAGGCGGTGGACATCTACGAGAAGATCCTGACCTTCGACTACCACTACCAGGACGTGGAGGGTCGCCTGGCGCGGCTGCGCGATCGGGTGGCCCAGGAGCCGCCGGTGGAGACGACCACGGAGGCGAGCGGCGCGGCCCAGAGCCTGCCGCCGGGGGGCCAGCCCGGGCGCTACCAGATCCTGGGCGAGCTGGGCCGCGGCGGCATGGGCATCGTCTACAAGTCCAAGGACACCGTGCTGGATCGCCTGGTGGCCTACAAGGTGCTGCCCGAGGCCCTGCGCGAGAACCCGCAGGCGCTCAAGAACTTCCTGCGCGAGGCCAAGGCCGCCGCCAAGCTCAACCACCCGAACATCGTCACGGTGTACGACACGGGCGAGCAGGACGGGCGCTTCTACATCGCCATGGAGTTCGTCGACGGCACCACGCTGAAGGAGATCCTGCGGCGACGCGGACCGATCTCACCGACCGGCGTGCTGCACGTGACCGTCCAGGTGTGCGAGGCGCTCGCCTACGCACACGAGAAGAAGGTCGTGCACCGCGACATCAAGACGGCCAACACGAT
>JAKSBN010000391.1 GCA_022361175.1 Pseudomonadota bacterium | reverse complement strand
TGGCCAACGCGCGCGCCTGGCTCGCGGCCGGCGATCCGCCCGAGGCGGCCGCCCGCGCGCGCCAGGCCCTGGCCACTTTTCCGGATTCGCCGCTCCACTCGGATCTCTACGCCGTGCTGGGCGACGCCGAGCACGCCCGCGGACACGAACCGCCGGCGCGCGCGGCGTGGGGTGCCGCGCGCGAAGCCACCCGCGACGACGAGCGCATCGCGCTCCTGAACGACACGCTGGCGCAGTCCTACGAGCGCACGGGGCATTTGGAGGCCGCGGCGACCGAGTACCGCAAGAACTGGCTGCGCCATCCCGTAGGTGAGCCCGGGGAGCGCGCGGTCGTGCGCTTGGAGAAGCTCGAGGCCGTGATCGGGTCGACCCGCGACGGCAGCGACTACCGCCGCCGGGCCGACCGACTGTTCCGCAAGCGCCGCAACGAGGAGGCGCTGGTCGCCTACGACCGGGCGCTGCGCGAGGGGCTTTCGAAGCGCGAGCAGGGCCGGGCGGTCCGCCAACGCGCCCACACGCTGTTTCGCATGCGCAGCTACCCCGACGCCCTGGCGGCCTTTCGGTCGCTGCCCACCACCGCGGACTCCGAGCTGTGGGTCGCGCGCTCCCTGGCGCGGTCCGGAGACGTGCCCGCGGCGATTCAGGCGTTCGAGAATCTGGCCCGGCGCAACTCCGGCCCGACGGGCGTGCGCGCGCGGTATCTGGCGGGGATCCTGTTGGACGGGCGCGGCAAGATCGCCCGCGCGCGCAAGCACTTCGAGCGCGTCGCCCGCAGTCGCGGAGCCCCGGAACTGGCCACCGCGGCGCTGTGGCGGCTCGGCTGGGCCGGCTACCGCGAGGGCCGCTACGCCGAGGCGGCGAAGCGCTTCGGGCTGCTGGCGCGCCGCGAGCGCGACCCCATCGCCGCGCTGCGGCCGCGCTATTGGCAGGCCCGGGCGCTCGAACGGAGCAATCTGCGCCGCGCCGGGACGGCCTTCGCGGAGCTGGCCCGCGAGTACCCGTTCTCCTACTACGGGCTGCGCGCCCGGGACCGCGCCATTCGAGAGGGCCCCGAGCTGCGCCCGCGCCCGCAGCCGCCGGCCCGCGGACGGTCTCGGCTGAAGCCGCGGCAGCTGGCGCGACCCAGGATCCTGTTGGAAGCCGGGATGCGCGAAGCGTCGGAGGAAGCGCTCGACCGGCTCTTCTCCCGGGCCCGGGGCCTCGACGAGCGGCTCGAGCTGGCCCACCTCTATCGCAGCGCCGGCAACTACAACCGCGCCCAGCGGCTCGTCGTCGACCCCTACGTCGAGGTGCTGGCGCGCGGCCCGCAGCCGGCTCTCGAGGAACTCTGGTGGCACTCTTGGCCCTTGGCCTACGAGCCGCACGTGGCGACCGCCACGAAGACACCAGGAAGTGTCGAGCGTGCGCTCGTCTACGCGATCATGCGCGAGGAGAGCGGCTACCGGCCGTCGGTAGTGTCCATCTCCGGCGCCCGCGGCCTGCTGCAGATCATGTCCGAGACCGGGGAACGACTGGCGCGCACGGCGGGGCGGCCGAACTTCGCTCCGGAGGACCTCTTCGTGCCCCAGACCAACATCGGCCTCGGCGCCCTGTACCTGACGCAGCTCCGCGATCGCTTCGGCGGCCGCTTCTCGGCGGCGATCGCCAGCTACAACGCGGGCCCCACGGCGGTCTCGGGCTGGGTGGCGGGTTCGGCGCAGGAGGACGACGAATGGGTCGAGTCGATTCCCTACGACCAGACCCGCACCTACGTAAAGCGCGTCATGCGTAGCCTCCACGTCTACCGCGTGCTCTACTGAGCACGTGACCGCGGTGCCGCTGTTCTCCGTGCCGGAGGGACGCTCGTTCGACCTCCTCGGCATCGGCCAGAATTCCCACGACCACGTGCGCGTGATCGACCGGATCCCCGCCTTCGGCGCCAAGCGGGAAGCGGGGAGCGCCCACGCGTTCCCGGGCGGACAGGTGGCGACCGCCGTGTTGGCGGCCCAGCGGCAGGGCCTGCGCTGCGCCTACGTCGGCAACGTGGGAACCGACGCCGCCGCGGAGCGGGTGTTGGCGCCGTTGCGCGACGCGGGAGTCGACCTGGACGGGGTGGAACGCGTGTCGGGGAGCCCGACCCAGACGGGCCTGATCCTGGTCGAAGTCGCCACCGGCGAGCGGAGCGTCGTCTGGCACCGGGATCCGCAGCTCGCGATCTCGGACGACCAGGTGGCCCGGGCCCCGATCGAATCGGCGCGAACGCTGCTCCTGGACGCGGGGGATCCCGAGTGCGCCCTGCGCGCGGCAGAGCGCGCCCGAGCGGCCGGAACCGCCGTGCTGCTGGACGCCGACCGCGCCGAGGGCTGCCCGGCCGCACTCCTGGCCGCCGTGGATTTTCCTCTGGTCTCGCGGGATTTCGCCGAAAAGTGGGGAGACGGCTCCGTGCGCGCGGGGCTCCGCGAGCTGGTGCGGCTCGGGGCCCGCTTGGCCGTGGCGACCCTCGGGCCCCTGGGCGCTCTGGGATACACGGGCGAGCGTTGGTGGCCGAGCCCTGCCTTCGAGGTCTCGGCGCGGGATACGACGGGCGCGGGCGACGCCTTTCACGCGGGCTTCGCACGGGCTCTCTTGGAAGGCGCCGACGAGGACGGCGCGCTGCGGCTGGCCAACGCCACGGCCGCCCGCAACTGCGAGGCCCTGGGCGCCCAGGGCGGACTGGTCGACCGGGAGGCGCTCGAGCGCTGGTTGGCGGCCGCGAAACGGCGCGCCTGGATCGAGCCCGAGCTCGGGTAGGAAGGGAGAGAGTCATGGCGGAAGGAAAGGGGCAGGGCGGGCTGGCGTTGCTCGTCCTCCTGGTCTTGGTGGTCGGCCTCGGCGGCTACAACTACCACCGCAACTGGCAGCGCGAGCAGGCCGAGCAGACGAAGCGCACCTTCTCCGGCTATGCCACGGCCGATCTGGAGCAGCTGGCGGCCGCCTACCGCGCCGAAGCCGAGGCCCTGCAGAAGCGCTACTCGGCCGCGTCGCGCCGCGTCGCCCCGGCCCGCGACCGGGCCTTCATGAGCGACCGGGTGGCGGAGTTCGAACGGGTGCAGAAGCAGGCCGGATCCGCCCGCGACGTGGCGACGCTGCTGGCCGAGCGCGAGGCGCGCGTGCGCGAGATCGAACAGGAGCTGGCCCTGCGCCAGAACCAGACCGGCGCGCTCGCCGTGCACTTCAGGCGCCTGATCTCGTTCTGATCACAGCCGCCGACCGCTAGTCGTCGCTCTCTTCCTCGGGCTCGTCGAGGGCGGCGTCCTCCAGGAACTCGGAAGCCGCCTCGAGGCTCTCCGACGATTCGTCGTTGCCGACCCCGAGGTCGATTTCCTCGTGGTGTCCCGTCGCGTCGTCGTCGTCGTCCAGCAGCGGCGCCATCGGTTTGACGCTCGGCCGGGAACTGGAGCGGGGCGCCGGGCGCGTGCTCTGCTTGGGCCGCTCGCGCTGGTCCGTATCGCACTTCGGGCATACCGGGTCGGGCCGGTTCAAGTCGTAGAACTTGGCGTCGCACTTGAAGCAGGTGAACTTGTTGCCGAGCCGCGGGTGAACGCTGACAGCGACCGGCTTGGGCGCCGGGCCGGCGGCTTCTGCAGAACGACGCGCCGCCGCACGAGCGGCCTTGCGAGCCGCGCTCTTGCGGGCCGGCGCTTTGCGCGCGTTCGCCGACGCGCTGGCCGCGGCCTTGGTGGCGGCCTTCTTCGCCGGTGCCTTCTTGGCGGGGGCTTTCTTGGCCGGCGCCTTCTTCGCGGGGGCCTTCTTCGCCGTCTTCTTGGCCGTGGCTTTCTTGGCGGGAGCTTTCTTCGCGGTTTTCTTGGCGGGGGCCTTCTTCTTCGCCGGCGCCTTCTTGGCGGTCTTCTTGGCCGGCGACTTCTTGCCGGCCTTCTTCGCCGGTGTCTTCTTCGCGGTCTTCTTGGCCGCGGGCTTCTTCTTGGTGGTCTTCTTCTTGGCAGGGCTCATGCTGTCGCTCCCGGCGCGGTTCGGATGACATCTCCAGCTTCAGTCAGGCTGCGAAACGAGGCCGCCTCCTCGGGGCCGTCGATGCGCGAATGGTCGAGCTCGACGCCGCAGTCCGGCGCCGGCAGCTCCAACCCGGCTTCGGTCAACCACCGACGTGTCACCGCCTGCAAGTCTCGACGCGCCGTCTCGGGGGATTCCACGCCCTCGGCGTTCTTGATGGGCGAGAACTCGTCCGGCAGGCGGGCTTCGACGAGGCTGACCCGGTTGGCGGCGGGCAGGGCGTCGAAGACGAAGCGCTCGAGCTTGTAGCCGTTGGGTTCGCTGGGGGCCACCGGGTGCCCCTGACGATCCACATAGGGGATCTTCTTCGCCGACGCGTGGTAGGGCAGACGCGCGTCGGCGTCCGCCGCCATGCGGCGCAGGAAGTCGGTGGCGAAGACGTGAATGGCGAGGTTGCCGGCCCAGTAGACCAGCTCGCCGGCGGCGTCGGTGGCGTAGCGGTGCTCGTCCGAGATCTCGGTGTACTCCACCACGCCCGTACGACCGTCGCAGCGGGCGAGCAGGCCCCACTTGGCCATGGGGTCCGTCTTGCGTCCGACCTTGCACGAGACCTCGGCGCCGGTGCGGTCGTGGTGGCCCCAGAACGCTGCGTCGCCGATGGGTGCCAGGGGGTTGTCCACCTGGTAGTAGAAGAGCGTGTCGATGCCTCGCCGCTCCATGTCGTCGAGGGCACCGGAGGCCGCCAGGGCCGTGATGGCTCCGCCGTGACCGTTCGGACTCTCGAAGATCCGGTCGCGCTGCTCCAGCAGCAGCCGGCCCTCGAAATCCAGGGCCGGCGTCGTGTCCTGGGAGAACAGGAAAACGTCCGACTCGGGCAGTCCGAACTGCTTCTCGCGCGCGAAGATCTCGCGGGTGGCGGCATCGGTGGCCGGGCTCGTCATCACGTACCAGGGCACCGCAACGCCGCCTCGCCGCCGCAGTCCGCGGATCTTCTCCGCCTGCAGGGCGAAGAGCGTACGGGAGGAGAGGGGGCCCACGGGAAAGGCGCCCTTGGGGCCCTCGAAGCCGAGTCGGGTGCCCTGGCCCCCCGCCACCACCATCACGCCCACGCGTCCGGCGGCCAATAGCTCTCGGCCGCGCTCGGTGGCGGCCTTCCATCCCCCCGGGTCACCACCGTGTTCGGGGAGCTCCAGCACGTCGTCGGGGGGTGCGAGTTCGGGGGCTTTCGCCTCTCGAAGCGTGTCGATGGCGGTACGGGCGGCGGGCAGGAGTCGTTCGAGATCGATGGCCGCGGCTTGGGCCAGCAGCCGGTCACGGCCCGCGGCGTCCAGTTCGTCCCAGAATCGGAACACGTGCTCCTGATCGTGGGCGGCGAAATGGTCGCGAGTCGTTTCGAAACTTGTGGCTGTGACGAGCGCCTCCGACACGCGTGGTCCCATCCCGAATTCGGAGCGCTCGATAGCACACCCGGGGGCGGGCAGGAAGGCAGGCCCGCCAGTCCGCGCCAAGCCTCGGTCTGTAAAGGGGATTTGGGGGGCGGAGACGCCGTCGGAGCCCCACGGGCACCCCCATAGCGACGCGCATTCATTACTTTACATAATCTATCTTATCGGACATTAAATCTAAGATTGAACGGGGGCGCCGAGGTGGCCGCGCCGTCGTCAGTTGGTCGTCGGTTGCACGCCGCGAGACCCTCGGCCAGGCTTCCGGGGCTTGGTTCGGACATCGGAGCCCGGTTGCGGCGAAAGCGTCGGGGCTGCGGCTCCGCGAACGCGGGGAACTGGCGAACGCCCTCCGATGACGGTCCGACGGCGGCCGGTCGTTCGCAGCCGCGCGGAGGAACGAACGATGCCCCCCTTGAAATCCCTCCTCGGAGCCGGCCTCGCGGGTCTGCTCGCGCTCGCGTGCACCACCGATGAGATCGTGCGCCAAACGGCGATCCCCGGAACCAGCAGCGGCGGCCGCATCGAGTTCCACGCGGTCCGGGCGCAGTACCTGGACGTCACCGTGACGACCGGCGGCGCCGCGTATCGCTTCTTTCTGCCGCGCACCGAGGCCTGCGACGCCATCGCCCGCAGTGAGGCCGACGACGTCCGGTACCGCAACCTGGCGCTGTTCGGCCGCCTCGAGGTGGGCGATCTCTCGTGCGACCCGGTCGGCATCCTGTCGCTCCAGGCGTGGCGCGATCGCGGCCCCCGGCGCGCGCGGACGACCGCCATCCCCCGCGATCAGGCGACCTATCGGGTCTACTACCGGGACGCCGACTTCGCCTTGGCGCGAGGCCGCTTTGCGTTGACCGGCCTGATCGGGATTCCCGGCGGCATCGACACCGTGGCCGTGGTGCCGAACGACGAGGCGTGCGCCGGCGTGTTGGAGCGCGAGGTGGCCTCCATCGAGTTTCGCTCGGCGGGGAAGCTCCCCTTCGTGCTGGTGGGCGAACGCGGCCTGTGTCCGATCCAGGGGTTTGCGCAGATCCAGGCCAAGCGCGACGAAACGCGCACGCCGCTGGCGGCGCCCCGGCTGGCGGGCGGGAATCAGCCCTGGGGCTTGGCGCGCAGCTCGCGCAGCTGAAAATCGACGTGATCCGGCAGCCGGTGGTCCGCCGCCTCCGCCTCTAGGCGGTCGAACGCCGCCAGCGCGCGCGCCGGCTCTCCCGCTTCGACCCAGCAGCGCGCCGCCTCGCCCAGCGCGGCCCAACGCAGCGGGTAGCTGGGCACGTCGGCCGCTTGTTCGTGGGCCTCCGCCGCCTCACTCCAGGCTTCGCGCGCTTCGTGCACGCCCGCGATGCGCTCCAGCAGAATTCCCCGCAACGCCTGGTCGGCCTCGGTCCCCTCGACGGCACCGCTCCACGTGGCCAGCGCCGGATCCAACTCGCCCAACGCCTCCTGCAGCGATCCGGCCTCGAGCCAGGCCACCGTCGCCGCCACGGTGCCGGCGTGCTCCTCGGCCAGAGCTCGGTAGCGCTCGATGGCTTCGGTGCGGGCGGCGCGCGCGGTCTCCGGGTTGGCGGGCTCGGGGATGTCCGCCGAATCCTCGGGCGCGCCCATGGCGTCGCGGAAGGCGGTCTGGGCCTGGGCCAACGCATCGAAAGCGGCCTCGGCCCGACGCTGCTGCTGGTCCAGATACAGTCCGGTGCCCGCCGCCAGCGCCAGCGCCAAGCCCGCGCCCGTCAGCACCCAGCGGATGTTGGCCGCCGTCCAGGAAGCCAGCCGATCGCCCAGCGTGTCCAGCTCGGCCAGGGTCTCGGCGGCGGGATTGGAGTCTCTTTTGGCCATGGAGTCCTTCAGCTCGCGGATTCGGGCCGGGAGTGTATCGGAGGCTGCCGCGGAAGCGAGCGTTCAGCCCCGCTCCGCCTTGCGCGCCCGGCTGCGCAGGCGAATGCGCACCGGGGTGCCGGCCAGGTCGAAGCGCTCCCGCAGACGGTTCTCGAGGAAGCGGCGGTAGGAGGCCTGCACGGCCTGGGGCTCGGTGCAGAAGAACACGAAGGTCGGAGGCGAAACGTCCATCTGCGTGGCGTAGAAGAACTTGATGGGCCGCCGGCTCGAGCCCTTGCGCGCCATCGACGGCTCGTGCTGGCGGACGGTCTCCTGCAGCCAGTCGTTGAGGGCCGGCGTGGGCACCTGCCGCGACGAAGCCTCCATCAGCTGCGAGACCAGCGGGAAGATGCGCTCGACCCGGGACCCCGTCTTGGCCGACAGCGGCAGCAACGGGCAGTCGTCCATGAAGCGCAGGCCGTGACGAATGGCCTCCAGTCGCCCTTCCCGGTCCTCCTTCGCCACCTGGTCCCACTTGTTGGCCAGGATCGCCGCCGCACAGCCCCGCTCGCGCACCAAGCTGCCGACGCGCGCGTCCTGATCGGTGAGTCCCTCCGCGGCGTCCACCAGCAGCAGCGCCACCTGCGCGCGTTCGAGCGCCCGCACCGTCATCAGGGCGCTGCCCCGCTCGACGGTGGCCGTGCGTCTTCCCGGCCGCCGGAGTCCGGCCGTGTCGATCAACACGAACGACTCGCCCTCTCGCTCCAGCTGCAGGTCGAGCGCGTCTCGGGTGGTGCCCGGCACGTCGGACACGACCACCCGCTCGGCCCCCAGCAGCCGGTTGGCCAGCGAGCTCTTGCCGACGTTGGGTCGCCCCACCAGCGCGATGCGCACCCCGTCCTTGGGCGAGAGGTCGGTCGGCCTCTCCGGCAGCGCCGCGACCAGCTGCTCCAACAGGTCGAAGGCGCCCGTCCCGTGCTCCGCGGAGACGGCACCGGTCGGCTCGAAGCCCAGGCGATAGAACTCGCCCAGCCGCTCCTGGTGCTTGGGCACGTCGACTTTGTTGACCACCAGCGCCACCGGCTTGTCGCCTCGGCGGAGCGTCCGCGCGATCGCCTCGTCCTCGGGCAGCAATCCCGCCTGGCTGTCCACCACGAAGAGCACCGCGTCGGCGGTGTCGACGGCCGCCGCCGCCTGGCCCTGCACCGCGGCCTCCAGACCCGAGTCGGCGTCCGGGTCCAAGCCGGCCGTGTCGACCAGCAGAATGGGACGACCCGAAACCTCGATCTCCTCCGCGAGACTGTCGCGGGTCACACCGGGGGTGTCCTCCACCAGCGCTCGGCGGCGGCCGGCGTAGCGGTTGAAGAGCGTCGACTTCCCCACGTTCGGGCGGCCGACGATGGCGATGAGCGGAGGTCTGGCCATGGCGAGGGCCGCTCAGGGTAGCGGATGCGCCAGGCTCCCCGGATGCTCGCAAGATGGCAGTCAAGCCCTTGTCTACGAACGATTTTTCTGGCGATTGTCCGCTTGACAAGCGCTCCCGCGCGCCCGTAGGCTGCTCGGGCCGGATTCGGGGGAAGCCGTTTCCTATTCGAATTTCTCGCCTCGATTCCGCCTGGCTCGCCGGGGGGAACGAGGCAGGGGTGGCGGTCCGTCTTGGCCGTGCAATGGCCTCTTGGGGAGGAAAGCCGTGAACAAGCTCCATCGTCGAACTCTTCGCTCCACCGCCGCCGCGCTGGGGGCCCTGTTGCTGCTGGCGCCGGCCGCGGCCCAGGCGGGGACGGAGACCCTGATCCGCTCGGTGAGCAACGTCGTGCTGGGGCCGGTGGAAGTCCTCATGGCACCGTGGCTTGCGGGCCAGAACCTCTACAACAACTTGAACAGCATCGACGACACGACCGCCGTGCGCGTCGTCTACGCCGTCCCCGGCTACTTCTGGCTGACGACGGTTCAGGGCGGTGCGAGCTTGCTGCGCACCGCGACGGGCTTCATCGAGTTCCTGCCGGGTCTCGTCGTGCTGCCCTTGGACGCCGAGCTGGATCCGCTTTTCGACCCGGTCGAGCGCGGCGAGGCGATGATCGACATCGAAAACGATTGGGTGCCGATCCGGCTGGGAATCAACTACACGACGCCGCCCTTCTAGACGCTGCGGGGCGGGCCGCCGTTGGGGCCCCGCCCTGCCCCTCCCTGCTTCAGGCCGGCTTCTCGAGAAAGCCGGCCACGAGTTCTTCGACTCCTTCCGGCTGGCGGGGATCGAGCCAGGTGACGTCGGGCACCGCCCGGAGCCAGGTTCGCTGGCGACGCGCAAAGCGGCGCGTGTCGCGACGCATGGCCTCGAGGGCGTTCGCCAGCGTATCCTGCCCGTCCACGACGGGTTGGATGTGTCGGTACCCGATGGCCTGCATCGGGCGAAGTTCGGGCCCGTAGCCCAAGTCGCGCAGACGCCGTACTTCCTGCAGCAGCCCGGCGTCGATCATCGCTTGGCAGCGGTGGTGGATGCGCTCCGTCAGCACCTCACGACCCGGATCCAGGGCCAGATGCAGCACTCGATACGGCGCATCGCCGAACGCGTGGCGGCGGCGCACCACCGAGGCCGACTCCCCCGTGCGTTCGAAGATCTCGAGGGCGCGCACGATCCGGCGGCCGTCGTTGGGGTGAAGCGCGGCCGCCGTTTCCGGGTCCACGGCGGCCAGCCGGGCGTGCAGACGACCGGGGTCTCCCGCTTCGCGGGCGGCGGCGTCCTCGGCTTCGAGTCGCCTGCGGAGCTCCGGGTCCGCCTCGCCGCCGTCGGCGATCCCGCTGAGGAAGGCCCGAATGTAGAGTCCCGTGCCGCCCGTCAAGAAGACGACGTCGCCGCGCGCGCGAACCGCCTGCGCCACCCGCCGCGCGTCGTCCGCGTAGCGGCCGGCGTTGTACTCCACGTCGGGCGTCACCACGTCGAGCATGTGATGGGGGGTCTCGCCGCGTTCCGCCAGCGTCGGCTTGGCCGTCCCCACGTCCATGTACCGATACACCTGCATCGAGTCCGCGTTGACGACTTCGCCCCGGAAACGCTGGCACAGGCGGATGGCCAGCGGCGTCTTGCCCGAGGCCGTCGGCCCGGTCACCACCACGATGGGCTGACGTTCGGCGGGAGCGTTCATGGGGCGCGGATGCTAACGCGGATCAGGCGTAGTCGCGGCCGAATCGGCGCTCGATCTCACCGCTCGAAAGCAGGACTGCCACGGGGCGCCCGTGCGGGCAGGTGGGCGCCCACGGGATGGCGTCGAGGGCGTCCAACAGCGCGCGCTGCTCCGCCTCGACGAGCGCCTCGCCGGCGCGGCGGGCGCTGTGGCAAGCCATGGAGGCGAACAGCGAATCCAGGGCCGGCAGTCGCCGGACGCCGCCCGCGCCCTCGTCTCGGCGCAGCGGGCGCTCGCGCAGCTCGGCCGCCAAGCCGCGCACCAGCGCGGCGGGGTCGTGATGCCCGAGCAGCGCCGGAACCGCCCGCACCACGACCGCCGTTTCGCCGAAAGCCTCGACCTCGAAGCCGAGCCCCGCGAGAGTCTCGGTGGCCTCCCCCAGCGCCGCGACGCCGGCGGGATCGAGCTCCAGGTGGAGCGGCATCAGCAGCCCCTGGCGTTCGACGCGCGACGCGACCCACTCGGCCCGCAGACGCTCGTAGAGCACCCGCTCGTGAGCGGCGTGCTGATCCACCAACACCAGCCCCTCCTTGCCCTCGGCCAGGAGGTAGGTGGCCCTGAGCTGCCCCAAGAGAGTGAGCTCGCTGAAGCGGAACGGGCGCGCCGGGGCCTGGGAGGCCGGTGCATCGGCCACCATTTGCGCGTCCGCGCGACGCTCGGCCAGAACCCAGTCTCGGGTCGTCCCAGCCGCCGGTTCGACCGGCTCCGGCCGTCGCGGGAGCTCCGCGGGAGCGACGGGGACTCGGGCGTCCACTTGGGCCGTTCCCAACCAGCGCCGCTCGGACAACACCCCCCGCACCGCGTGGCGCACGGCCGCGTGAACCGCCTGGGGATCGCGAAAACGCACCTCCCACTTCGCCGGGTGGACGTTCACATCCACCGCGTCCAAGGGCACGACGACGAACAACACCGCCGTCGGGTAGCGCCCGCGCGGCAGCACGTCGCGACAGGCCTCGAGCAGCGCGTGTCTCAGCAGGCGATCGCGCACCGGGCGTCCGTTGACGAACAGGTACAGGCCGTTGGCAGTCCCGCGCGTGAACTCGGGAGTGGAGATGTAGGCCTCGACCTCGACGCCCTGCTCGTCGTGCACGCTGGAGACCAGGCGCTCGGCCTCGGCCTCCGAAAGCACCGCCGCGATGCGCTCCAGGCCGTCGTCGGTCGCGGGCCAGACCCAGGCGGGGCGATCGTCGCGGACCACTTCGAAGTGGACGCCCGGCAGTGCCAGCGCCGAACGCGTCAACCAGTCGGCGATGTGGCCCCACTCGGTGGTCGGCTTCTTCAGGAACTTGCGCCGCGCGGGCACCTGGCCGAAGAGATCGGCCACCTCGATGCTCGTTCCGGGAGGTCCGCCCACCTGGCGGTCCCGCACCAGCTCGCCGCCCTCGACCTGCAGCTCCCAGGCGGTGTCGGCCGCGGCGGCCCGTGTCACCAGCCGCAAGCGGGACACGGAGGCGATCGCCGGCAGCGCCTCGCCTCGAAACCCGAAGCTCGCAATGCGCGTGAGATCGTCGGCCTCGCGGATCTTGCTGGTCGCATGGCGACGCAGTGCAAGCTTCGCATCCCTTGGGGACATTCCGTAGCCGTCATCCCTCACTGCGATCAGGGCGCGGCCTCCCTCCCGCACCTCGACCCGCACTCGACGCGCCTCTGCATCCAGCGCGTTTTCGACCAGCTCCTTCACCACCGACGCGGGCCGCTCGACGACTTCGCCCGCCGCAATCTGATCCACCAGCGCGTCGGGGAGCGGTGCGATGCGGCCGTCCAAGGGCGCCTCCAGGCGTTCGAGATCGTCGGAATTCGTCGGGGTTTTGGGATTCACGGCACCTCGCAGCGGTTACCATGGGGCTTCAGACCCGTCAACCGAGGGTTTTGGGATTCAGCGCAAACTCGCAAAATCGATTGACAAGATGCCGAATTCCCAATAAGTCTCGTATCGTTGCCACGGGCGACTGAGGGCTTTGGGCCATGGGGATGAGGTGGTGTTCTGCACCACCGGTGCAACAACTTTCAAGGCCCGGCTCCGGAACCGGGGCAGACCATCGAGCGACCGAGTTCGCGGGAGTTCCGCGGCTCGCGACCCAAGGGTCATCGCTGGATGACAGGATTGCGTTGGAAGCGCGGGAAATCGAGGCCGTCGACTCGCCGAGGCGAAATCGTTTCGAGCGAGTGACGGACCAAACGACGGACCAAGGCAGGGAGCGCCATGGAATCCACGACGACTGCAACGGCAACTGATCGACCCGCGGGTCGACGACGCGGAGACCGGATTGTTGGAGCGAGCGACGCCATGCGAACGGCAGTCGAGCGGGCTTCTTCGGCGGCGCGCTCGAGCCAGCCCGTCATCGTCGTGGGACCGCCGGGGAGCGGTCGTCAGCATTTGGCGCGGGCCATTCACGGCTGGAGTGCACGGTCCAACCGGCCGCTGGTGACCGCGCACGTTTCGGGCGCCGCGGAGACCCAGCAGGCGCGCGAGCTCTTCGGCCCGGACGGGGCCGTGGGTCGCGCCAACGAGGGCACGCTGTTGGTGACGCAGCTCGACCGCTGCGCGTCGTCGGTGCGCGAACGCCTGGCGCAGGCCACGCGACAGAATGGCTCGCTGCGCCTACTCGCCACCTCCTCCAGCGACGCTTCGGGGTTGTTGCCCGGGGCGGACGTCCAGATCATCGGGTTGGTCCCGCTGTCGGAGCGCAGCGAGGACGTGCTGGCGTTGGCGAGCCACTTCTTGGCCATCTTCGCCGAGGAGATCGGGGTGGCGCCGATCGGATTCACCGCCGACGCGCGTCGTTGGCTCAGCGAGGAGTCCTGGACGGGCGATGTGGCCGAACTGCGCGAGCGCGTGCGGCTGGCGGTGCGATTGGCCGGCGGCGGTGCCCTCTCGGCCGAGGCTCTGATGCTCGCCAGCGAAGGCGACGAGATTCCGTCGTTCAAGGAGGCCAAGCGCGCCTTTGAAACGCGCTACGTGGAGGGCCTGCTGCGCCGCTGCAGCGGCAATATCAGCCGCGCGGCCCGCCTGGCCAAGAAGGACCGCAAGGACTTCTACGACGTGATCCGGCGCACGGGAGTGGACCCGCAGCAGTTCCGAACCTGAGTTCGGCCTTCCGTCGCGCCCGTCCGGGAGCGTCCGGTCGTCCGGACCGAACCGGAATCGTCCGGACCTGGAATCGTCCGGATCCAATCCGAAGGCAGGTCCCATGCGGGTCGGTCTCGTTCAGATGACGTCCACCGATGACCTGGCGGGCAATCTCGCGCAGGCAGAGACGCTGGTGTCCGAAGCCGTGCAGCAGGGCGCCGAATGGGTCGCCCTGCCCGAGAACTTCGCCTACCTGCGCCGGGAAGGATCTGCGTTCCCCTGTGCCCAGGGCCTCGATGGGGAGATCGTCGGCCAACTGAGCGACTGGGCCGCTCGCCACGGCGTGTGGCTCCTGGGAGGCAGCTTCCCGGAGGTCATCGAGGGCGACGAGCGCGTGCACAACTGCAGTCCGCTGCTCGATCCGGACGGCCGGGTCGTGGCGGTCTACCGCAAGATTCACCTCTTCGACGTCGATCTGGGCCACACGGGCGGGGGTGTCTATCGAGAGTCGGCCACGTTCGCGCCCGGCAAGGAGGTGGTCGTCGCCGACACGCCGTTCGGCGGCGTGGGCCTCTCCATCTGCTACGACCTGCGGTTTCCCGAGCTCTACCGCGCCATGGCCGCCGCGCGCGTGCGCTTCATCGCGGTCCCCAGCGCCTTCGCCCCCGAAACGGGCAAGGACCACTGGGAGGTCCTGCTGCGCGCGCGCGCCGTGGAGAGCCAGGCCTTCGTGATCGCTCCTGCCCAGTGGGGGCGCCACAGCGAGAACCGCGCCAGCTACGGCCGCTCCATGATCGTCGACCCCTGGGGTGTGGTACTGGCCCAGGCCGGCGAGCGGGTGGGCGTGGTGGTGGCGGATTGCTCGCTCGAGGAGCAGGACCGGGTGCGACAGGCCCTCCCGGTGCTGGATCACCGCCGCCTCTAACGGTTGTCGGCATCGAGCATCTCAAGCCCCGGGCCAACGGGGCCGATAGCGCCGGCAGGAGGGAGCCGCGCGGCCGTCCAGAGGCCCGGATCCCCCCGCTGGAGAGCTCATGTCCGATGCAGCGCCCAAAGCTCGGCTCCGGATCCTGAACGGCGGCTTCGAGGGCATGACGTACGACCTCGTCTCCGAAGAGACCCTGATCGGCCGCAACCCGACTACGGACATCACGCTCCTCGACGAGGGCATCAGCCGCGAGCACGCCCTCATCCTCTACGACGAAGACGAAAACACCTTCCTGGTCGAGGATCTCCAATCGACCAACGGCACGAAGGTCAACGGGAAGCGGGTCCGATCCGCCACACTCGAGACCGGCGATGAGATCCAGGTCGGCCACACCCGCTTCGGATTCGAGACCCTCGGCTAGCCCACCCTTTCTCCTCCGCCTCAGCCCCGCCCTCGCACCGTGTAAGCTGGCCCCCGCGGCGTTTCGCGGTATACGACCGCCGTGCGCTCCGTGTGGGGCGCCCGTCGACCAAGCAGAGGGGAACCAAATTGGAAAAGAGCATTCGAACGATGCGCGTCTCGGCCCGTGCCGGCTCGGGTTCGTCCGTGGCCCGGCTGGTGACCGCCATTGCCGCGGTCGTCCTTCTCGGAGCGTGCGCCACGTCGCCGCCTCCGCAGCGGACCCAGGTGCAGACCGAGTACCGGGTGGGCCCGCCCGACCAGCTGGTGGTGTTCATCCTGCCCGAGCCCGCCATTGAACGAACCGTGGTCGTGCGTCCGGACGGCATGATCTCCATCGATCTGGTCGGAGACATCCCGGCCTCGGGCCGCACCGTGGCCGAGATCGCGGGCGACATCGAGAGTCGCATCGCGCGCTTCAAGCGCGATGCCAAGGTCACCGTCTCGGTGGGGCTGGCGCGGAGCGCCCTCATCACCGTGAGCGGCGAGGTGCGCGAGCCGGCGACGCTGCCGCTCGAACGCGATACGCGCGTCGCCGAAGCGATCGGCTTGGTCGGAGGGACGACGCTCTTCGCCGCCAAGCGCCGCCTCCGGGTGGTTCGCTCCGAGGGCAACACCGTCACGGTCTTCAAAGTCAACTTGAGCGCGATCGAACGCGGCGACCTGTCGACGAACATCCTGCTGAAAGGCGGCGACATCGTCGTCGTGAACCCGACGTACATCGTGCAGTTCGGATACATCCTGAATCAGCTGTTGTTCCCGTTCCAGGGAGCCTTCGGTGCTGCGGCCACTGGCTTCTCTGCAGCCACGTTTTTCTAGAACGACGCTTCCGCCTTTCTACTGACGCCCGTCACGGCGTCCTCGTGACCCCGCACACCGTCGGCATCGTCGTCGGTGTGCGGGGTCACGTTCGCGACAGCGTACTTCCGACGCTGTGCGCGAACCCACATTCCCATCGCACGTCCCGACCGATCAAGACCGCGATTCGCACGGCGATGAACGCTGGCGTTTCACGGAGGCGATCATGGTCCAACGGACGCTTCGGCGCAGCGCCGTCACCTTGTTGCTGTTCGCTCTCACCCTGCCGCTGTTTGCCTGCGAAGGCACCGAGCGCGTAGCGCTCTTGATCCCGGGCTTCGAAGAACAGGACGTGCAAGGGATCTGGATGTGGAAACTCTCGGACGAGACGGGCGAGTACGAACGCTTCGCCGAGATCCGCTTCGGCGAAGTGCAGGAGTACGGAGCCGGCGTGCGCTGGATCGAATACACGCAGAGCCGGGTCGACGGCCCGCTGTCGCTGACCTTCCCCGCCGCGCTGCTCGACGACACCGGCGGCGTGCAGCTGGAGCTGTTGCTGGTCCTGGGCGACGCGCCCGGGCTCTACAAGGCGTCGTCGTTCAACGAGGCCGGGGAATCGGAGCTCTCGACGCAGACGCTCGAGGTGGGGGCGACGGGCTAGGAGCTCGCTCTGGGGATCGGGCTCCCGGCGGCGGACCGCGCGGGAGCCCCTCCCTGGCGCGAACGTCAGCTGGCGCCGCGCGCTCGCAGAACTTCGGGGATCGTGCGGATCAGGATGCGCACGTCCTCGGCCAACGACCAGTTGTCGATGTACTCGAGGTCGAGCTTCATCCATTCGACGAACGAGACTTCGTTGCGCCCGCTGATCTGCCACAGGCACGTGATCCCGGGCCGCATCGACAGCCGGCGGCGGTCGCTTCCCACGTACTGACACACCTCGTCCGGCGTGGGAGGTCGCGGACCCACCAGGCTCATGTCTCCCCGCAACACGTTCCACAGCTGCGGCAGCTCGTCGATGCTGAAGCGGCGCAGCACTCGGCCCACGAGCGTGACCCGGGGGTCGTCCTTGATCTTGAAGACCGGCCCGTCCATCTCGTTCAGGTGCAAGAGCTCCGCCTTCATGGACTCGGCGTTCATGCACATGGTGCGGAGCTTCAGCATGTTGAAGCGACGTCCGTGGAGCCCGCTTCTCACCTGGCGGAACAGCACCGGCCCCGGCGACGACACCTTGATGGCCAGAGCCGACAGGAGCAGCAACGGCGCGGTGAGCAACAGGACCGCGGTCGCTCCCGCGATGTCCAGGCTGCGCTTGATGCCGAGTTCGATGTCGTTGTGGTGAACCGGGGCAAAACTCAGCGTGGCGAGGGAGTCGAAGCGCCCCACCCGGGGAGGCGGCAGCTGATCGCCGAAGAGGTCGGTCAACAGCGTGACCGGCACGCCCACCAGCGCGCACTCGCGCACCACCGGAGTGATGAAGGGCAGCATCGTCCGCGGGATCGCCACCAACGCTTCGTCGATGTTCTCGTCGCGCAGCAAGGTGGGGAGATCCATCAGCTTGTGGATCTCCTCCGCGGGCACGCGGGGCACGAATTCGCCACCGCCGTCGTCCACGTAGCCGACGATGCGCAGGCCCCACTCCGGGTGCTCCTCGATGGTGGCGCGCACCTCGGCGGCCCGGGGGCCCGCCCCGATGATGAGCACGTTGCGGAAGTTTCCGCCCGAGCGCCGCACGGCCCGCAGCACCGAGAACACCACCACGCGCATGCTGCCCTGCAGGCCGAACACCGTGGCCGCGTAGATGAAGGGGAAGAGCGGCGCGACCCGGGCGTCCAGGGTGAAGGCGACCGCGGAGAGGCACATGGCGCCCAAGGCGTGGGCAGCGGCGAGCGAGCCCAGGAGGCCGCCCAAGCTCTCGCGGCGCTGTGAGGCGTAGACGCCCAGCCGTTCGAAGATCAGCGGCCAGGCCAGGCACACGACGGCCCCCAGTGCAGCCAGCGCCACGCCGCCTTCGCTGAAGCCGTCGCGCTGAAGCGCGGGCTGGAAGACCAACGAGATGAATACGCTGGTGCCGATGGCCAGGTCGGTGGCCATCCATGCCCAATAGAGCTGCCGCTTGTGTTCCCGTAGCATGTCCGTCTTCTCGGGTGGCGGGTTTGCCTACGGGTGTGTAGTGCCCGGGACGCACGGAAAGGTTTCGCCCGCCCGCGCGCCTTTCGGCTCACCGCCCGCTCGTTTCGGGGCGCCACTGCGCCCTACCCGACCCTCCTACTCTCCAACTTCTCCCGTTGCCGCCGACCCGCCCCGCGTTGGCGGGTTACCGGTCCGCTGTGCGAATACTCACCGGCCAGTGCAAGGCACATGCCGGTCCGCTGCTCGGGGAAAAACCCCAATCCCACTGGAGAGGCCGTTTTCCTCGACGCGGAACGGGCAATGTGAGCAATCGGATACCCTCTACCGCCAGGGGGTGCAGGGTTTTGCATAGCGGAGCGGGCTGGCAGACGAGCGAAATCCCTGCGGAGTTCCCCGACTTCCGTACCCATAACATGCGGGGGGGACACCCACCAAGGCGGTTTCTGCGTAAGATTCAGAGAAGGCTCTCCCCTTGGGGGAGCGGCACGATCCCTGCTACCGGAATCTCGAGCTGGGTCGTCTGGCGCCGGGGGGCGCCATCGGACTGGCGTATGATCTTCTACTGGGAGTTCCCACAAGGTCGCTCATGTACGAGGCATTCTTCGGCCTACGCGAGCCGGCGTTCGCGCTGACCCCGGATCCCCGCTTCCTGTGGCTGTCCGACACCCACCAGGAAGGCTTGGCAGCGCTCGTCTACGGCATTTCCCGCCGCAAGGGCTTCCTGCTGCTGACCGGTGAGGTGGGCACGGGGAAGACGACCCTGTTGCGCGCCGCCCTGGACCAACTCTCGCCCGATACCGATGTCGCGCTGGTCCTCAACACCGGCAACCTGACCGCCATCGACCTCCTGAAACTGATCGCCGCCGAATTCCGGATCGAGGGGAACTTCGAGTCGAAGGCGGACTACGTCATCGCGCTCAACAAGGTGCTGCTCGACCGCCTGCGCGCGGGACGGAACACGGTGCTGATCATCGACGAGGCGCAGAACCTGTCGCCCGAGACGCTCGAGGAAGTGCGGCTGCTCTCGAACCTGGAAACCGACACCGAGAAGCTGATGCAGATCGTCCTGGTGGGCCAGCCCGAGCTCCTGCACATGCTCGCCCAGCCCTCGCTGCGCCAGCTGCGCCAGCGCATCGCCGTGGAGCATCACATGGAGTCGCTGGCACCCGGCGACGTGGGCGACTACCTGGCGCACCGGCTGCACGTGGCGGGCGGGCGCTACGAGGACATCTTCGCGCCGGGGGCGGAGTCGGTCTTCTATTCCTTCAGCGCCGGCTGTCCGCGCCTGCTCAGCCTGCTGGCCGACCGCGTGCTCCTGGCGGCGTACTCCCAGGAAGTACGGCCGATCCCGGTGAGCACGGTCGAGCAGAAGGCCAAGTCCATGAACGCGTCGCGCGGCGCCAGCCTGCGCGACCAGCTGAGCCGAGTGGAGGGCTAGGTGGGCGAGATCGCAGAGGCCCTCAAGCGCGCTCGCGAAGAGCGTCGCGAGGAGCGTTCGCAGCGGACGCGCGCCGACGGCCCCTTCCCGCAGCCCGAGCCCGTGGAGGCGCCGGCCGGCCGGGCGGCGTCTGCACCCACGCTTCCGCGCACCGCCGCCGCGGCCCCGGCGCCCGAACCGGTCCCGTCGATTGCCGCCGGCGGCGAGCTCGCGCACCGCATCCACCTCTCGCGGCACAAGGACGGGGCGTGGCCGGCGCGCCTGGCCTTGATCGAGCCCAAGTCGGCCGCTGCGGAGGCCTATCGCCAATTCGCCATCCACGTCCGGCGCACGCTCGCCCAGCGGCAAGCGAAGAGCGTCCTGCTGGTGAGCGCCGTCCGCCTCGAGGGCAAGACCACCACCAGCTGCAACCTGGCGCTGACCCTGACCGCGCTCGGCGGCGAGAGCCGCGTCGCCTTGGTGGACCTGGACCTGCGCCGCCCCTCGGTCGGCCGCTATCTCGGCGCGCACCTGGAGGCGGGGGTCGAGCAGGTGCTCCGGGGGCAGATCCCGCTGGAGGAAGCCGGCGTCCGGACGGACGTTCCGGGCCTCGACATCTTTCCCGTGGGCCGCCCCGAGAGTCAGGCCAGCGAGCTGCTCTGTCGCGCCGAGCTTCCCGAGCTGCTGCGCCAGCTGGAAAGCCGCTACGACCTGGTGGTGATCGACTCGGCGCCGCTGCTGCTGGTGCCGGACACGGAGATCCTGCTCCCCCACGTACGCTCCTGCATCGCAGTCGCCCGCGCGCGTCACTCGCGCTGCGGGGCGTTTCGGGACATGGTCGAGACCCTGCCTCCCGGAGTCCTGCTCGGCAGTTTTCTGAACGACGCGCCGGGTTCGCGTCACCGTGCGCGGTACGGGTACTACTCGGACGAAACACCGCGCGACACGCGAGAGGCCTGAACATGGCCTACGACGACGACGATCTGGATCTCCAGGACGGCGGCGGTCTGCCCGACTTCGCGCGCGACCCGCTGGGCATTCCCATGCGCCGCTGGCCGTGGATGCTGCTGGGGCTGCTGGTGGGGCTGGGGGGAACCGCCGCCGCGGTGCTCCTCTACCAGCCCACGTACCAAGCGCGGGCTTCGATCCTGGTCAGCAACGCCAAGATCCCGGACGAGATGATCCGCTCCACCGTGCAGGAAGATCCCCTGGAGCAGCTGAACGCCATGGTGGGAGAGGTGCTCTCCCGCGATCGGCTGTTCGAGATCCTCGAGGAGTTTCAGCTGTACCCCGAGGAGCGGGACAAGCGACCTGCCCGGGAATTGGTGATGTGGCTCCGGGGCTCGATCGGCTTCGAAGTCGTGGACCAGATCGGCTCCGATCCGCGGCGCCGGCGGCGTGACGGCTCCACGTCCAAGGTGTTCGTGGTGACGTTCACCTACGGCGAGCCGGAAACCGCCGCCCGGGTGGTGAACCGACTGACGGGCTTCTTTACCGACGCCAGCGTCCGCGCCCGGAACGAGCAGGCGCAGCGCATCGCGCGCTTCGTGAACCAGGAGCTGGAACGCGCCGAAGCGGCCCTGCGCGAGCAGACCCAGCTCATCACGGAGTTTCAGGAGCGCTATCGGGGCGAGCTGCCCTCCGAGCTCCCCACTCTGATGAGCAAGCTCGAGCGGCTGCAGGCCCAGCGGCAGTCCCTGTCGGATCAGATCGTCGAAGCGGAAAGCCGCATGGCGATGATCGCGGCCAGCGACCAGGAGCCCGGCTCCGTCGAATCGCGGCTCGCCCAGCTCCGCACCGAGCTCGACCGAACGGCTGCGATCTACACGGACGAACACCCGCAGGTGCTGTCGCTGAAGCGCCGGATCGCGGTCGTCGAGGCGGAACTGGCGGCCTCCGCGGACAATCCCGCGACCTCCAGCACGCGCACGCTGCTGCTGCGCGAGGTGCGCTTCTCCCTGGAGCGGCTCCACCAGCAGCTGACCGACACCGAGACGGAGCTGGCCGAGCTGGACGCCCGGGTCGCGCGGGTCCCCCGACGCCAGGAGGAGCTGGCGACCCTGGAGGAAAAGGCGAGCGTGCTGCGCGAGAGCTACCTGGAGTTCCTCCGCAAGTCGAAAGACGCCGAGCTCGCCGTCAGCATCGAGAGCGCCCAGGAAGGCGCCCAGGTCAGCGTGATGGACTCGGCCCGGCCCCCGACGCGCCCCATGAACTCGCGCTGGAAGCTGTTGGCCATGGGGCTCGTCGCGGCGGCCGGTCTCTGCGGCGGGCTCGGGGTGCTGTTCGAGCTCCTGGACCCGGTGTTGGTGGCCGGCGATCAGCTCGAAACCAAGAGCGGAGCTCCGGTGTTGGGCTCCGTCTCGCGCATCGCCTAGATGTCGGCGCGGCTGCTCTGGCTCGCCTGGGCCGTTGCGGCCTCCCCGGTGGTCGTCGATCTCCTGGTCCACCAGCTCCAACACCCTCCGGCCCGCTACGCCCTGCTCTTCGCCCCGCTGTTGTGGTTGCAGCTGCGGCGGGACGGAGCGCCCGGGCCCCCGGCGCGGGACGGTCTCTGGTGGTTGGGGCTCGGCATCGCCATGGAGCTGGTGTTCCTGGGCGCCGGCATGACGCGCTTGGCTCGGCCGTGGGTCTGGCTGTCGGCGTTCGGGCTCGCCCGCTGGACCGGACGCGGGAGAGCCGGCACCTGGATCCTGGCCCTCTTCCTGATTCCCCTGCCGAGCCAGTTGGCGCGGATGCAGAGCCCCTGGCTCGAGACGCTCCACGCCCACGTCGCGCGGCTGCTGCTCGAGCCGCTCGGTGCGACCCTCTCGGTGGTCACCGCCTATCCCTGGACCTTCCTCGAGACGGACGCGGCACGCCTGGTGCTGGAGGCGCCCGACGGAGGTCTCTCGCTGGTCTGTCTGGCGGCGGGTCTCGGCTGGTACGCCTCGCTGCGGCGGGGGGCCCGTTTGACCGAGGCGGGCCGGCGCGCCGCGGTTTGGGCGGCCTGCGCCCTGCCCGCCCAGGCGCTGGCGGTCACGCTGGCAGCCGCGGTGTTGGCGTCGGGCTCCGAAGCACTGGCGCGGGGTCTGTTGACCCACGTGCCCTGGCTGCTGGTGGCGGCCCTCGGCGTTTGGGTCGCCGAAACGGGCGCCCGGAGCGATCTGGGTGGCTTCCCAAGGGGTTTTGGGAGCGAATGTCACCCTTTTCCCTCGACGGGCCACCCACGGGGTGAACGACACTCGAGCCGGGAGCAGCCGGCGGGCGGGTCATGAGCGAACGCGACGACTTCGAAGTTTCCGATTCCGACATCGCGGTGGTGGGGCTCTCCTGCCGCTTCGCCGGATCGCCCGACGTGGCCCGCTTCTGGCGCAACCTGGCCGACGGCGTGGAGTGCGTGAAGCGCTACTCCGACGACGAGCTGCGCGACGCGGGCGTGGACCCCAAGCTTTTGGAGCACGGCAGCTACGTCAAGGCCGGCGGACCGCTCGACGACGTCGCCCTGTTCGACGCGGGCTTCTTCGGGTTCGGTCCCAAGGACGCCGCGATTCTCGATCCGCAGCACCGGCACTTCTTGGAAGTGGCGTGGGAAGCCCTGGAGGTCGCCGGGCATCCGCCCAGCGCGTTCGAGGGGTCCGTGGGAGTCTTCGCCGGCTGCGGCATGAACTCCTACTTCATGTTCAACGTGCTGGGGAATCCGGAGGTGGTCGACTCCACCGGCCTCTTCCTGCTGCGGCACACGGGCAACGATCGCGACTTCCTGCCCACGACGCTCTCGTACAAGCTCGACTTGAAGGGCCCGAGCGTCGCGGTCCAAACCGCCTGCTCCACCTCGCTGGTGGCCATCCACATGGCGGGCCAGAGCCTGCTGAACGGCGAGTGCGACATGGCCCTCGCGGGCGGCGCCACCATCGAGGTGCCCCACGGCCAGGGCTATCTCTATCGCGAGAACGAAGTGCTCGCGCCCGATGGCCACTGCCGGGCCTTCGACGCGCGCGCCGCGGGCACGGTCCTCACCAGCGGGGTCGGCGTCGTGGTGCTCCGGCGGCTGGCGGACGCCTTGGAGGACGGCGACGAGATCCACGCGATCGTGAAGGGCTCGGCCATCAACAACGACGGCTCGCGCAAGGTCGGCTACCTGGCGCCCAGCGTCGACGGCCAGGCCGAGGTGGTGGCCGAGGCGCTGGCGGTGGCCGACGTCCCGGCCGAGTCGATCTCCTGGGTCGAGACCCACGGGACGGGCACCGCCGTCGGCGATCCCATCGAGGTCGCGGCTCTCACCCAGGCCTACCGGGCCAGCACGGACCGGACGGGCTTCTGCGGCATCGGCTCCAACAAGCCCAACATCGGGCACACCGACACCGCGGCCGGCGTGGCCAGCTTCATCAAGGTCGTCGAGATGCTGAAGCACCGGCGCCTGCCGCCGAGCATCAACTACTCGCGCCCCAATCCCGCCATCGACTTCGAGGCGAGCCCCTTCGCGGTCAACACCGAGGCCCGAGATTGGGTGCCGGAGGCCGGGGTGCGCCGGGCGGGGGTGAGCTCGTTGGGCGTCGGCGGGACCAACGCCCACGTCGTCCTGGAGGAGGCGCCGCCCCGAGAGTCGGCGGCGCCGTCGGGCCCCTGGCAGATCGTTCCCGTCTCGGCCAAGACCGGGGCGGCGGCGGACCGCGCCGTCGAGAATCTCTCCGCCTTCCTCGGCGAGTCGACCCGCGCCTTCGCCGACGTCACCCACACCCTTCAGGTGGGCCGCGAAGGCTTCGAACACCGCCGCGTGCTGGTGGCGCGAGACGCCGAAGAAGCCGCCCGCGAGCTGGCCGCCGCCGACTCGAAGCGGCTCTTCTCGGGCCGCGCGGGCGAACGCGCCGCTCCCGTCGTGTTCATGTTCCCGGGCGGCGGAGCCCAGTACGTCGACATGGGACGGGGCCTGTACGAGACCGAGCCGATCTTCCGCGCGGCCATGGACGAGTGCTTCCGGCTGCTGGCGCCGCACGTGGAAGACGACCTGCGCTCGCTCATGTATCCCGAGGCCGGCTCGGGCGAAGGCGGCCGCGAACGCTTGGCACTCACGGCGAACAGCCTGCCGGCGATCTTCGCCACCGAGTACGCCCTGGCCCAGCTCTGGCTGTCGTGGGGCATCGAGCCCGTCGCCATGACCGGCCACAGCCTGGGAGAATACACCGCTGCGTGTCTGTGCGGCGTCATGAGCCTGGGCGATGCGCTCTCGCTGGTCGCGCTGCGCGGCAAACTGGTGGATTCGGTCGGGCGCGGCGGTGCCGGCGGCCGCATGCTGAGCGTGCCCTTGCCGGAGGACGAGGTGCGCCGACGCATGTCGAGCGATCTCGATCTCGCGGCGGTCAACGGCCCCGAGTTCTGCGTGGTGTCCGGCCCGGTGGGCGCGATCGAGGCCCTGGCGAAGGAACTGGCCGACGACGACGTGGAAGCGCGGGAACTCCGCGTGCCCGCAGCCGGTCACTCGCGGCTGCTCGACCCGATCCTGCCCGAGTTCCGAAGCGGTGTGGAGAAGATCGAGCTGTCCGAGCCGCAGCGCCCGTACGTCTCCAATCTCACGGGGACCTGGGCCGCCGCAGAGGAAGTGACCCAGCCCGACTACTGGGTGCGGCACCTGCGCGAGACGGTGCGGTTCTCCGACGGGCTCCAGACGCTGCTGGCGGATGCGGAGCGCGTGCTGCTGGAAGTCGGGCCCGGTCAGACCCTGAGCTCCCTGGCCCGCCAACAGCCGGTGCGACCGCGCGCGGCCCTGGCTTCGCTCCGGCACCCCGACGACGACGTCCCCGACGACCGCTTCGTGCGGCAGACCTTCGCGCGGGCGTGGGCCGTCGGCGTGGACGTCGATTGGTCGCGCCTCCGGGGTCCGGACGAGGTCCGCCGGCGGGTCTCCCTGCCCACCTATCCCTTCGAGCGCCAGCGCTACTGGATCGAGGGACGTTCGGCGCCTGGGGCGACGACGGAAGCCGAGGCGGCGCTGGTGCGGCACGAGTCCATCGCCGACTGGTTCCAACGACCGGTCTGGCGGCGCCAGGAGCTGCCCACGACCGACACGCCCGCAACTGGCGCGGACGCGCTTCCCACGTGGCTGGTGTTCGCCGACGCGGACGGCCTGGCCGGACACTTCGTGGCGCACGTGGAGGCCCAGGGCCACCGCGTGGTGCGCATCCGCGAGGGGGATGCGTTCTACAAGCTCGGCGACTGCGACTACGCGCTGTCGCCCGAAGCGGGCCTGGAGGGCTACGCGGAGCTCTTCCAAGAGCTGGCCCAGGAGGACCTGCTTCCCGATCGCATCGCCCACTTCTGGCTGGTCACCCGGGACCGCAGCGCGCGCCCCGGCTCGAGCTTCTTCCACCGCGCCCAGGAGCACGGCTTCTACAGCCTGCTGTGTCTGGCCCAGGCCCTGGGCGGGGAGGACGTGGAGCGGGCGATCCACTTGACCGTCGTCTCCAACGGGATGCAGCGCGTCGGCTCCGAGCCCCTGCGCGATCCCGAGAAGGCCACCGTACTGGGACCGCTCCGGGTCATGCCGCTGGAGCTGCCCGGCATCACCGCGCAGAGCATCGACGTCGAGCTGCCGGCCAACGACGCGTCGGCCGCCGCGCTGGCGGCCCAGATCGCCCTCGACGCCGACCCCGCGCACAGCGACGCCGCCGTCGCGTATCGCGAAGGCAAGCGCTGGATCGAGGACTTCGAGCCGGCCCCCCTGGCGGCACCGGACTCCGAGGCCACGCCCCTGCGCGACCGGGGCGCCTACCTGGTGACGGGGGGCTTGGGCGGCCTCGGACTCCTGGTGGCGCGCCACCTGGCGTCCCGCTGCCGCGCGCGACTCGCGCTGCTCTCCCGCACGCCGCTGCCGCCGCGGGCCGACTGGGAAGCCTGGCTGGCGTCCCACGGCTCCAACGACGCCACGGCGCGCAAGCTCAAGCAGCTCCTCGAGCTGGAGTCGCTCGGCGCGGAGATCCTGGTGCTCGCCGGCGACGTGGCCAACGTGGTGTCCATGCGCGAGGCCCTGGCCGCGGTGAAGGAGCGCTTCGGCCAACTGAACGGCGTGTTCCACGCCGCGGGCGCGCTGGACGACGGGCCGATCCAAGCCAAGACGCAAGCCTCGATCGAAGGGGTGTTCGCGCCCAAGGTCCACGGCACCCTGCTGCTCCACGACCTGCTCCAGGGCGAGGAGCTGGACTTCTTCGCCCTCTTCTCCTCGACCAGCAGCAAGCTGGGCGCGGCGGGCCAGGTCGACTATGTCGCCGCCAGCACCTTCCTGAACGCCTTTGCCCAGCACTGCGACACCCAGACCGGCCCCCGCGTGGTGGCCATCGACTGGGGCGTCTGGCGGGACGTGGGCCTCGCCGTCGAGACCCATCGGCGCCTGGCGGGAGACCAGGGCTTGGGACGCCCCGCCGCCCACCCGCTGCTGGACACGCAGCTGCTCGACGCGGGCGAGGAGATCGTGTTCTCGACCGAGCTGGAGAGCCGGTCGCGCTGGATTCTGGACGAGCACCGGACCGGTGCCGGACACGCGCTGATTCCGGGAACCGGCTATCTCGCCCTGGCACACGGCGCCTTGGCGGAGATCGAGGACACCGGGGACGTCGAGATCCGCAATGCGCTCTTCGTCGCGCCCCTGGCGGTCCCGGACGGCGAGACGGTGGAAATGCGGGTCCTGCTCTCGCCCGACGCAACGGGGCACGACTTCGAAGTCGAAAGTCGCCTGGCGGGCGAGCGCGAATGGCAGCTCCACGCCCAGGGCTCGGTGGCCAAGACGACGGCGGCGGCGCCCACGGCGCTCGACGTCGACGCGATCCGGGCGCGCTGTCCGGAGGTGCAAGAGGCCGAGGCGGGGGCCACCGTGCGCACGTCGCAGGAGGCCCACCTGCGGTTCGGTCCGCGCTGGGAGTGCGCCCGCGTGCTGCGCTTCGGCCGCGGCGAGGCCCTGGCGGAGATCGAGGCGGGCGAGCAGGCCCGGGCCGATCTCGCGAGCCATCCCCTGCACCCCGCGCTGTTGGACATCGCGACGGGCTTCGCTTCGCCGCTGATCCCCGGCTACACGGGGCGGCAGCTGTACGCGCCGATCGGCTACGACCGGGTGCACATCCACGGCCCCTTGCCGGAGCGCTTCGTGAGCCACGCGCGCGGCCGGGCGGACAACGACGAGAGCCGAGACGTGGCCACCTTCGACGTCACGCTCGCGGACGAAGACGGCCGCGTGCTGGTGGAAGTCGAAGGGTTCGCCGTCAAGCGCCTGACCGACGAACAGGCATTCGCCGCCGACCGCCAGACCGGCGCGCGCGAGACGGACGGTGGCGCCGGGGACGGACACCGGCTCTCCGCCGCCGAGCGCGTCTTCCAGGAGTCGTACGACCTGGGCATTCGCCCCGACGAGGGCATGGATGCCCTGGAGCGGATCCTGGCCGACACGCGCTGGCCTCAGCTCTTCGTCTCCTCCATCGAGCTGCGGGGCCTGGTCGAGCGCTATCGCTCGAGCCGGCCCAGCGGCGAAGCGGAGGCCTCGGCCTTCGAGCGGCCGGAGCTGGACAGCGAGTACCTGGAGCCGCGGGACGAGGTGGAGCGCAGCCTGGCGGCCTACTGGGCGGAGCTCCTGGGCCTGGACAAGGTGGGCATCCGCGACGACTTCTTCGAGCTGGGCGGCCACTCCCTCATCGCCGTGCGGCTCTTCTCCAAGATCAAGAAGAAGTGGAACCTCGAGTACGGCCTCTCGGTGCTCTTCGACGCGCCCACGATCGAGCGCTGCGCAGAGCTCATCCGGGACGACCTGGGCGTCGAGTTGGGACAGGAAGAGGCCGCGGCCGCCAAGCCGCGCGAACGCTTCCGCTACCTGGTGCCGCTCCAGCGCGGCGACGACTCGCGCCCGCCCTTCATCCTGGTGGCGGGCATGTTCGGCAACGTGCTCAACCTGCGGCACGTGGCCACGCACCTGGGCTCGGACCAGACGGTCTACGCCGTGCAGGCGAAGGGCCTGCTCGGAGACGACGAACCGCACCGACGCTTCCCGGACATGGCGCGGGACTACCTGGAGGAGCTCCGCAAGATCCAGCCCGAGGGCCCCTACTACCTGGGTGGCTTCTCCGGGGGTGGCATCACCGCCTTCGAGATGGCGCAGCAGCTGCGCGCCGCAGGGGAGACCGTGGGCTGCGTGATCCTGCTGGACAGCCTGACGGCGAAGCAGCCCCCCATCACCCGCGGCGACCTGCTGCGGCTCCACTGGCGCCGGCTGCAGCGCAAGGGCGCCGGCTACCTGGTCGAGTGGGTGCGCCGCCGCATCGAATGGGAGCGCCAGCGGCGCCAGCCCGCCCCCGTGGCCGCCCCGGTGGACCTGTCTCCGGCCGAGTTCCGCTCTTCGGAGATCGAGAAGGCCTTCCGCGAGGCGTTGGTCCACTACGCCGAGGAGGCCTACGACGGGCACCTGGTGCTCTTCCGCCCGAGCCTCGACGAAGCCTACGAGGTGCGCCCCGGCATGTACCTGAACGACAAGCGGGTGTGGGTCGCCGAGGACAATCTCTGGGGGCTCCACGTGCCGAATCCCGTCGAGGTCTACGAGGTCACAGGGGACCACGACAGCATGGTGCTCGAGCCCCACGTGCGCGTGCTCGCGGCCAAGATGCGCGAGGTGATCGACCGCTCCGTCGAGCAGCAAGGGGATCTCCCCACCTGATGCGGCTGGCGGTCGTCGTCATCAACTACCGGACGCCCGAGCTCACGCTGGCGGCCCTGCGGAGCAGCCTGCGCGAACTCGAGGGGCTCCCCGGCAGCCGCGTCATCCTGGTGGACAACGACTCGCAGGACGGCTCCTTCGAGAAGCTCCAGGCGGCCGTCCGCGATCTCGGAGCCGAGGAGCGCGTCCACCTGGTGGCGTCTCCTCGCAACGGCGGCTTCGCCTACGGAGTCAATCAGGGGGTGCGCGCCGCCGCCGAGACCGGGCCGCCGGTCGACTACGTCTACCTCCTGAACTCCGACGCCGAGCCCGATCCCGGTGCGCTGGCGCTCCTGGTGGAGTTTCTCGAAGCCCACCCCCAGGCGGGGATCGCCGGCAGCCACATCTACGGCACCGACGGCGCCACCCACGACACGGCGTTTCGCTTCCACTCGCTGCCCGCGGAGTTCGAGAACCGCCTCGGCCTCGGCGTGGTGAGTCGGCTGCTGGATCGCTGGGTGGTCTCCAAACCCGTGCCCCACACCGACACGCGGGTCGACTGGCTGGCGGGCGCCAGCATGCTGATTCGGCGCCAGGTCTTCGAGGCCATCGGGCCCTTCGACGAGCGCTACTTCCTCTACTTCGAGGAGGCCGACTTCTGTCGGCGCGCGCAGGCGGCGGGCTGGGCGACCTGGTACGTCCCCAGCAGCCGCGTCCAGCACGTGGGCTCGGCCTCCACCGGTTGGACCGACTGGAGCCGGCGCCGCCCGCCCTACTGGTTCGAGAGCCGCCGGCACTACTGGCTGAAGAACCACGGACGGCTGCAGCTGTGGCTGGCCAACGCGCTGTGGATCACGGGCTTCCTGCTCGGTCGCGCCAAGTGCTGGCTTCAGCGCAAGCCCTATCCCCAGCCACCCCACTTCTTCCGGGACTTCCTCCGCTACACGCTCTTCCCGCGCCGCCGCCCGGCGAACGGCTCGGCTTGACACCCGCTCCCGGTTCGCGACGCTCTTCCCACCCTCCCAAGGACAACCGGCCCAGCATGCGCCTCACGGTCAACGGTCGAGAAGTCGAGCTCGCGGTCGAGGCCGACACGCCGCTGCTGTGGGTGCTGCGCGACTGGCTCAACCTGACGGGCACGAAGTTCGGATGCGGCATCGGGCGCTGTGGCGCCTGCACGGTGCACGTGGACGGTCGCGCGCTCCGCGCCTGCACGGTTCCGGTGGGCCAGGTGGAGGGCCAGCGCATCACCACCATCGAGGGGCTGGCCGCCGCGGCCGACCACCCGGTGCAGCGCGCCTGGATCGCCGAGCAGGTTCCCCAGTGCGGCTACTGCCAACCGGGCATGGTGATGGCCGCCGCCGCGCTGCTGGCCGAGAACCCCGATCCGAGCGAGGACGAGATCGACGCGTCGATCACCAACCTCTGTCGCTGCGGAACCTACCCGCGCATTCGCCGAGCGATTCGCCGCGCCGCCGGAGGGGACTGAGCGTGCCGGCGCTCATCAAGCTCAAGCGGCGTGACTTCCTGCGCGGGGCCACCGCGGGGCTGCTGCTGGGGTTCGCGCCGGGGTCGGCCCGGGCGGCCGGTCCGGCGTCCCTCGGTCCCTGGATTCTGATCGGCGTCGACGGCGTCACCACCCTGTTCGTGGAGAAGTCGGAAATGGGCCAGGGGATCCACACCGCCCTGCCCATGCTGTTGGCCGAAGAGCTGGACGTCGACTGGCAGAGCGTCCGCGTCGCCTTTCCCGTGCAGACGGGGCCGTCGCGACCCATGTCGACGGGGGCCAGCTCGAGCGTGCGCAAATCGTTCGAACCCCTGCGCCAGGCCGGAGCCGCCGCCCGCGAGATGCTGGTTCGCGCCGGGGCCGAGGCGCTGGGCGTTCCAGCGGGCGAATGCCAGACCGCCGAAGGTCACGTGCTCCATCCGGCGAGCGGTCGCCGGGTCGCCTATGCCGACGTCTCGACCCGCGCCGAGGCGCTCGCCGTTCCGGAGCGACCGCGCCTGAAGGACCCGGCTGCCTTTCGGCTGATCGGGCGTTCGGTGCCGCGGGTCGACGTTCCCGCCAAGGTGGCCGGCAGCGCTCGTTTCGGCATCGACGTCCGGGTGAAGGACATGCTGTACGGCGCCGTCTCCTGCGCGCCGGCGGGCGGAGGTGCGCTTCAGGGCTTCGACCGGGAGGCCGCCCTGGCGGTCACCGGCGTGCGCGAAGTGGTGGAGCTCCCGGACGGCATCGCCGTCCTGGCCGATCACTACTGGCAGGCGCGCCGCGGACTCGACGCCGCCCGCCCCGCGTTTTCGGCGGGCGGCTTCGACAGCGACGCCTTCGCCGCCAAGCTCCGGGCCGAGCTGGAGACCGCCGGGGTCACGGCCAGCGAGCACGGCGGTCCCGCTGCGCACGGCGCCGTCGCGTCGCGCGTCGAGGCCGACTACGAAGTGCCCTTCCTGGCCCACCTCACGATGGAGCCGCAGAACTGCACGGTGGACGCCCGGCCGGACGGCTGCGAGGTCTGGGCTCCCACCCAAGCGCAGAAACGGCTGCGCGAATCCCTGGCCCGCGAGCTGGAGCTCCCGGTGAACCGAGTGCGGCTCCACACCACCTACCTGGGGGGCGGCTTCGGCCGTCGTTTCGAACCCGACGCGGCCCTCCAGGCCGCCCGCGCCTCCCGCGCCGTGGGCCGGCCCGTGCAGATCCTGTGGTCCCGCGAAGAGGACGTCCGCCACGACTACTACCGGCCCGCCTTCGCGGCCCGCCTGTGGGCGGAGCTGGACGCCGAGGGGTGGCCGATCTCGCTGCGGCAGCGCATCGCCGGCCCGCACTGGGAAGCGCGCGACTCACCGCTCTGGCTCCAGGGGGCCGGGGGCTGGCTGCAGCGGCAGCTCGATGCCGGCCTGGTCCCCGACGCCCTGCCGGATGCGGCCACCGGGCGGCTGCCCTACTGGCTCGACGCCCCCGCGTCGCGCGTGGCGGTCGAGGGAGCGGACCGCGGGTTCTACGCGATTCCCCACCAGCGCGTGGAATACACGTCCGTGCCGGCGGCCCTGCCCATCGGCTGGTGGCGGTCCGTGGGGAACTCCCAGACCGCCTTCTTCGTCGAGAGCTTCCTGGACGAGATCGCCCACGCCGGCGGCAAGGACCCGCTCGCCCTCCGAAGGCACCTGCTGTCCGGAGATCCACGGCGACGACGCGTGTTGGAGACCGCCGTCGCGGCCGCCGGCTGGGACGCACCCCCGGGCGCAGGCCGCGGGCGGGGACTCGCGCTGCACACCGCCTTCGAGACGACCGTCTGCCAGGTGGCGGAAGTCTCCGCGGGAGACGGAGACGAGTTCCGGGTGGACCGGATCGTGTGCGCGGTCGACTGCGGCACCGTCGTGCACCCCGACACCGTCCGCGCGCAGATGGAGGGAGGCACGCTCTTCGGCCTCTCCGGCGCGCTGTTCGGCAAGGTCGACGTCCGCGACGGGGCCGTCGCCCAGAGCAACTTCCACGACTACCGGATTCTCGGCCTCGCGGAGGCGCCGCGGGTCGAGGTGCACCTGCTGGAGAGCGACGCCCGCCCGGGCGGCGTCGGAGAGCCCGGCACGCCTCCCGTGGCCCCCGCCGTGGCCAATGCCCTCTACGCGGCCACGGGGCGCCGGGCTCGCAGCCTGCCTCTGTTGCCGGGTGCCCGCGGCTGAGTCATGTACAGCGCGGCCTACGCCAACCCGCTCGCCTATCTCTCGCTGCTGCTGTTCGTGCCGCTCTGCTTCTACGTCTTCCGCCGCTTCCGGCCGCCGGTGGCCGCCTTCGGCCTGATCCTCGGCGCCGCCATGTTCCTGCCCCAGCGCATCGCGTTCGATCTGCCGGGGCTGCCGGTCCTCGGCAAGGAGCCCATCAGCTACCTGGGCGTTCTGGCGGCGGCCCTCTACCTGGCGCCGCGCCGCCTGCGCCGCCAGGGGCCGGGCACCACCGTCCCCGAGTGGCTGGTGATGGCGATGCTCGTCGGGGGCGCCGCGACCGTCTTCACCAATATGGACCCGCTGCGGTACGGACCGCGACACGTGCCGGGCATGCAGCCCTTCGAGCTGGTGTCGGCCTGCATCACCGACGCGCTCACCTACGGCCTGCCGTTCTTCCTGGGCCGCTGCTTCTTCCGGGACTCCAAGGACTTGCGCGACATGATGACGCTGCTGGCCTTGGCGGGGCTCGTGTACACCCTCGGCATCCTCGTGGAGCTGCGGATGAGCCCTCAGCTCCACCACTGGGCCTACGGCTTCCATCCCAACACCATGGCCAAGGCCAACCGCTGGGGCGGATACCGGCCCATGATGTTCATGCCGAGCGGCATCGCCGTCGGGATCTTCATGGCCACGGCGGTGATCGCCGCCGCGGCCCTGGCCCGAGCGGGCATGCCCGTGGTCACCCTGCCTCGGCGCCTGTTCACGATCACCGGGCGGCTGGCCGCCCCCTACCTGACGGTGCTGCTCGTCCTGTGCAAGAGCGTCGCGGCGATGGTGTGGGGCGTCATCGCCTATCCGCTGCTGCTGTTGTCTCCGGTTCGCACGCTGGCGGCGGTGGCCGTGGCCGGATGCGTGCTCGTGACCTTCTACCCGCCGATTCGGTTGGCCGAGCTGTTTCCGTGGCGGGGCATCGTCGAATTCTCGGCGGGCTTCAGCGAAGACCGCGCCAAGTCGCTCAACTACCGCTTCGAGAACGAGGAACGCATGCTGGCCAAGGCCCGCGAGCGCTTCGTCTTCGGCTGGGGCGGCTACAGCCGCAACTGGGTGTACGACCCCGAGACGGGGATCCCCCCGTCGGTGCCCGACGGCTACTGGATCATCCAGCTGGGCAGTCGCGGGATGGTGGGCTTCATCTGCGCCTTCGGCCTCTACGTGCTGCCCGTCGTCCTGGGCTTCCGATCCCTCGGACGCATCCGCAGCCGCCGCGACCGCGCGCTGATGGCCGGCCTGATGTTGATCGTGATCGTCCGCGCGCTCGACCAGCTGCCCAACGGCTTCTACAGCAGCTATCCGATCTTCATGTCCGGAGCGCTCTACAGCTTGGCCCACCGGCTGCCCAAGCAGGCGCGGCGGCCCCGCAACCGCGCGGGAGGAAACTCGCGCGACGCCGGGCCGGCGCCCGACGAAGTCGCGGAGCCGCGCCCCAACGGCTTCACGGCGCCGCCGCCGGAGACCCCCATCCGACCTCTTCGATGAAGACCTCGGCCAGCGCGCTGCCGGCCAGGCGATGGGCCAGCGGCGTCCAGTGCCCGTGCGACCGCTCGTGGTAGAGCTTCTCGCGGCCGATCAGGGGATCCAGGACCCGCTTTGCGGGAAACCACAAGACGTCCGGGCGCGGCTCGAACTCCTCGACGGGGAAGAGCTCCAGGAGCCGCTCGGGATTCTGCGGCCGATTCGGGACCGGAATGCTCTGGAGGACGAGCGGGATGCCCAGCGTGCGAGTCTCTTCCGCCAGTTGCGTCAGGATCGCCGCCGCCAGCCGGCGTTGCTCGCGCAGCCGGGCGTCGCCGTCGGCGCCATTCCCCTTGCCCTCGCCCTCGAGGTGCTCGCGGTTCTCCTCGACGGCACCGGCCTTCAGCAGAAACGTCGCCCGCTCCTTCGCCAACACGAAGGCGTTCGAGTGCTCCGAGAACCAGTTGAACACGGGATTCGTATTGAGCCAGTTGCCCAGGCCGCCCGCCGGCACGTAGCGATCGGCCGTCTGCACGAGCTGGCCCGCCTCCAACCGAAACAGCCCCGAGCGGACGTTGTCCACCAGATCGTTGCCGTAGAACGAGAGCAGCACCGCGTCCGGCTGGTAGCGGACGAGTTCGCGGCGGAAGTAGAGCAGCGCCTCGGCGTTGCTGTAGCCGGAGACGCCGGCGTTCAACACCTCGACGGCCACGCCCCGGTCGCGCAAGCCCGCTTCCAGGACGGCGGAGAAGACCTCGTCGACCTCGACCTCGTAGCCGACGGTGAAGGAATCTCCCAGCGACACGACCCGCCGGACGCCGCCGGGCTTCGCGTAGGGGTAGTCCTCGGGCGCCCTCAACCCCCGGGCGTTGATCTCGAACTCCACGTCCACTTCGGACGACTGATGTCGGTAGCGGGCGCCGGGCTCGTTGATGCGAACGCCGAACTCCGCACCCACCACGCGCCGGGGGAACTTGGGCTGCTCTCCCAAGAGCAGCACGACGCCCAGCTCCAGCACCAGCGCGGCGAAGCCCATGCCTGCCAGCAGAATCGCTCCCAGTCCGGCCACTCGCTTCAAAGCGTGACTGCTCCGAATGGGAAACCCCCAGCCGGTCCCCGAAGGGGACGGTTTCAGCGCGTTTCAGCGCCCGGTAAGAGGACCGCTACCCTATCGCGCCCAATGCGGTTCTTCGACTTGCGGACCTGTGAGAGTCGTCACATGGGGAAGATCCAGCCCGTCCGACGAGTCTATCCGACGAGCGAGACGCCGAGCGGAACAAGCGGTGGTGGCCGAGGGTTCGAACCCTCGGTGGGCAACAACGCAGGACGTCGACCTCGGTCCCGCACGGCCGAGTCGCGTCGAATGCCCGGGCCCTGGCCCGAGGCACGAGGGGAGGCAGACTCCATGGGCCAACGACAACGGGGCTCCAGCCGGCTGGGAACCTTCGGATGGGTTGCCGGTGCGATCCTCTGCCTCGCCGGCGCGGCCAGCGCCGCTCCGACGGCCACACTGCAGGCGACGCGCACCAGCGGCATCGCCCCCCTGGCGGTCGTCTTCGACGCCAGCGACGTGCGCGACCCCGACTTTGCGCGGGCCTTCCACACGGTGCGCTGCGAATGGGACTTCGGCGACCCGAACTCGGGCTCCTGGTCCCTCAGCGGGAAGAGCAAGAACTACGCCGAGGGCTGCGTGGCCGGCCACCTGTTCACCGAGCCCGGGACTTATACGGTGGAACTGACGCTCTCCAACCCGGACGGGGTCGGCGCCACCCGCACGACCACGGTCCGGGTCGAAGACCCGGACACGGCCTACGCGGGCGGCACCCGCTGCGTGTCGAGCAGCGGCAACTTCGCGGGCTGCCCCGCCGGCGCCGAACGCGTCACGAACGCCAGCTTCGACAGCTCCGTCCAGACGGGCGCCGGGCGCCGGACCCTGTATCGCCGCGGCGACACGTTCACCCACAGCCGCAGCGTGAGTCTGCCCGGCGCCGAATCGAATCCTTCGCAGATCGGGGCCTTCGGGACGGGCCAGCGACCGGTACTCAACAGCGAGAACGGCAGCTTCTCCAACAACACCTCGGGCATCATCTTCAACAGCGGCTGGACCATCGCGGGCCTCGAGCTGCGGGGACGCGCCGGCACGGCCTTCATGCGGGCCGGCGGCTTCGGCGTTCGTCGCGACACCATCTACGACGTCGAGATCTCCAACTGGCACCAGTGCATCACCATGAACTCGCCCAGCGACCCGCGCTTTCCGTCGGAGACCGCGCTGGTGGACTTCAAGTGCACGATCCGTCCCCAGGGCGGACAGGGCTCCTCGGTGTTCCTGCGAAACACCCGCTCGATGTTCATGGGGCTCGACATCGACACCAACAAGGCGCCCTCGTCCGAGTTCAACGTGCGATCGATCCACACGAACCGCGCGGTGATCCAGCACAGCTACTTCACGGGCACCGCGGGTTCCCGCAACCCCATCCAGTTCCGCGGCTGCGACCCCACCGATGCAGTCTGCACGCCGTCCACGCCGAGCCAATACGTGATCGTCTCCGACAACCGGTTTCACCAGACCGCCGGCGGCGGCAATCTGGTCCGCATCTGCGAGCACGACGAGTGCAACAACGGCGCGCCGGGGAGCCAGGTCGAGGACTTCGTCTTCGAGCGCAACTTCTGGACCGTCGACTTCAGCGGCGAGAGCTTCAACGGGCTGGTCCGGGGCTTCCAGGTCGAGGGCGGCGACGTGACGATCCGCAACAACATCTTCGATCTGCAGGGTCTGCCGGACGGCTTCGCCCCCCAGTTCGTCAGCGTCGAGCGCCAGGATGCGGGGGGGCTCCACACGAACAACGTGTGGTTCCTGCAGAACACGATCTACCTGGGCAACGGCTTTCGGTCGGGACTGCAGATGTGCCCGTCGGCGCCGGGGGCCGGGCATCAGTGCATCAACAACCTGGTCTACGCGCCGAACATGGGCGGCTCAGTGGGCGTCGATTCCAGCTGGAATTCGGCCGGGGGCAGCAACGCCGTGAGTGGGGGCACCGCCGCCGGCCGCTATGAAGGCAACCCCTTCGTCGCCGCCGTGCCGCCCGCCGGTCGCACGACGCCCGAGAGCTTCCGACTCCGCTCCGCCACGCTGCCCGGAACCGGCCCGGCGGGCAACGGCTACAACTTCGCCACGGACAGCCGCAACACGCGGAATTTCGTCCACACGGACTTCTTCCAGCGCTGCCGCAGCGCCGGCTTCGACATCGGCGCCCACGCGCTGGCCGGCGAGACCTGCGCGCCGCCCTCCACCGGTGGTGGCGGCGGCGGTGGTGGGGGGGGTGGCGGTACCGCGCCGGCCCCGCCAGTGCTGCTGCCGTAGGTCCGACCCGACCGCGCGCCTGGCTCCTCCAGTAACGCGTTTTCTGCTACCCCCTGGCCTCGAAGTCACCGATGCTTCCAGGCCAGGGGGGTCGCCTTGGAAGAATCCCGTCCGCCTGGCGAAGCCGCGTCCTCGCTGGGCTTCGTCGTCATCGGGCGCAACGAGGGCGAGCGCATGTTGCGCTGCCTGCGTTCGCTGGCGGAGTGCGGCGGGCCGGTGGTCTACGTCGACAGTGGCTCCAGCGACCACAGCCCGGAGCGGGCGCGCGAGTTGGGCGCCCAGGTGGTCGAGCTGGATCCCGCGCGCCCGTTCACGGCGGCGCGCGGACGCAACGAGGGCTTTCGAGCCCTGTCCGAGGCCCATCCCCAGCTGGCGTTCGTCCAATTTCTCGACGGAGATACGGAGCTGGCCCCGGGTTGGATCGACGCGGCCCGCGCCACCCTGGAGAGCCAACCCGAGTGCGTGGCCGTCTGCGGCCGCCGCCGCGAACGCCACCCCGACGCCAGCCGCTACAACCGCCTGATCGATCTGGAGTGGGACACCCCGATCGGCGAGGCCCAGGCGTTCGGCGGCGACGTGCTGGTGCGCGCGAGCTGGGTCGCGAGCACGGGGGGCTACGACGAGAGCCTGATCGCGGGCGAGGATCCCGAGTTCGCGCATCGCCTGCGCCTGGCGGGCGGGCGCATCCTGCGGCTGGATCGCGAGATGACGCGGCACGACGCCGCCCTGCAGCGGTTCTCCCAGTGGTGGCGACGTCAGGTGCGGGCCGGCCACGCCTATGCCGAACTGGTCGTGCGGCAGCGCCGGGCGCCCGATCGCCGGCGCGTACGCCACCTGGCTTCCGTGGCCTTCTGGGGAGGCGTCGTCCCGTGCGCGACGGTGGCGAGCGCACTGCTGCTGTGGGCGGCACTGGCGGGGCTCGCCGTGTGCGCCTACGCGTGGCTGGCGTGGCGCATCTACCGCGATGCCGCGACGCGCTGGTCCGCTTCCGATGCCCGCCTCTACGCCGCCGCCTGCGTGGTGTCGAAGTTCGCGGAGTTGTGGGGCGCACTCGGCTTCGCGTGGAATCGCGTCCTGCGCGGTCGGCCCGGCGCGCTGATCGAATACAAGGGACCCGAGGCGAAGGCTCCGTGAGCGCGCCCGCGCCGCCTGGGCCCTCCCCGGAGCCGACGCTGGCGCGACGCGCGGCGCGTGGTGCGCTGGTGAACGTCGTGGGCCAGGGGGCCGCTCAGGGGCTCCGGCTGCTCTCGAACCTGATTCTCTCGCGCCTCTTGTTTCCCGAGGCGTTCGGCTTGATGGAGCTGGTGCGGCTGTTTCAGAACGGCCTGCAGATGGTCTCCAACGTGGGGATCCAGCCCGCGCTCATCCGTCACGCGCGGGGTGAGGAACGGGACTTTCTGGACACGGCCTGGACGCTCCAGCTGCTGCGGGGGTGCGCGCTCTGGGCCTGTGGCGTGGCCATCGCCTGGCCCGTCGCCGCGTTCTACGGCGAGCCCCAGCTGACGCCCCTGCTGGCCGTGGCCACGTTCGCCGCCGTCCTCCAGGGTCTCTTCTCCACCAAGCTGGTGACCGAGACCCGCGGCCTTCGGCTCGGCCGCGTCGTCGCCAGCGAGTTGGCGGGACAGGCGGCGGCGCTGGTCGCCATGGTCGTGCTGGCGTGGTGGACCCGTTCCGTCTGGGCGCTGGTGGCCGGTGGCTTGGTGGCCGCGGCGGTGCGGCTGGCCTTCTCGCACTGGGCCATCCCCGGGCCCGGCAATCGGCTGCGCTGGGACCGAAGCGCCGCGGCGGACATCCTCTCCTTCGGCAAGTGGATCTTCGTGAGCACCCTGTTCACGTTCCTGGCGCTGCGGCTCGACGTGGCGCTGCTGGGCAAGCTGCTGCCGCTCGAACGGCTCGGCGTCTACAGCATCGGCATCCTGCTGGCCGGAGTCGTGCGCGACGTCTCCGGCCGCATCATTCAGACCGTGCTGATGCCCGCCCTCGCCGCCTCTCATCGCAAAGGGCGAGACGTCTTGGTCCGGGACTTTCGCGCCGCGCGCGGCGTGGTCCTGCCCGTCGGGCTACTCGCCATCGCCGCCGCCGGCTTCGTCGCGCCGGCCTTCTTCTCGTTCCTCTACGACGCGCGCTACGCCGATGCCGGCTGGATCGCCCAGCTGTCGATGCTGGCGATTTGGTGGGGCTTTCTGCACGAGTCCTCGGGGCGCGCGCTGTTGGCGCTCGGCGACTCTCGGAGTTGGGCCCTCTCCCACGTGGTGAAGACGCTCGCCACGGGCGTCGCCTGCGTGCTGGGCTATCGCGTCGGCGAACTTCCGGGACTGATCCTGGGCGTGGCGGCCGGCGCGTTCTGCGGCAACGCCGTGGTGGCCTGGCGCCTCCAGCGCGAGGGGTTCTCGGTCTGGGCCGGAGACGTTCGGCAGACGCTCCTGGGCCTCGCCTTGGCCGCGGCGGCCTGGTGGCTGCCGGTTCCCGTCGCCGCTCGCTTGGGCTTCGGGAGCCTGCCCTTGGTGAGCTTGGGGCTCGGGATCGTCTTGCTGGCGCCCATCGCCCTGCTGGTGGCACGGCGCCTGTGGCCGCGGCTGCGGAGCACCTAACCGCTCCGGCGCCGCCGGGCGGGCGCGGGTATGCTCTGCGCCCCTGTGGTCGACGGAGGTTGTGGATGGCGATCGAGGTGGTGCCGTACACCGAGGCCTGGACCGACGCCGTGCGCGCGTTCAATCGGCGCATGGAGGAAGGCGGGGTCCACTGGCGCTGGTACGAGAGCCCGGTGGACGCCTGGGTCCCCAAGGAGGGAGACCAGCGCACCTGGCGTGAGCATCACCTGGCCATCGAGGACGGCGAGTGGGTCCGCGGCGCCTTCGCCCTCAAGCCGCACGAGTTTCGCTGTCGCGGCGAGGACCGCACGGTCACCGACTGGCAGGGCCCGATCACCGAGGGGATCCTGAGCCGCCGCTACAACACGCTGGGGCTGCGCTTGATTCGGGATATGCTGAAGAAGTACCCGCTGCTCTACAGCTGGGGGCACGGCGGGCTCGAGCAGCCCATGCTGGAGATGCTGCGCCGGCTGGGTTGGCAGCTCCACGGCACGCCCTTCTGTCTGGCCGTCGTGCGGCCGTTCCGGTTCCTGCGCCAGAACGCCTATCTGCGGGGAACGCCCGCGCGGCGTTTCGCCCTGGACCTGTTGGCGTTCTCCGGCCTCGGTGGGTTGGGCCTGAAGCTCTTGCACGCGGCCTTGCGCGTGCGGGGCGGCGGCGCCCCCGCGGCCGAGGCCGAGCCCTTCTCGGAGTTCGGGAGTTGGGCCGACGAGCTCTGGGAAAGCTGTCGCGACGAGTACGCGCTGATCGCCTACCGGGACGCCGCGACCATGAACCTGCTGCTGAAGGACGGGCACTGGCCTCCCGCCATCAAGCTGCGGGTGCGCCGGGATGGGCACACCCTCGGCTGGGTCGCCGTCCTCGACACCCCCATGGAGGGAGACGTCCGCTTCGGAGACTGTCGGGTCGGGTCCGTCATCGACGCCCTGGCTCGGCCGGAGGACGCCGGCAGCGTCGTGGCCGCAGCCGTGCAGTTCTTGAAGCAGCGGGGAGTCGACCTCATCTTCTCGAATCAGGCCCACCCCGCCTGGGTGGCGGCTTTCGCGGCCCAGGGCTTCGTGAACCTCCCGGACCGGCGCATCTTCGCCGCCTCGCCGGAGCTCACCAAGGCGCTCGAGCCCTTCGAGAAGGCCGGCGGGGGCCTGCACCTCACGAACATGGACGGTCACGGCCCCATGCGGATGTAGTCCCCGGGCCCCGATCCTGTACCCATTTCGCGGCCCTGCAGCGGGACTTGCACCCCCGAGACGCCCCCGGGCGCTATCCTGGCGCGAGACTCCGAGCTCCCCAGAGGAGCGCGCCGTTCGGTGGAGGCAGGGTTTTCCCACACTTTCCCAGGGGTTGGGAGCAAGGGGTGTCACCTATCCCGGGACTGAGGACACCCACCCGATACCACTCGACCGGGTCCCGCGCGCGCCAGGGAGCCAATCGATCGGAGGAGCTGGGCCCCGCCATGGATGCCACCACCGCGCTCGCTGTGCGCCTCTCTCACCAGTCGGTCAAGCACCTGTGGGACGTCTACTCGCGCATCGAGTGGCCCGACACGCTGGACGACTCGGCCTGGTTCATGCCGCCCGAGCTGTGCTCCCTCTACGGCACCGAGGCCTGGGAAGAGCTCGACCTCCCCGCCCAGCGCACCCTCAGCCGGTACGAGCTGGGGAACTTCTTCAGCCTGACGCTGCAGGGCGAGCGCCCCCTGATCCAGGGCCTGGTCAACCAGATGTACTCCCGTCGCAACCCGGAAGTCACCGAATACATCCACCACTTTCTCGACGAAGAGAACAAGCACATGGTGATGTTCGCGGACTTCTGCAACCGCTACGTGGGGAAGGTCTACAACTACAAGAAGCTGGTGCTGCCGCGCGAGTACGCCAAGGGCGAAGAGGACGTGACGTTCTTCATCAAGGTGCTGATCGTCGAGGAGCTGGGCGACTACTACAACATCGCCATGGGACGCGACAAGCGTCTGCACCCGCTGGTGGCCGAGATCAACAACATCCACCACGCCGATGAAGCCCGGCACATCACCTTCGGTCGGCGGCTCCTGAAGGACCTGTTCGAGGAGTTCGCGCCGACCTGGTCCGCGGAGACCCTCGCCGGCCTGCGAAGCTGGCTCGGCGACTACATGCGGTCGTCGTGGGCGGACTTCTACAACCCGTCCATGTACCGGGATGCCGCGATCCCCGACGCTTATCCGGCGAGGCAGGCGGCGCTCAAGCACCCGGCGTGCCGTGCCCATCGAGAGCGCGCCTCCGAGCGCCTGGTCAAGTACTTCCTGGATACGGGCATCCTCGAGCAGGCTCCGGAGCTCTGATGTCCGAAAGCGAGATCAAGGAGAGCCTCCGGGCCTGGATCCTGGAGCGGGCGCAGTCCGGCCCGGACCAGAAGCTCCAGAACGACACCCCCATTCTCGACGACGGAATCCTGTCGTCCCTGGACGTGGTGGAGCTCGTCCTCTTCGTCGAGAGCTTGAAGGGCGAGGACGTGGACGTGGACGACATCCAGCCCGAGGCGCTGGCGAGCATCGACGCCCTCTACGCTGCGTTCTTCGCGCAGACGGAGTGACGGGTGAGATGGCCGAGTCGCTGCGTACACTTCGATCCGGCTTTCTGGCTTCCAGCGAGCGCTTTCCGGAGCGTCCGGCGCTGGAGGTCGACGGCCTCACGCTGACCTACGCCGAGCTGCGCGCCCGCGCCGCCGCGATTGCGGCGACGTTGGCGCGGGTGCTCCCCGACGCGCAGCCTCCGCTCACGGCCGTGCTCGGGCAGCGCAGCCCCACGGCGTTCGCCGCCATTCTCGGAGCACTGTTCCGGGGCCACGGCTACGTCCCTCTGAATCCGGCATTCCCGATCGATCGCACCCGCGCCATGCTGGAGCGCTCCCGCTGCCAGGTGCTGGTGGTCGACGGCCCCAGCGTGGCCCACGTCGACGCGCTGCTGACGGATGTGGCCGAGCCCCGCATCCTGCTGCTCCCCGACACCCCGGATCCCGCGGCCCTGGCCGCGCGCTGGCCGGCCCACACCTTCCTCGGCGCGAGCGATCTGGCCTCGGCGGACGACTGGGTGCCCGAAGCCGTCGATCCGAACGGCGTCGCCTACCTGCTCTTCACCTCGGGCAGCACCGGGCAGCCGAAGGGCGTCATGGTGGCGCACCGCAACGCCACCGCGTTCATCGCCGCGATGGTGGACCGCTATGGCGTGTCCGAGGACGACCGCTTCTCCCAGATGTTCGATCTCACGTTCGACCTCTCGGTCTTCGACATGTTCGTGGCGTGGGAGCGCGGCGCCTGTCTGTGCTGTCCGACGCTGCAGCAAAAGATGATGCCGTCCTCCTACATCGAGGCTTCGGGCATCACCGTCTGGTTCTCCGTGCCGTCGACGGGGGTCGTTTTGAAGAAGCTCCGGAAGCTGCGGCCGGGGCAGTACCCCAGTCTTCGGCTCTCGCTCTTCTGCGGCGAAGCGCTGCCCCTCGACCTGGCCGAGGCGTGGGCGGCGGCGGCGCCGAACGCCGTGTTGGAGAACCTCTACGGCCCCACCGAGCTCACGATCGCGTGCACGCTCTACCGCTTCGCCCCCGAGACCGCGGCATCCGACGCCGAGCAGGGGGTGGTCCCGATCGGCGCCCCGTATCCTGGGATGAAAGTGCTGGTGGCCGACGAGACGCTCTGCGAGGTGGCTCCGGGCGAAACGGGCGAACTGCTGATGGCCGGCCCCCAGTTGAGCCTGGGATACTGGGAGGACCCCGAGCGCACCGACGCGGCCTTCGTCGTCCCGCCCGGGCAGACGGAGACCTACTACCGCACCGGCGATCGGGTGCGGCGGCCGCGGGACGAATCCGCTCCCCTCCTGTATCTCGGACGCGTGGACAACCAGATCAAGATCCAGGGCTACCGGGTCGAGCTCGGGGAGATCGAGGCCGTCCTGCGGCGGGTGGGCGGAGTCGACGTGGCCGTGGCCGTGGGATGGCCCGTCACCGCCGGCGGCGCCGAGGGCATCGTCGCCTTCGTCGGAGACGACGCCCACGACGACGCCGCCATCATCGCCGGCTGCAAGGGACAGCTGCCGAGCTACATGCAGCCCCGCGCGATCCGACGCGTCGCGGACTTCCCGCTGAACGCGAACGGCAAGGTGGATCGCAAGGCGCTCGCGCGTCGGCTCGAAGCCGATCGCTAGGTCGCGGAGGGTGCCCGTGTCCGAGGTCGGGATCGTCGTTCCCTGCTACAACGAGGCGGCCAGGCTCCCGCTCGAGCAGTTTCGCGCGTTCCGGCCCGACGGCCTGGAGCTGCAGTTCGTCTTCGTGAACGACGGCAGCACCGACGATACGCTGCGCGTGCTGCGCGCCCTGGAGAAGAGCGACCCGCAGCGCTTCAGCGTGGTGGACCGCGGTTCGAACGGCGGCAAGGCCGACGCGGTGCGCCTCGGAATGCTGGAGGCCTTCCGCCGCGGCTTTCGCTACGTCGGATACTGGGACGCCGATCTCTCCACGCCCCTGGAGGAGATCCCGCGCTTCGTCGACGTGCTCGAAACGCATCCCCAGCGCGACGTGGTCTTCGGCGCCCGCGTCCAGCTGCTGGGCCGCTCGATCCGCCGCAACAGCCGACGCCACTACCTGGGCCGCGTGTTCGCCACCGTGGTCTCGAACCTGCTTCGGCTTCGCGTCTACGACACCCAGTGCGGGGCCAAGCTGTTTCGAGCCAGCGACGAAACCGCTTCCCTGTTCGCCGAGCCGTTCGCGACCAACTGGGTCTTCGACGTCGAGGTGATCGCGCGCATGATCGCCAGCCGGCGCGCGAACGGCGGCCCCCGGGTCAGCGAGGCGATCTACGAGCTGCCGCTGCTGTCGTGGCGGGACGTCGCCGGGTCGAAGGTGCGGGCCGGCGACTTCCTGCGCGCGCCCGCGGAGATCGCCCGCATCTACCTCCGCTACCTGAGGCGCGGCTGACCGGGTCATGGCTGTCACCGCCCGCCCGCAGCGCCGCAACGGGGTCGTCTTTCTCCTCCTGCTCGCGACCGCCCTGCTGCTTCGGCTTCCGGTCCTGTTCGACTCGATCGTCGACTGGGACGAGAGCCTGTATCTCCTGATCTCCGAAGAGGTGCTGTCCGGCCAGCTGCCCTACGAGGGGTCCTGGGATCACAAGCCGCCGCTCATCTACTGGCTCTTCGCCCTGGCGCAGCTCCTGCTGGGGGGCGGGATCGTCAGCATCCGCCTGCTCGGGACCCTCTCCGTGGCGATCGGCGCCTACTCGATCTTCCGGCTCCACCGCGAGCTGTGGCCGCAGCTGCCCGGGCCCTGGGTCGGCGCCCTCGCCTACACCGCACTCTGCACCGTAAACGGGGGATTGGCCACGAACACCGAGATCGTGTTCGGCGCGGCGGTCCTCCAGGGTCTGCTGCACGCCACCCTGGGCGCCAGCACCGAGTCGTTGCGGGCCCGCACGCTCCGCTTTCTGGCCAGCGGCTGCGCCTTCGGGCTCGCGTTCGGGACCAAGTTCGTGGTGGGCTTCGATCTCCTGGCCTTCGCGCTGGTCTTCGCCGCTCTGCTCTATGGGCAGCGACTCGCGCTCGCCGACGGGATTCGCCGCTACGTGGAGGCGGGGAGTCTGATCGGGGGCGCCTTCGTCGCGACGCTGTTGCTTCAGATGGCGCCCTACTGGTGGACGGGCCAGGTCTCGGTGCTGATCGAGAACTCGATCGTCTTCAACTGGGTCTACGCCGGAGTCGGAATCACGGGCGCCGGACTGCTTCGCGGGGCCAACGCCCTCTTGGCCTTCTCCGGCGCTTTGGTGGGGGCGGCAGCGGTGCTCGTGGCCCTGCCCCGCCTGGCGCCCTCGCCGGGAGAGCGCGCGCTGTTGGGCTCGCTCTTCGCCTGGCTCGGACTCGCCGGCCTGAGCGTCGCCGCCCAGGGGCGCTTCTTCGATCACCACCTGCTGCAGCTGCTGCCGCCGCTGTGCCTGCTCTTCAGCTTCTTCGCCGGCTCCCTGCTGCAGGCCTTCCCCAGCCGCCAGACGGCGTTCGGCCGCACCGGCCTCGCGGTGCTGTTGCTGGCCTTCGTCTTCTTTTCCGGACCCGCCGGCGAGCTGGGCTGGCGCGCTCTGCGCCTGGCCCGCAACGCCGTTCACGGGGACTTCCATCGCGACGACGTCCCGCGGCACGTGGCTGCCGCCATCCGTGCAGAGCTGCAGCCGGGCGACTCCCTCTACGTCTACAACTACCAGCACGTGGTCTACCACCTGGCCGGCGGCGCCATCCCCACGCGCTTTCCCTTTTCTCTGCACCTGCTGAGCAAGCCCGGTGCGGCGGCGCTGGAGGTGGACCAGAGCGACGAGATTCGCCGCATCATGGACTCCCGCCCCCGCTTCGTCGTCGTCAAGGAGGGGCCCGGCGTCGCTCCGCACGAGACCGCGGGGATCGTGTGGGACGGTCTCGCCGCGGCCTATGAGGAGGCCGCGCGCTTCGCCTTGTGGCAGCGCGAACCGAACAAGCTGGACGGCGGCGCGCTGTATCGAGTCGTCGCGCGGGACGACGCGTTCGCCGTCGTCTACCGCCTGCGCGAGGCCCCCGAGCTCGCGGTGGAGGCTACTCCTGTCCCCTGAGCTGACGAATCGTCCGCCGGACCCGGCGCATGATGCCGCGGGTTACCTTCTCGCGCGGCATCTGCACGTACCCCTTGTACCACTCGCCGGGTCGCGGCTTGTAGATGGTGTCGTGGAACTTCCCGTCCCAGCCCGCCGGCGGAGCCTCGGTGTAGTAGTAGGAGGCGAAGGAGTTGCGCGTTCGTCCCTCCGGACAGCGGATGGCCGAGACACCGTGGAAGCTCTCCTGGGTGGTGGCGAACAGGACGCAGCGGTTGAAGACGGGGAACAGGTTGGCGGTGCGGACCCGCACCGACGGATCCCAGAACTCGAAGCAGCCGTCCCATTCCTCCTGCCAGTCCGGCGTGAGGTACACCAGAATGTTGAGTCTGCGGTGAAGCCCCCGGTCGCGAAGCATGTTGAAGTCGACGTGCACGTCCAGCAGTCCGCTGGGACCCATCACGTGCATGCCGCCCCCGGCCAGCTCCGGGTCGGCCAGCAGGTCGGGGATCTCCGTGACGCGGCCGAGCAGGCTCCGCAGCTCCGAACTGGCCACGATCTCGTGGAGCCGGGCCACCGGCTCCGGAAAGCGTCCGGAGTCGGTGATCTGCACCTTCACCCGCTCGTTCGTCCACTTGAACTCGCGCCCCTGGGGCTTGGCGTCTTCGAAGCTCGGATACGCCTCCGCCAGCTCGCGGGCGAACTCCGGGCGCAGGAAATTGTCGATGCAGAAGTACCGCGTGGGTGTGGCGGACTGGAACTGAGTGTGGAGCTCCGCCTCGTCGATCGGATTCAAGTAGGCCCACAGGTCGAGCTCGGATGCGGCGGCACTCATGCGGGTCTGTCTCCTTCGCCTCGGCGTCCGGTTTCTCTGGTCGTGGCGCGGAGAGCCCAAAGGGTTCCAGCTTCCGTCCCCGATTCGGTCTCCAGCCGAGTTCCCGGCCGGTCGCGGAGGTCTTGCGCCTGCCGCAGTGTCATCGGTGGATCGAGGCGCGAAGTTTATCACACGGCCGAGGCCCGCCCGGTGGCTCGGCCGGTGGGAGCGCCCGCATGACGTGTCGTCGAATCGCGATCTTGGCCCCCATCTACCCCGCGGTCAGCGAAACCTTCGTCTATCGCGAGGCGGAAGGGCTCCGACAGCGGGGCTTCGAGGTGCTGCCCGTCTCCCTCTACGAGATCGACGCCGCGCGCAAGGCCACCGACGTTCCCGGTCCGGCGCTGACGCTGCTCGGGCCCGGTGCCGCCCGCACCCTCGGTCGCGCCGTCGTCGAGATCGCGCGGCATCCCGTGCGCTCCAGCCTCACGCTGGGTCGGGCTCTTTGCGACGTCGCGTGGCCCGGCGAATCGCTCGGCGCGCGCAAGCGCCTGTTGCTGTGGCTCCAGGCCTGGCTCGCGCTGGGCCTGGCTCGCTGGCTGCGGCGCCAGGGGGTCGATCACCTGCACGCCCACTTCGCGAACGGCCCGGCGACCGTCGGCATGTACGCCGCGCTCCAGGCCGGGATCCCCTTCAGCTTCGTGGGGCACGCCAACGACCTCTTCGATCGCCGTACGCTGCTGGTGCGCAAGCTCGAGCGGGCGCAGTTCGTCTCCTGCATCAGCCACTGGCACCGCGGGTGGTACCGCGAGCAGGTGCCGGGCGACGACGACCGCTACCCGGTCATTCGCTGCGGGGTCGATCCCGGGGCGTGGTCTCCGCGCGGTGTCGAACCCGAGGCCGGCCGGCCCTTCTCGGTGCTGGCCGTCGCCCGTTTGATCCCGAAGAAGGGCATCGACACCTTGATCCGGGCCCTCGCCCGCACGCTCGAGAACGACGAACTCGACTGGCGGCTGGTGATCGCGGGGGACGGCTACGAGCGCGCGGCACTGGAGGCGCTGGTCGAAGCTCTGGGCGTCCGGCGCCGTGTTCGCTTCGAGGGCTCGGTTCCGAACGCGCGCGTTCGCGAGCTGATGGCCGAGGCCGATCTCCTGGGCCTGCCGTGCCGTACCGACGCGCTCGGCGACCGCGACGGCGTGCCCGTGGTGTTGATGGAAGCCATGGCCGCAGGCCTCCCCGTCGTGGTCGGCGACCTGCCGGCGGTGAGAGAACTGGTGGAGGACGGCGAGACGGGCCGGGTCGTGGCGCCCGACGACGTTCCGGCGCTGGCCCGCGTCCTGGTCCAACTCTGCGAGAACCCGGCCGAAGCCCGCCGGTTGGCCGCGGCGGGCCGACGCCGCGTCGAGGACGAGTTCTCCGCCGCCCCCAACATCGACCGCCTGGCGGTGGCCCTGCAGCGCGCCGGACGTCCGGGTGGCGGACGAGCCGCCGTCGACTCCGTCTGCTCGACGGTCGGAGGCCCCGCATGAGCGCCCGTTCCGAAATCTCCACCCGGTGCGTCCTCGTGGCGGGCGCCGGCCGCAGCGGCACGACCTGGTTGGGCAAGCTGCTCGACGCGAGCCCGAACGTCCTCTACAAGCACGAGCCGGACAACTGGGCCGCCCTGCCCTGGTTTCGCGACCTCCCCAGCCGCCTGGACCCGGGCGCCGGTGAACCCGCGCACGCGGACACGCTGGCAACGGCCCTGGAAGCCGCGTTCTGGACCCACTGCCTCCACTTCATCCGGCCGCCGGACTTTCGCAAGGACTTCCTGCGTCCCGCGCCCTGGGCCGCCTGGAACCTGGGGCTCCGCACGCTTCGCAAGCTGGGCGTTCGACGCGACCCCAAGCTGCGGATTCCGAATCTTCTGCTGCGCCAACCGCTGGACGAGATCGTGTTCGTCTGGAAGTCCGTGACGTCGAACCTCCGGCTCGCCTGGATGCACCAGCAGCTGCCCGACATGCACAAGGTCTTGATCCTGCGCCACCCGGGCGGCTATCTGAGTTCCTGGCTCCGAGGTGCACGCCGCGAGGGCTGGACGGGTTTCGGGGACAAGCGCCGCTTGTCCAGCACCGTGCTCCCCTTCCCCCGGCCGGAGCACGAGAAGTACGCCGAAGCCTACGAGCACGGCACCGACTTCGAACGCGAGCTCATCTATTGGATCGTGGCCAACGAGACGCCGCTGCTCGAGCTGAAGGAGGGACGCGACCTCCACGTCGTGGTCTACGAGGATCTGTGCCTCGAGCCGGCCCGGGAAGTGCGCCGCATCTACGACTACTGCGGCCTGGCCTTCGGCCCCCAGACCGAGCAGTTCATCGCGGCCTCGACGTCGTCCCACGACGAGGGCTACCACGCCGTCTTCAAGAATCCCGCCAAGACGGCGTACCAGTGGCGCGACGAGCTGGACGCCGAGCAGCAGCGAACCGTCGCCCGCTACCTGGAAGGGACCTCGCTGGCCCACTACTGGAGCCGGAGTGAGGGGAGCGGCTAGTGGGAGCGGCGGGCCGAGAACGAGAGCGAGCCGGCCTTTTCCGCGCGCCGGGCCGTGAGGTCCAGGGGGCGCTTGCCCGCCACGCGCCGGGCCAGTGCCGAGCTGCGGGTGTAGCTCCACTCCATGAACTTCAGGAACGCGCGCGAGAGCACGCGCCAGGGAGCGCCCTGTCCACCGGGAAAGCCCATCTGCGGGATCGAGTCGGTGTAGTCCCAGTCCGGCCAGACGCGCACGTCGTGGAAGCCGGCGCTGCGCAGGGTCCAGAGCAGCGCCGCGTGAGTCATGTGCTGGAAGCTGGCGCGGTCGTGAAATCCGTAGACGAACGCCGCGCTGCCGAAGATGACACCACCGGGTTTCAGGACGCGCCGCGCCTCGAGCGCGGCGACCAGCGGCGAGGCCAGATGCTCGTAGACGGCCATCGAGGTGTAGAAGTCGAAGCACTCGTCTCGAAACGGCAGGTTGTGCGCGTCGGCCATCACGTGCGGCCCCCGACCCCGGTGGTCGACGTCGCTGCCGACGTAGTGGAAGCCGCGCGGCAGGAAGTAGCCTTCGCACTGCCGTTCCCCGCAGCCGACTTCCAGGATCCAGCGGCCGGCACCGTCGGAGCCCGGGACCGAGGCCAGCTGGGCGTCCAGGTGGTAGGGCAGATCCGGCGCCGGGGCGGGCGCGGGACCCGAGAGCTCGAGCGCGTCCAGGTCCTCCCACGGCTCGTACCAGGGCAAATCCACACGCAGCCGCGCCGGCGGCACCCGCAGGTCCGGCACGCCGCGATCCAGCGAGTAGACGTGGCCGCCCTCGCTCGCACGCAGCGTGTCCCCCTGCCGCTCCAAGGCGCTTCCCGATCGCGGACAGCGCAGGATCGGCAACAGGCCGTCGAGATCGATCGCTTGAACCGCAGCCACTGGAACCCCCGGGCGTTCGTCGCCCACTTCCTAGTCGGTCGCGCGCCACGCGCGTGGCGACTGTAAAGAATGCCCGCGGGTGAGTCGATACGCGGCCCACCCGCGCTGCCTTCGCAGGCCCCCAGGAGATCCATGCGAACTCGCTACGTCATCATCACCCCGACCCGGGACGAAGAACGCACCGTGGAGCAGACCCTCCGCTCGGTGACGTCTCAGACGGTTCGGCCCGTGCGTTGGGTGATCGTCAATGACGGCTCGACGGACCGCACGCGCGAGATCATCGAGCGCTACCTCCCCGAGCATCCCTGGATTGAACTCGTCGACCGGGTCGACCGGGGCTATCGCGCCCTCGGCGGCGGCGTGGTCGACGCTTTCGACTGCGGCTTCGAGCGCGTCCGAGACCTGGGTTGGGACTTCGTCGTCAAGCTGGATGCCGACCTCGCCTTCGAGCCCGACTACTTCGAGCGCCTGCTCCAGCGTTTCGACGACAACCCCAAGCTCGGTATGGCGAGCGGGAAGACCTTCCTGGTGGAAGGCGGCCAGAAGCGCATCGAGTACTGCCACGACGAGCACGTCCGCGGCCCCGCCAAGATGTACGCGCGGGACTGCTTCGAGCGCATCGGCGGCCTCGAGCCCGTCCGGGGCTGGGACATGATCGACGAGACGCGCGCGCAGATGCTCGGCCTCGAGACCCGCAGCTTCCTGGACCTGGAGATCATCCACCTCCGCCCCATCGACGGCCGTCAATCCCAAGTGCTGCGCAGCCGCTTCGAAATGGGCAAGCTCTACTACTTCCTGGGCTATCACTGGCTCTACCATCTCGTCCGCAGTGCGCGCAGCGCCTGGCAGGACTATCCGCGCGGCATCGGCGGGATCATGCTCCTACTGGGCTACTTCACCGCCGCTCTGCGAGGGGCCGAGCAGTACGATCCCGAGTACGTGGCCTTCGTCCACCGCAAACAGCGGGAGCGACTCAGTCTGGCCCATTGGAAGAGCTTCTGGCGCTCGTCGGTCCGCCCGACGACGTGAGCCAGGCACCGATCTCCCGTGCCGCCAACCGGTTCCCCGCTGGATTCAGGTGGTCGTCGATGCGGTAGTAGTGGTCTCGACCGGTGGCCTGCCGCGCGGTCAAGATGGCGGGCAGCAGGTCGAGAAACGCGATCTGGTGTTGCTCGAGGTATTCGAACAGCGCCTGCTGCGGGTGGGTACCGACAGGCGCGCGTTCGCGGAAGCGGAAGCCCAGCTTCTTCAGCTCGTCGAAGTAGTCGGCGCTCACCTGGTACCGGGACGGAAATACCACCACCCCGAACGGAACGCCGGGAAACGCGTCGCGGATCGCCAGGATGTTCTCCCCCAACACGGGGTGCTCGCGGAAGCGCGCTCCCAGCTCTTCGTAGTAGCTGTGGTTGTCCGGCGACTCGTCGTGCCGGCGCAGGAACCACGGGTTGATGCGGCCGCTACAGGCGTGCTCCACATAGGCGGGATCCACGCTGTAGTCGCGGACCCAGGGATAGATGCAGGCCGGCTCCGCCGTGGCGTCCGCCGCCGGATGCGGCAGCAGGCCTCGGAGCCGCTTGACCAGCCGGTGACTGAGCTCTTCCACGGCAGAGCGGCGCGGCAGCTTGCGCAGCAGGCTCATGTCGTTGTCCACGTAGAATCCGAGCAGCACCCGATCCGTCTCATAGCCGCGGAAGTCCCGCGCGATCTGGACGTAGCCGAAGGTATTCGCCCCGTTCACGCCGAGGTTGAACCACTCCTGGGGAGTCCCCGTGGCCTTCGGGAGCTCCGCCTCCAGGATCCGCGGCAGCGTCTCGCGCTCCGGCACGGCCGCCCCGTAGACGAACGAGTCGCCGATGAAGAGCGTGCGCTCCACCCCCGGTGGCTTCTGCCGTTGAAACTCGACGTTTCGAAATCCCTGCGAATTGAGAACGACCTCGAACTGGAACTCCAGGTTGTCCACCTGGAGGACGCCGGCCTGGCTCCTCGCCAGGTACATCGAGCCCACCAGCTGGAACAGCGCCGCCGAGAGCGCGAGCGACCAACCGCCCAGCACGATCGGCCGCCAGCGTCCCCGCTCGACCCACAGGTACGCGGCACCCGCGAGCAGAGTCCAGCCCAGCCAGAGCGCGGCCTGCAACAGCCCCGCGGCCCCCGCTTCCAGCGCCGGCAAGAGCCCGGCCAGGACGGGAGGGGACGCCACCGCCAACACGCCGGCCGTCGCGATCCGCACGCGTCTCTGGCTGGCCGCCTCCCGCATCCACGCTCCTCCGCGATCCCGGTGCCCCACCTGCATCCGGACTGCGTCCGTACGTCGCGACCGGGGCCGATCTGGGTCCGTCGCCCCACTCTAGACACGGGGCCACAGCCGGCCAAGACCGCGCCGTGGAGAAACCCCACGTCGACCGCGAAACCTGAGGGTGGGCGTGGGACACCCACCATCGGCGTTGCAGCGAGCCGGCCTTATGCGAGAGTCCACGGGCTTTAGCGCTGCGAGGGACCGGCCGAAACAGCTGCAGGCCGGACTCTCGCGGGACTCTCGCGGTCTTGGGAATCTTGGGAAGGAAGTACGCGCACCCCGGCCGGGCGACCGTGCCGGCGACCGTGCAGCAGGAGGCAGTCGAGCTCGTGTCCGCCCGCAAGGTGCTCTTCTCCGTCATTCTCGTGGGATTCTCGGCCAGCGTGGGCCTGCTCCTGGCCGAGGGGGCCCTGCGGCTGAAGAACCTCTCGATGACCAACTACGACATCGAGATGTGGCGCTACGCCCGCGAGCTCAAGCGGCCCAGCGACGACCCGGTCCTCGGCCACGAGCACGTTCCCAATCGAGAAGCCACGCTTCAGTCCGTCACGATTCGGACCAACGAGCTGGGACTTCGGGGCGGAAAGGTGCTCCCGCGGCAAGGCCGGCGGATCCTCTTCCTCGGGAGCTCCATCACGTTGGGCTGGGGCGTTCCCGAAGACGAGACCGTCACCGCCCGCGTCCAGCAACGACTGGCCGCCCAGGACGAGTCCGTGGAGGTGTTGAACGCCGGCATCGGCAACTACAACGCGGTGCGCTACGTGCACAACTTCCTGGAGCACCTGACCGAGCTCGAGCCCACCGATCTGGTCGTTCACTACTTCATCAACGACGCGGAGACCCTCCACGCGGGCGGCGGCAACGCACTGCTTCGACACAGCCAGCTCGCCGTCACGCTCTGGACCGTGATGAATCGCTTTCTCTACCGGGGTGGCGAAGGCGGCCTCGTCGAGCACTACCAAGGCGTGTACGCGCCCGAGGCTCCCGGCTATCGCGCCATGCGGGAATCCCTCGCCCGCCTGGCCGAGTACGCCCAGCAGCGCCAGGTCCGGCTCTACCTGGCGATGACCCCGGACGTCCACAACCTCGGCAACTACCCCTTCGAGTTCGTCCACCGCGAGCTCGAGTCCCTCGCGAGCGAGTACGGCTACACCTACATCGACCTGTATCCGGCCCTCTCCGGCATGACGCCGGAGGACATCTGGGCCATGCCGGGCGATCCGCACCCCAACGCGCTGGGGCACGAGAAGATGGCGGACGCGATCGCCGCCGTGCTGCGCGCAGCCGGGTAGCCGCCATTCTCTTCAGCTCGCCCACGTTCTTCGCGTTCTTCGCAGCCTACTTCCTGCTGCACCTGTGGCTGCCCGTGCGCTTCCGCCTCTCCTTGATCATCCTGGGGAGCGCGTTCTTCTACGGCTGGTGGGGCGTCGCGCCGCTCCTCCTCCCCCTCGTCCGTGGGGCCAGCGTCGAGGATCCGCTCTCGCTGGCCCTGGCCGTCCTGACGCAGGGCCAGCTCTGGGTACCGCTGCTGCTCATCGTCATCGCCTTCTACGGCGCACGGATCGTCATGAGCCGACCGGACGCGCGCGGTCGCAAGCTCGCCCTCGCTTGGGTGGTCACCGTCGCGCTCATCCCGCTGGCCGGCTTCAAGTACGCCAACTTCCTGTACGCCGACGTGCTCGGTCCGGTGCTGGGCCTCGAGGGCCGGCTCCTGCAGGTTCAATTGCCCCTGGGCATCTCGTTCATCACGTTCTCGCTCTTGGCCTATGTGGTGGACGTGTATCGGGGGCGCTTCCCCCTCCAGCCGCGGCTCTCGCTGTTCGCCAGCTACATCCTCTTCTTCCCACACCTGATCGCGGGCCCGATCCTGCGCCCTCACGAGCTGATTCCCCAGCTCGAACGCTCGAAAAGACGGCTCTCGAACCGGTCGCGTCTGGGGCTGTGCATCTTCACGCTCGGCCTGGTGAAGAAGCTCGTGTTCGCGGACCCACTGTCCGAGCACGTGGTCCCCGTCTACGCCGGCGCCGAGGGCCTGACCGGTCCGGACTACCTGCTCGCGATCTACGCCTTCTCGATCCGCATCTACTGCGACTTCAGCGGCTACACCGACATGGCCATCGGGCTCGCGCTGGTGCTGGGCCTTCGCCTGCCCACCAACTTCCGCCGGCCCTACGGCGCCGCGTCGATCCAGGAGTTCTGGCGGCGCTGGCACATCACGCTCTCGAACTGGCTGCGGGACTACCTCTACATCCCGCTGGGCGGCAACCGCGTGGGACCCGGCCGGCGGGTGACGAACGTGCTGATCACGATGGGGCTGGGCGGTCTGTGGCACGGCGCGGCCTGGACCTTCGTGCTCTGGGGCTTGCTGCACGGCGCGGCCATCGCCCTCTCGCAACGCCTGGATCGACGCGCGGCCGCCGGGAGACGCCGGCTGCCGCGGTGGCTGCGCGTGGCCCTCTGCTTCCACGTAGTGACGCTCGGCTGGGTGCTCTTCCGCGCCCCGGACCTGGCCACGGTGGGTCGCGTGCTGGCGGGCCCCTTCGTCGCCCCGTGGTCCGAAGTGGGCGGCTTCCTCGTCATCCACGCGTTTCCGCTGGTCTTGATCGCGCTGCTCCTGGCGTTCCACCCCTTTGACAGCCACGCGCGCATGCGGCTGTGGGTCCGGCGCGTGCCGGCAGCGGTCCTGTACCCGGTGCTCTCCCTCTTCTGGATCCTGGCCATCACCGTGAGCGCCGGGAGTTCGGCGGAGTTCATCTACTTCGACTTCTAGCGGGCCGATCGCGCCGGTCGCCGGCTAAGTTCCCGCCTCCTGGAGGACGGGCTCCTTGCGGGACAGTTGGGCCCTCCAGAGCGCCCAGTCGACGGCGCGCCACGGGTCCATGGCACCGCGGCACGTGAGCCGGAACATGCGCAGCGACTCGCCGCCCTCCACCTTCACGCGGGACAGGGCCGTGGGATCCGACCCGGCCCCCAGCGAGCCGTGCTGCGACGTGAACACCGTCGTGTAGCCCTCCTCGCCGAGCACTCGGCCGGTGGCCGCACTGTAGTCGGCCCGCGTGCCGAACGGATACGCGAACGATCGAATCGGCACGCCGAGGCGCTCCTCCAGCAGGGCGCGGGACCGCCGGGCCTGCTCGCGAGCGCGCTCCAGCGGCATCCGCCCCAGCGAGTTGTGGGTCCACGCGTGCGAACCCACCGTCACGCCCCCCTCGGCCACGGAGGCCAGCTCGTCCCACGTCAGGTACCGCTCGGGCTCCCCCGCGGCGGCGTCCAGGTTGTCCACCAGGCTGGCGGTGACGTAGGCGACGGCCGGCACCGCGTACTCTCGCAGGATCGGCAGCGCGTGGGTGAAGGTGCTCTCGCAGCCGTCGTCGATGGTGACCAGCACCGAGCCGTCCCGCAGCGATCGGCGACCCGCCACAAAGGCCTCCAGATCGGCCAGGGAGACGGCCAGCCCGCTCTCGGCGAGCCAGCGCATCTGGGCCTCGAAGGCGGTGGGTCGGATGCAGAACGGATCGCGGTCGAGCTCGCCGAAGCGGTGGTAGGTGAGCGCGCGTACGCGGGGGCCGCGCCCGAGACGCCGCAGCCCCAGCGAGCCGCTCGCCCACGACGCCTCCGCCACGAACTTGCGGGCCGCCTTCTTCACGAGCCAGCGGCGATCGGCGATCGGACCGGCCATCGTCAGCCCGCCTCTCCGCGGGAGAGGGCCACCGGCCCTCGGCCCCACTTGCTCCGCGCCACCCGCAGCAAGAACTGCGGGTTGCCGATCACGTAGCGGCGAAACTTCCGCGGCTGCCGGCGCAGCAGGTGGAGCCACTCGAAGCCGAGGCGCCGGATCCACCCGGGCGCCCGGTCCAGATCCCCGGCCCAGTAGTCCAGCAGTCCGCCGATGCCGAGACAGAGCGGCACCTTCAGCCGCGACCGGTTGTGGTGGATCCAGCGTTCCTGCTTCGGGTTGCCCATGCCCACCAACAGCAGGTGGGGCTGAGCCGTCTCGATCGTTTCCAGCACCTCCGCGCAGGAATCGATGTCCACGTAGCCGTGGTGGTAGCCCGCGAGCGTCCAGCCGGGAAACGCGCGACGGGCGTGCTCCGCCGAGCGTTCGATCGCGTCGGGCGTGGCTCCCAGCAGGAAGTACCGGTAGCCGCGGCCCGCGAGCCCCGCGAACAGCGCCGGCACCAGATCGGTGCCGTTCACGTTGCCGCGCAGGCGCCGTCCGTGCAGGTAGCGCGCCGCCCATCGAACTCCGGTGCCGTCGCCGAAGACGAGATCGCCCGCTCGCAGCACGGCGCGATACTCGGAATTGGCGTGGGCCACGTTCAAAGTGTGCGCGTTCACGAAGTAGACCGCCCGGGCCTCGGCCTCCGGTTCGCGAATGCACTGCTCCAACAGCGCCACCGCCTCTTCCATCGAGCGATCGAGGACGTCGACTCCCAGAACCTGAAAGCGCTCGCCCGCCCGATCGGTCACGACTGGGCCTCGGGGTCCAAGAGCCCGCCGGCTTCGATCCACTCGAAGACGATCTGCGCCAGCAACGCGTAGCCCTCGGGGTTGAAGTGGGCCCCGCCGCAGCGCGTGTAGAGCGCGCAGGGATCTCGGTCGCCCAGTTCCCGCTGCATCCGCTCGGCCACTCCGGGCGTCGCGATGCCCGCGGCCGTCAGCTCGGCGGCGAGGCTGGCGTACGGCAGCGCTCCCGTCTCGGCCAACGCGATCAGGTCCTTCTCATCGGGAATCAAGATCACGACGGGCCGCTGGCCGCGGCGGCGCGCTTCCCGTTCGAAGGCCTTCAGGATGCCGCTCGTGACCGCGAGGCCGCGGGAGCTGTCGTCCGGGTGGTAGAAGCGCGCGTAGGACGGACCGGCTTCGAACCAGCTCCGCACGCGATAGTGCCGCGCGATTCCCAGCACCGAGAGCGTGAACGGAAACTCCAGATTCGAGATCCCGGCCGCGCCGCCGGGCTGGAAGAAGTCGTGCCCCAGGAGTTCGGGGCGCAGGTGGATCTCGGCGAACTCCGCCTCGGTCAGGTCGGGCAGCGGGACCAACCGCAGCCCGCCGCCCGGCTCGGCCACGAACCGGGGCTTCAGGCCGAAGTCGCCGCGCGAGATGAAGCCGCGGTACTGGTTCACGTTGCGGATCACGTTCTCGGAGAAGTGCCCGAGCACCACCACCGGCGCGCCGTCGCCGACCCGGTCGCGGTAGCGCAGGAAGGCTTGGTCCGAGCCGTAGCCGGGCACCCCGTAGTTCGCGACGCGGCAGCCCAGACGCTCGGCCAGCACGTTGCCGTAGGCGTCTTCAGGCCCCACCTCGTCGCCCCAGGTGAACGAGTCGCCGTAGAGCGCCACGCAGTTCGGACGCTCCGGGTCCGGGAACGCCGGCACGCTCCGCGAGCCGGCCGCGTCCATCTCGCCTCGCCCGACCTGATCCGGTGCCGGCCAGCCCAGCACGGGATCCCGGCGGGCCCGATAGGCCGCGTAGCCCTCGGTGCCGGGATGCCGGTAGAGCCAGCCCTGAGCCGCCAGGAGCCGCCCGGCGGCGCAGGACAAGGCCTCGATCGGCGCCACCACCAGCAGCACCAGAAGGCCGACTTTCGCGAGTTGGCGCCGGTTCATGCCTCAGGAGAGTGCCGTTCCCCGTCGGTCCGGTGACGTGGGTTTCTGGCCCCGTGGGGGCTCGTGGTTGGGGGTGCACCGTACCCGGATTCCCGGCTCTGAACGAGTGGCCCAGAAGCCGCGCCCACCCCTCTCGGCCCCGAGGGGCCGAGATCGAGATGTGACCCCTTTTCGGCCTTTCGGACCACTCACTGGGCATCTCGCACCTCGCCGGGCCCCCCGATTGGCGCCAACATTTTGTGCAAGAGAGGTCTCCGCCCATGGCTCCCCGCATTCCCTTCCCCTCCGACCAAGACGCCACCGGCCGCACCCTCGGCGACGAAGAGATCGCCGCAGTCGCGGAGGCGCTCAAGTCCGGCACGCTGACCAGCACCAAGGGCTCGTTCGTCAAGCGCTTGGAGGCGCAGTTCGCGGAGAGCCTGGGCGTCCGGCACGCCTTCGCCTGCACTTCGGGAACCGCCGCCGTCCACTGTGCGCTGGCGGCCCTCGACCCCGAGCCCGGCGACGAGGTCGTCACCACGTCCATCACCGACATGGGCGCCCTCACGCCGATCCTCTACCAGGGAGCGATCCCGGTCTTCGCCGACGTGGATCCGCGCACCTACAACGTGACCGCCGAATCCATCGAAGCGGTGCTCTCCGAGCGGACGCGGGCGATTCTGGTGACGCACCTCTTCGGCAACCCGTGCGACATGCCGGCCATCCTGCAGCTGGCGCGCCAGCGCGGGATCCCGGTCATCGAGGACTGCGCCCAGGCCTACCTGGCGCGCTCTGAAGGCCGGCTGGTGGGGAGCCTCGGCGACGTCGGCTGCTTCAGCCTGCAGCAGGGCAAGCACATCACCAGCGGTGAGGGCGGCCTCGTCACCACCAACGACGACGACCTGGCCCGGCGCATCTTCCTCTTCATCAACAAGGCCTGGGGCTACGGCGACGCGAAGCCGGATCACTACTTCCTGGCGCTCAACTACCGCATGAACGAGATCACCGGCGCCGTGGCCCTGGCCCAGCTGGCCAAGCTCGAGGAGGTGGTCCGGAATCGCGTCCGCACGGCCGCCGCGCTGTCGGAGCGCATCGCGGACGTGCCGGGGGTCGGCCTCCCCCAGGTGTCGGACGCCTGCGACCACACCTTCTGGAAGTACTGCCTCCACATCGACGATGCGCTGCTGGCGGGCGGCAGCCCGGCCTTCGGCGCGGGCCTGCGCGAGTACGACGTCGCCTCGGCCCCCCGATACATCCAGAAGCCCGCGTTCCAGTGCGAGGTCTTCCGCGAGCAGCGGACCTTCGGGACCAGCCGCTACCCGTTCTCGCTGGCCCGGCCCGAAGCCGTCGACTACGCGCCGGAGCGCTTTCCGGGCACCTTCGAAGCCCTGCGCCGCATCCTGGTCCTGCCCTGGAACGAGCACTACGCCGAGGCTCACGTGGACCATCTGGCGCAGTCCATTCGCGAAACCGCGGCGCGCCTGGCCGCAGGGGACGAGTAATGGGGGACATCATGCGAATCGGATTGGTCGGCGCGGGCGCCATCGCCCAGGCCCATCTGGAAGCCGTGCGGCAGGTCGACTCGCTGACCTTGGCGGGCATCGCGGACGTGCGTCTCGACGCCGCGCACGCGATGGCCGAGGAAGCCGACTGCCCGGCTTTCGAGAGCGCCGAGGCGCTGGCCGAAGAGACCGACTGCGACGCCGTCATCGTCTGCACGCCGCCCGCCTCCCACGCGGACATCTGTCACGCCCTCCTGGACCGCCGGCTCTCGATCCTGTGCGAGAAGCCGCTGTGCCTCGACTCCGCGACGGCCGAGGCGCTGCTGGAGAAGGCCAAGTCCGCCAACGTCGTCTTCACGATGGCCTCCAAGTTTCGCTATGTGGACGACGTCGTCCGCGCCCGCAGCATGGTGGAATCGGGCGTCGTCGGCGACCTGGTGTTGTTCGAGAACGCCTTTACCGCCCACGTGGACATGTCGAAGCGCTGGAACGCCGATCCCCAGCTGAGCGGCGGCGGCGTTCTCATCGACAACGGCACCCACTCGGTCGACATCGCCCGCTACTTCCTGGGCCCCGTGGCCGAAGTGCAGGCCGTCGAAGGCAAGCGCATTCAGGGCCTGGCCGTCGAAGACACCGCGCGCCTGTTCCTCCGTAGCCGGGACGGCGTGATGGCCACCATCGACCTGTCCTGGTCTCTCAACAAGGAGCTCGACCACTTCATCGACATCTACGGCTCCGCCGGCGCACTGCGCGTGGGCTGGCGCGAGTCCCGCTACCGCCAGACGGCCAGCAGCGACTGGGTGACGTTCGGAACGGGCTACCAGAAGGTGGCCGCCTTCGCGAACCAGCTGCGGAACTTCGAGGCGGCCGTCCGGGGCGACCAGGCGCTGCGCATCACCGCGGACGACGCCCTGGCCTCCGTTCGCGTGATGGAGGCCGCGTACCGGTCTCTCGGAAGCAACAACTGGGAGGTCGTGGAAGCGGGCCGCGGATGACGGCCGCCGTCGTTCATCCGACCGCCCTCGTCGAGGAGGGCGTCGAGCTCGGCCCCGGGACCCGGGTCTGGGACAACGTCCACCTGCGCGGCCCCACCCGCATCGGGCGCGACTGCATCATCGGCGAGAAGACCTACGTGGCCTATGGCGTGACCATCGGCGACCGGGTCAAGCTCAACGCCTTCGTCTACGTCTGCAACGCCGTGACCCTCGACGACGGGGTCATGGTGGCGGCGGGCTGCGTCTTCACCAACGACCGCTTCCCCCGCGCCACCACGCCCGACCTCACCAAGCTGGTCCCGTCCGAACCCGGTGCGGACACGCGCCCGACGCGCGTGCGGGAGGGCGCCACGCTGGGGGCCCGCTGCGTGATCGGCTGCGATCTCGAGATCGGTCGCTTCGCCATGGTGGGCATGGGCTCGGTGGTGACGCGCAGCGTGCCCGACTTCCACCTGGTCGTGGGCCACCCCGCGCGCGCGGTCGGACTGGTGTGCCGCTGCGGCGAGCCCTTCCTGCGCTTCGACGGCCCGGTCCCGCCGAACGCCGACTCGATCTCGTGCCCGCGCTGCGAGCGCCGCTATGGCGTCCGGGACGGTCGCGTGCGCGAGCTCGGGACCGGCTAGCGGGAACCCCGGCATGGCACCTCAACCCGATACGGAAGCCGTCAGCGCTCGCAAAGTGGCCGTGGTGGGAGGCGGGCTGGCGGGCCTGACCCTGGCGCTTCGCCTGCGCCGCGGCGGCCACGACGTGACGCTGCTGGAAGCGGCCCCCCAGCTGGGCGGCCTCGCCAGCGCCTGGCGTCTGGGGCCGGTGGTGTGGGACCGCCACTACCACGTCACGCTGTTGTCGGACTCGTTCACCCGGGGCATCCTGCGCGATCTCGACCTCGAGTCCGAGATGAACTGGGTCGAGACGAAGACCGGCTTCTACGACGGCCGCCGACTCGTCTCCCTCTCGAACGCCCTGGACTACCTGCGCCTGCCCGCCCTGCGGCTGCTGGAGAAGCTGCGGCTGGCCGCCACGATTCTCTACGCGTCGCGCATTCAGAACTGGCAGTCCCTGGAGACGATCCCGGTGGAGACGTGGCTGACGCGCCTCTCGGGAGCGGGGACTTTCCGCAAGCTCTGGCAACCGCTCCTGCGGGCCAAGCTGGGCGATGGCTATCACGAGACCTCGGCCGCCTTCATCTGGGCGACCATTCAGCGCCTCTACGCGGCCCGGCGCACGGGCTTGAAGAAGGAGATGTTCGGCTACGTGCCCGGCGGGTACGCCCGGATCCTCGAGCGCTTCGGCGAACGGCTGCGGGCGGAAGGCGTTCATCTGGCGCTGGGGGCGCGGGTCAAGTCGATCCGAGCGCTGGCGGACGCCACCGGAGAGAGCCGCCTCGAGGTCTCTCACGAAGGCGGCGGCGTCGAGGTGTTCGATCGCGTCGTATTGACCACCACGCCTCGGGTGGCGGCGGCCGTCTGCGAGGGCCTCACCCCGGACGAACGGACGCGCCTGGAGGGCGTGGCGTACCAGGGCATCTTGTGCGCGTCCCTGTTGCTGAAGAGACCGCTGGCCGACTACTACCTCAGCTATCTCACCGACCCGGAGCTGCCCTTCACGGCGGTGGTGGAGATGTCCGCCTTCGTCGACCGCGCACAGTTCGGCGGCCACTCGCTGGTCTACCTGCCCAAGTACACGACGCCCGACGATCCCCTCTTCGGCGAGTCGGACGAAACCGTCCGAGCGCAGTTCGAGGCCGCCCTCTGCCGCATCTATCCCCACTTCGATCCGGCGGATGTACTGGCCTTTCGCGTATCGCGCGTTCGCGAAGTGTTCCCCCTCCCCGTGATCGGCTACTCGCAGCGGCTTCCGGCCATGACCACCTCGATTCCGGGCCTGCACGTCGTGAGCTCGGCCCACATCGTGAACGGCACCCTCAACGTGAACGACACCGTCGCGCTGGCCGAGCGCGCCGCCCGGTCGCTGCTGGCCAGCGATCTGCGGGAGGCGCAGTCGTGAAGCCCGTCGCGAGCCTCTCGCTGGATCTGGACAACCAGTGGTCGTACATGAAAACGCACGGCGACCCCGGTTGGGAGAAGCTGCCCTCCTACCTGCCCGTGTTGGTGCCGCGGGTGCTCGACTTTCTGGCCGAGCGCGGGCTTCGCATCACGTTCTTCATCGTCGGACAGGACGCCGTGCTGCCGGGGCACGGCGAGCTGCTGGCGCGCCTGACCGAGGCCGGCCACGAGGTGGGGAATCACTCCTTCCACCACGAGCCCTGGCTGCACCGCTACTCGCGGGCGCAGCTGGAAGACGAGATCGAACGCGCCGAGATCGCCATCCGCGACGCCACCGGGGTGCGGACCGAGGGCTTCCGCGGGCCCGGCTACAGCTTGTCGGAGACCGTGCTCGAAGTGCTTGCCGCGCGCGGCTATCGCTACGACGCCTCGACGCTTCCCACGTACTTGGGACCGCTGGCCCGCGCCTACTACTTCCTGCAGGCGGACCTCACGCCGGAGCAAAAGGAGGAGCGCTCGGGGCTCTTCGGCTCCTTCCGGGATGGGCTCCGCCCCGTGAAACCGTATCGCTGGCGGCTCGAAGGCGACGGTCTGCTGGAGATTCCAGTCACCACGATGCCGGCCTTCAAGCTTCCATTTCACTTGAGCTACCTGCTCTATCTGAGCGATTTTTCTCAGACCTTGGCTCGAACCTATCTGGCCGTGGCGCTGCGCGCGTGCCGCCTCTACCGGTTGGAGCCCTCGCTCCTCATGCATCCCCTGGACTTCCTGGGCGCCGACGACGTGGACGCCCTCGGCTTCTTCCCCGGCATGCGCCAGAGCGGCGCCGTCAAGCGCGCTCGCGTGGCGGAGTACCTGGCCGACGTCGCGGCCGTGTTCGAGCCGGTCACCATGGGGCAACACGCCGCTGCGCTGTCGGAGCGGCCCCAGCTGGCCCGCCGCACACCGGCGTTCGCGCAGCCGTGAAGTCCGGTCGACGGTTCGGCGCGCGATTCGCGCGGGGGGCCTTGGTCTGCTTGGTGTTCGCGTTGGTGGCCGCCGGCGTGCGCTTCGGAACCCGCGCCCGCGACAACTCCGCCCGCGCGACTCCGGCCGGCCTCGAGCTCGCTCCCGGCGGCTTCGCCACCGTGTCGCTGGACGCCCCCGCGCGCGGGCGCTTCGCCGTCGAGCTGGCCCTCGCCTCGAGGCAGCCGCCGGGCGCCCGTCTCTCCTCCATCTTGGCTGGCTCGTCCCGCTCCGGAGAAGCCCGCTGGGTGCTGGCACAGTGGAGCGAGGGGCTGCTGTGGAGACTGGAGCGTCCGGCCCCCTCCGCCGGAGCACCGGACGAAATCTGGGTCCGCGTCCCGTTGGACCGGGACACGCACCACGTGGTCCTGGCCGCCGACCCGACCACCGCGCGGGTCTTCGTGAACGGCGCGCTGCTGGCGACGCGCGAGATCGCGCCGCGACTCGCCGACGCGGGCCCCCAGCGGCTGGTGCTGGGCGACGTCGATCGCGGTCTCGGCGGCTGGCGCGGCCTGGTGTCGGGTCTGGCGGTGTGGGACGGACCGCCTTCGCCGGACGAGGTCCGCGAACGGCATCGCGAGATCCGGCGGACCGGCTTCCCCGCACTCGCGGCGCGTCCCGGACTGCGCGCGCTCTACACCGCGGAGCGGAACGCATCCGATGGGCTGTCTGCCGTCACCGCGCACACCCCGCCCCTGCTGCGCCCCGCACACTGGCCCCCACCTCGGCCCCTGGAGGCCTTTCCGGCCCGGCTCGGGGGGCGCGCCGCGGTCCTGGACGGCGCGGCCAACGCCCTCTGCTTCGCCCCTTTCGGGCTGCTGTTCGTCTGGTCCCGCCCCCGCGCGCGAGGTCTCGCGGCCTGGGGCACCGCCGTCGCGGCGGCGGCGCTCTTGAGCGGGTTGTTGGAAGCGGCGCAGCTTCAGATTCCAGGCCGGGTCCCGGCCGTGGCCGACTGGCTGGCCAACGTCACGGGGGCAGCCGCTGGCGCCGGCATCGGCCTGGCACAGCCGCGCAACACGGACCCCCATGGCTGACGTCACCCAGACGCCGCGCCTGCGCTGGCTGCTGGCCCTCCTCGCCGGCCTCGTGATTCTCTTCACGGGCCTCGTGGACAGCCTCGGCTTCGGGCGCCGCAGCGGCATCGGTCTGGCCGAGCTCTTGGGCTTCGCGACGGGCGCAGCACTCCTGGGGCTGGCCGTCCTGCGCTGGGACCGCCCGCTGGGCGCCGCGTATCTGCGACTCTTCCTCTTCGGCGTGTCGGCGGGGTTCGGACTGATGGTGCTCGAGCTGGGACTCCGCAGCCTGGCGTTCACACCCGTCACCAGTGTGGCCGAGCGCGGGCTGCTGGAGGCGGATCCGGTCGCGGACTACCGCCTCGTCGCGGGGTGGGATCGTCTCTTCGACGACGGCGTCGTCACGGGTCGCATCCGCACCAATTCACTGGGGCACCGCGACGAAGAGCCCCGACCCGGTCGCCCCGGGGTCGATCAAGTCCTCCTGATCGGCGACTCCTTCACGTTCGGCACCGGCGTGGACCAGCGCCACACCATCGACCGGCAGCTGGAGTCCGCGTCCGACGACCGCATCGATGCCTACAACCTGGGCGTACCGGGCTACAGCCCTCACAACGTGCTGGCGAGCTTCCAGAACGCCCGCTGGTTCTCCGGCCAGCACGTGGTGTACCTCTTCTACGTGAACGACCTGCGCAACGGCGAGCAGGAGCTGGGCACCAACACGGTGTTCGACGGCTTTCTCGTGCCCACCCGCAAGCCCGACGGGCAGCTCTACACGGAGGCGGAGTACCGCGCTCGCGTGTCCCGCGCGCGGCGGCAGCACGAACCGGGGCTGCGGGACTGGCTGTCCGACACGCTGACGCTGTCGCACCTGCGCGGCCGCGTGCGGCTCCTGTTGGAGCCGGAGTATCGACTGCTGGGCGCCTCGCCGGCGGGCTGGAGCCTCGACAACGTGCCGGCGGCCGTGGCCCTCACCCGCCGGATGCACGCCCTGGCCGACGAGCGCGGCCTCACCTTCCACGTGCTCGTCTGCCCGAGCCTGGGCGAAGCGAGCTTGAGGCGCTACTCGCGCTTCACCCAGGCCTACGTGGAGCAGGCGAAGGCGGCGGGACTGCCTCTCGTCGAGATGCGCGACCGTGTGAGCGCCGAGGACTACCTTCTCCACGACGGCCACTTCGACCCCAGCGGCACGCGCGCCGCCGCCGAAGTGCTCCTTCCCCTGCTGCTTCGCACCGAGGGCTAGTGTGGCGACCCGATCGCGCTCGGCTGCGACCTACGCCAACTTCGCCGACCCCGGTGGCCTGGTGTGGCGCATGCTGCGCTCGGGTGATCCGGCGGCGAGGTCGGCTCTCCTGCGCGCCGGGGCGGAGCGGATGCTCTCCCCCCTCGACCGGGCGTTGGCTCCGCTGGAGAAGCGGCGGCTCGGCCGAGCACGCCCCGCGTCGAAGCCGATCCTCCTGATCGTGGGCCCACCGCGCAGCGGCACCACGCTGCTCTACCAGACGCTGGCCCGCCATCTCCCGGTCAGCTACTTCGACAACTGGGGCGCTCTGTTCCCGCGTTCGGTCATCACGGCCACGCGCTGGCGGCGTCGGCGGCCCCAGCGCGGGTCGGGCGAGTACCGAAGCTACTACGGCAACAGCCGCGGCTTCGCCGCGCCCAACGACGCGTTTCACGTCTGGAACCGCTGGCTGGGGGAGGACCGCTACCGGGTGCCGTCCGAGCTCACCGCGGAAGCCGCGGAAGACATGCGCCGCTTCTTCGGCGCCTGGGAAGCAGCGCTCGGCCGCCCGCTGCTCAACAAGAACAACCGCAACAGCGCCTGCATGCGGCTCTTGGCGGAGACGCTGGAGAACGCGGTCTTTCTCGAGCTGGAGCGATCGCCGGTGTACGTGGCGCAGTCGCTTCTGATCGCCCGCGAGCGCATCCAGGGCAGCGCCGAACGGGGCTGGGGTCTCGGCGCCCAGCCGACGTCGGCGCGGGAGCGCGGCTGCACGCCCGAAGAGGACGTCTCCACCCAGGTGCGCGATGTGTTCGAGACCCTCGCCCGCGAGCGCACCGGCGTGCCCTCGGAGCGACTCGTGCGGATCCAATACGAGCGATTCTGCGAAGACCCGGCCGCGCTGGTGGCCGCCGTCTCGGAGCGCTTCTTCGACATTCCCCTGCCTTCGTCCGCCCGCTCGGAGCTCGGACCCTTCCGGGTCGGTAACGAACGCCGACTCCCGACCGCGTCCTTCGAGCGGTTGCGGCAAGGCGTGGCCACCTGGTCGTGAGTCCGGGGCGCGCACGGTTGTGGTTCGTACTGCGCCTGGCCGTGGCGGCGGTCCTGTTGGTGGTCTTCGTCCGGAGCGCCGGGCTGTCGTCCCTGGCGGACACCTTCCGCCGTGCAGAGCTGCCCGGAGTGTTCCTGGCCCTGGCGCTTTTCGGAGTGGGACAGCTCGCCAACGTCGTCCGGTGGCACCAGCTGCTGCGACTCGACGCCGCCCCGCCGGCGTCCGACGACGGGACGCCTTCACCGTCCACCCCGTCCCGCCCCGAGCTGCTGCGGCTCGTGCTGGTGGGCATGTTCTTCAACTTCTTCCTGCCTTCCACGGTGGGGGGCGACGTGGCGCGGGCCGAGCTGCTGCAGCGGCAGTCGGGACGCCGCAGCCAGGCGTACGCCAGCATCTTGATGGCGCGCCTGTTGGCCTACGTCGCCGTGGTGGCGCTCGGCCTGCTGGCGTTCGCAGCGGCGCTGCTCGGGGTCGGCACGCCGCACCCCGACCTGGCCGTCGCCACGGCTCTGTTCGCCATCCCGGCCGTGGGGGTCGCGCTGCTCCTGGCAGGAGACGGACTGCAGCGCCAGATCGAGCGTTGGATGCCCGCCCTCGGCACGCGCTTGGGCCGCTTCTTGAGCGCGCTGCGCGACGTTCTCCGCGCCCCGGGGCGACTCGTGGGGATCTTCACGTGGAGTTTGGTGGCCCAGATCTCCGGCAACCTGCTGGTGGTGACGGCACTGGCCCTGGCGTTCGGGCTGGACGTGCCCGCGAGCTTCCACTGGGCCGCGATCCCGCTGATCACACTGGTGACCCTGCTCCCTCTGTCCATCAACGGAATCGGGATCCGGGAGGGCGCCTTCGTCTACTGCTACGCGCGCGTCGGCCTCGACCCGGCAGAGGCGCTCTCGCTCTCCCTCGCCTTCACGGCGGTGCTGGCGGCGTGGAGCGGGATCGGCGGCCTGTTGTTGCTGGGTCCGTCGGCGGCCGGTGCCACCAAGCGAACTCACCCGTAGTCCGCTGCCGCGCGAAGCCCGCCGCTGCGAGCGCGCTCTCGACCGCCACCGGTGGGCTCGAGACGACGACGTGGGCGACCCGCTGCTCCGTGAGGAGGGGCACGGCCTCGTCGCGCGACATCTCCCCCGCCAGAAACGCCCGCGCCAAGCGCTCGCGCGCGAGCGCCTCCGGCTCCCGGCCGGCGGCGATCAGCTGCGCCTTCGTCTGGTAGCGCCGCGTGTAGACGAAGTCGAAGGGGAGCGCCAAGGGCGCCAGCAGCGCAGCGGTGCGTTCGCCGCACAAGATCCGCGCCTCCGGTCCCACCCCCGTCGCCTCCAGTTCGCGGGCCAGCGACAGCAGCGCGTCGGGGACCTTGAAGGCGTTCTCGGCGCGGTGGGAGGCCACGTGGTCGAAGTAGACGTTCCCGGTGCCCCACACGTACTGCCCCCCCAGCGTGGGCAAGAGCAGCACCAGCCCGGCAGCCAGCGCCGCAGCGGCTCCCGCGCCGCCCCACACCCGCTCGGCGTTCGCCACGACGGCGGCCCCGAAGACCGCGAACAGCATGCCCAACGGCAGCAGCCAGAAGAGCCGGAGGTACCCGAGCGGACCCGTCACGCTGGAGGCGATCGGCTCGTGCAGGATCGGATTGAGCGAGGTCAGGAAGGCCGCGACCGCGAAGCCCGCTGGATACACCCATTGCTCCCGCCGCGGCAACAAGACCGCCAGCGTCGGCAGCATCAGCAGCAGCCACACGCCCAACGCGCCGCGGCCGTGCACGAAGCCCAGGTACTGGGCCAGGAAGCGATCGCGCCAGAACCCCACCTCGCCCCACGTGAGGGTCGTCTCCTTGCCGATCAGATCCTGGTGCAGCAGCAGAAAGACCCCGAAGGCCACCTGAGGCAGGACCACGAGGCCGGTGGCCAGCAGACGCACCGGACGCCGCCAGCCCTCCGCCAGCACGGCGTGGCTCACCCCCCAGGCCGCGATCGCCGCGGGAACCAGGAACACCGCGGTCGGCGCGTAGCCGAGCGCCGCGCCCGACACCAAGAGCAGCAACACGCCGGTTGCGGCGCGCGGCCGGCGGCTCCACTCGGTCAACAGCCACACCAACGCCGGAAGCGCGATGTGGATCAGCCACGTCTTGCCCTGCGCCGGCCGCGGTAGAAGATAGTTGGCGGCCTGCATGTGACTGGTCAGACCCCAGACGAAGTAGGCGCCGAGGAACAGCATCGCGAGGCCGAGGGCGCTCCGCGGCAAGGCGTTCCGCAGCAGGGCCAGGTAGAGCAAGAGCGCTGATGCGACGCAGATCGGGGCCAGCAGCGTTCGAAACGCGATGACCGGGTGCACCCCGGCCAGGCGCGCGCCGAGCGCGCCGAACAGCTCGAAGGCCTGCCAGGCATACAGCGGATTCGCGGGCAGCCCTTCGCCGCGATGGGTCGGTTCTTCGGCGCGCATGCGCGGTGCGTCCTGCAGTGTGAGCGCTTCGGAGAGGTAGAGAACGTCGTCGAAGTCCTCGCGCACGCAGGTTCCCGCGCTGACGACCGCGAATCCGGCCACACCCAGCGCGAGCCAGCCCGTGACTCGCGCCGTCGACGGAGACAGCTCCGGGATTTCGAAGCCGAGTCCGGCCCGATGCGCGCGATACGCCCCGAACGCGATCGCGAGCAGCCCCCCCGCACACAGAGGCGCGGCCACGCGGCGCGGCAGGGCTTCGGCGGCAAACACCCAAGCCGCGGCGGCCGCCAGCAGGCCCGCGCCCAGCAGCAGGGCCAGCCCCCGGGCCGACAACCCCTGCAGCTGGAGCGGCGGCGTCTCGGGCGCCGGCCCCGCGGCCGGACGCGGTCGACGACACCACCACTCCACCCCCAGCACCGCGGCCAGCCACATCGCCGCCGCGACCGCCAGTGCCGCATCGCTCGACGCGCGCGCGAGCAGCAGCGGGCCGGCTCCCAGCGAGAAGGCGCCGAAAGCCACGGGAACCGCCAGAGCCGCTCGCAGGGGCGCGTCCAGGAGCCCCTCGGTGTCCCAACGGCCGAGCGCGCGGAAGGCGGGCCAGACGAACCCGACGAAACCAGCCAGATAGAGCGCGCTCGGCCACCAAGGAAACTCCGGCTGCAGCATGCTCTCCCCTGGTCGAGGCGCGGCGAAAGACCCACCCTAGCCCCTCTGTGTGGGCCAGCGCGCCCGGTGTCGCCGATTTGCACCAAGTCTTGGGCGTCACCCCGGGCCGGCTGCGGGATACTCACACACAAGGCGCTGCCACAGCACGCCGGGCGGAGCATTTCCATGCGCAGCGAACCGGAAAAAGCCACGCAAGAGCGTCGGCGCGTGTTGATCCTGTTCGGAACCCGGCCCGAGATCATCAAGCTGGCGCCCGTCTATCACGCGTTGGCGAAACGTGCAGACCGCTTCGACCCGATCTGCGTGGCCTCGGGCCAGCACGCCCATCTGCTGGGCCCCTTTGCCGAGCTGCTCGAGGTGCCGCTGCACCGCGACTTGGCCGTGGGCCAGCCGAACCAGAGCCCCAATCAGGTGCTGGCCCGCCTGCTCCCCAGGCTGGAAAGCCTGCTCGCCGAAACCCGGCCCGCCCTGGTACTCGTGCAGGGCGACACCACGACCGCGCTGGCGGGGGCGCTCGCAGCTCACCACGCCGCGATCCCCGTGGGGCACGTCGAGGCGGGGCTCCGGTCGGGCGACCCCATGAGCCCCTTTCCGGAGGAGATGAACCGCCGGCTCATCGGCCAGCTCGCGCGCCACCACTTCGCCGCCACCGCGCGCAACGCCCAAACGCTGCGAGACGAAGGAGTCGCTGAGGACTCGATCCACCGGACGGGCAATCCCGTGGTGGACGCGGTCCAGTGGGCCGTCCGCCAACCGCTGCGGTCGGAACGCTTGAGATCCATCCTGGAGGAGGTCGGCGCACGCAAGCTCCTCGTGCTGACGACCCACCGGCGCGAGTCGTTCGCCGAAGCGCTGGTACCTCGGCTGCACGCCGTGCGCCGCTTCGTCGAGCGCTACCCGGACGTGGCGGTGGTGTTTCCCGTGCATCCGAACCCTCACGTCGTGCAGCACACCGAGGCGGTCCTGGGCGGGGTCCCGCGCGTCCAGCTGGTGCCGCCGCTCGACTACCTGGAGTTCGTGCAGCTGCTGTCCCACGCCTGGGTGATCGTGTCCGACTCCGGGGGTGTCCAGGAGGAGGCCCCCTCGCTGGGCAAGCCCCTGCTGGTCATTCGCGAGAACACCGAGCGCCCCGAGGCGCTGGAATCCGGAGTGGCGCAGCTCGTCCCGGATCCGCACCAGGGCCTGGAGGTCGCCCTCGAGAAGACCTACGCCGACCCCACCTGGACCCGTCACGTCCGCCAGACCGAGAACCCCTTCGGCCAGGGGGACGCCGGGGAGCAGATCGCGCGCGTCCTGGAACGCGTGGCGTCGCCTGCCCGGGCCTGAAGTGAACGGAACGGAGACGCCCACCCCCGCGCGGCGGCACCTGCTGACCGTGGCGGTCGAGGACTACTTCCACGCGACGGCGCTGAACCCCCTCGTCCCCGACGCCCACTGGCGCCGCTTCGAATCCCGGGTCGCCGCCAACACGCGCCGCGCGCTCGAGCTGCTCGCGAGCCACGACCAGCGCGCGACCTTCTTCGTCCTCGGGTGGGTCGCGGAACAGAGCCCCGAGATCGTGCGCGAAATCGTCGATCGCGGGCATGAAGTGGCCAGCAAGGGCTACCGCCGCCGCGCCCCCGGCCAGATGACCCGAGAGGAGTTCCGCGAGGACGTGCAGCGCGCCCGCGAGGCCCTCGAGCACGCCACCGGACAGCGCGTTTTCGGTCACCGCGTCGCCCAGGGCAGCCTGGGATTAGACGATCTGTGGGCGCTCGACATCCTCGCCGAGGAGGGCTTCCGCTACGACTCGAGCATCTACCCACGCCTACGCTCCATCGCCCGAGAGCCCTGGCGCCGCTTTCCCCACGTTCATCACGGCAAAGATCGCGAAATCCACGAGTTCCCCCTGTCCACCTGGGGCACCGACTCTTTCCTGCTGCCCGCCGCCGGCGGCAACTACTTTCGCCAACTCCCCCCCGCTCTCATGCGCCGGGCCGTGTCTCACTGGGACCGGGTGATTCCGCATCCCTTCAACATGTACTTCCACGTCTGGGAGCTCGACTCCGACCTGCCGCGCTTGGCCAACGCCGGGCCGCTGACCCGCATCCGGCAGTACCGGAACCTGCGCAAGATGCCCAAGCTCCTGGCCGACTACTTCACGCGCTACGCCTTCACCGGGATCTCGGACTGGATGGACTGGAAGCCCGAGCCCGTTGCCGCCAGCCCGCGCCGCGACCGCGCCGTGTCCGTGTCGCGACCCGTCCCGAGCGAGCCGGCTCCCGCTTCGGGGACGCGGCGGCCGGTGACGGTGGTGGTGCCGTGCTTCAACGAGGAGCTGGTGCTGCCGTACCTCGCGAACACCCTCGACGAAGTGCGGGAGCAGCTCTGCGAACGCTACGACCTGCGGTTCCTGTTCGTGGACGACGCCAGCCAAGACGACACCTGGGACTCGCTGGAGCGCCTCTTCGGCGGCCGCTCCGACTGCCGGCGGATCCGTCACGACCGCAACCGCGGCGTGGCCGGCGCCATCTGCACCGGGCTCGAGCACGCGGAGACGGAGATCGCCTGCTCCATCGACTGCGACTGCACCTACGACCCGGCGCAGCTGGCCGAGATGATTCCGCTGATGAAGGAGGGAGTGGCCATGGTGACGGCGTCTCCCTACCACCCCCTCGGCGCCGTCGAAGGCGTGCCCGGCTGGCGGCTGTTTCTCTCGCGCACCCTGTCCCGCATGTACCGCCTGGTCCTGCACCACAAGCTCGACACCTACACCAGCTGCTTCCGCGTCTACCGGAGAGAGGCGGTGGTGGGGATGCCGCTCGCCAACGGGGGCTTCCTGGGCGTCGCCGAGATGCTCGGCCGCCTGGATCTCGCCGGCGAACGCATCGTCGAGTGCCCTGCCGTGCTGCAGGTGCGCGTGCTCGGGCATTCGAAGATGAAGACCCTCGCCACGATTCGCGGGCACCTGGGGCTGTGGCTCCGGCTGGCTCGGGCGCGTTGGCTCGCGCCCTCCTCCGCCAAGGCCGCCGTCCGCACCTGAGCCGCAGGGCCCTCCACCTCGGCCGCGCACGCTTCCAACGAAAAGAGCCCCCCGGCCCGCGTGGAACCGGGGAGCTCTGTTTTCGTCCGGCCGCTCTCCGGGGATGGAGAGCGACGGCCCCCTGCGACTAGAAGAGCGTGTAGATGAACGGCGCGGCTGCAGACCCGCCGAGCACCACCAAAAGCCCCAGTCCCAGGATCGAGAAGATGATGGGCGCGAGCCACCACTTCTTGTTGTCCTTCAGAAAGTCCACGAACTCCCGCGC
>JAKSBN010000041.1 GCA_022361175.1 Pseudomonadota bacterium | reverse complement strand
GTTCCACCCGTCGACGAAGAGGAACAGCGTGCCGGCGTCGACGGCCGCGAGATCGATCGCGGAGGTCGTCCCGACGCCGCTGCCGTCGTCGTCGCAGGCGAGGTCGACGGCGACGCAGCCGTCGCGCTTGACGTACAGCACCGTGTCGTACGCCGAGCCGATCGTGTCGATGTGCAGCGAATCGAGCGCGCCCGGGAACGCCAGCGAATGGGCGATCTCGGTCGCGGTCGAGCTGGCGGAGCAGGAGGGCGTGAAGTCGTCCGTCGCCCCGATCGTCGAGCCGGTCGTCGGCGTCCCCGCGATCGCCACGATCGGGTCGCTGTCCTCGCATTCGAGCTCGGCGTCGTCGGACGCCGCGGCGCAGCCCGGGTCGAGCGGGTAGTCGGTGAGCCCGTCTCCATCGTTGTCCAACCCGTCGGCGCACTGCGCCCCTTCTCGCCGAGCCGAGGGCGCGAAGCAACCCAGATCCTCGGCGTCGACCAGACCGTCGCCGTTGTTGTCGACTCCGTCGTCGCAATCGGTCTCTTCCACGAGGCTGTACGCGGCGAAACAGCCGGGGTCGGCTGGGAAGTCCGTGCGGCCGTCTCCGTCGTTGTCGGCGCCGTCACTGCAGGCGGTCCGCTCGTCATCGCTCTCCGGGCCGTAGCAGGACGGGTCCTCGGGAAAGTCGACGAGGCCGTCGCCGTCGTTGTCCAGCCCGTCGGAGCAGCGCGGCGTCGGGCCTTCGAGCAGCGGATCGAGCGCGGCCGGCGATGCCACGACCAACCCGTCGACGCCCAGATTGATCATGTTGGAGTAGGCCGGAGACAGGACCTTGAAGGCGTATACCTGCAGTCCGTACGAGTGGGTCAGGTTCACGACGGAGCGATTGAGAGTCTGGTAGTTGAACGCAATCCCGTCGTCGCCGGCCTGGGCGCGCGAGGCCATCAGCTCCTCGTCGAACTGCTCCCAGTGCCCGGCGCCGAAGATCAGCTTGCTATCGGGGAAGTGGGCGTGGAAGTTATCCGCCATGATCGGTCCGTAGCGGATCCAGCCGTGGACCCGGTTGGCTGGGTAGCCCAGATCCCGAACCAGGGTCGCAATGGGTTCGACGTACTCGGCTCGCTTGATGTCGAGCAACACCTGCCCGCCCTGTCCCAGGATCAGCTCGAGTGCTTCCGCCAGGGACGGGATGCGCTCGCCGGCGAAGTCCTCGGAGAACCAGCTGCCCGCGTCCAGTGCGCGCAGTTCCGCGAACGTGTGGTCGTAGACCCTCCCGACGCCGTTCGTGGTCCGGTTGAGCGTCTCGTCGTGGTGGCATACCAGGACGCCGTCGCTGCTCTGCCAGACGTCGATTTCGATCCAGTCCACGCCGCTGTCCAACGCCCACTGGTAGTTCGGCAGCGTGTTCTCGGGCGCTGCGACCGTGCCGCCGCGGTGCGCGATATTGAGCGGAGGCGACGACGGGGCCGGGCCGCAGCGGCCCGCCACCAGCAGCGCAGCGAGGGCCGCCAGCGCCGCCAGCCGCAGCGGAGCGCGCACCCGCCGGGCCGGCGATTTCTCGCCGTCGAGGTCTTTCCGAGCGGGCTGCACAGTAGATGGAGTGGCCCGCTGCGGTTCCTTGGTGGCGAATTTCCTCGGGGGACTAGCGCCTTCTTCGGGCCGCGACGAACGCGGGCAGGAGCAGCAGGACGAGTTCGTGGCCGAGACCGCAGCGCGCACTGGCCTCTCGTTCGTCCCAAGCGGCCGTGCACTGCAGGTCGTCCGGGAAGTCGGTCGCCCCGTCGTCGTCGTTGTCCAGGCCGTCGTCGCAGGCCGGTGCTTCCTGATGGCTCGTGGCCAGGGCGCAACCCGGATCTTCGGGGAAGTCGAAGAATCCGTCCCCATCGTTGTCGAAGCCGTCTTCGCAGGCGAAGTCCTCCAGCGGGTCCTCGGCGTCCTCACAGCCGGGGTCGTCGGGGAAGTCGGTCAGGTCGTCGCGATTGCTCCGCAGGCCGTCGCTGCAGTCGGGCTCCTCCGAGGCGTCCGCCCAGGTGAAGCAGCCGGGATCTTCGGGGAAGTCGAAGAGCCCGTCGCCATCGTTGTCGATGCCGTCGTGGCAGGATGCGATGGTCGCTGCCCAGAACTCCGGGTTCTCCACCACGGTGGCGTCCACACCAAGCGATATCTGATAGGGAATGCTCGGCCCGCCGAACCGCGGTGGGTAGGCGACCATGAGCATGCCCTCCGCCTGGACGTCATCGACCAGTGCCTGGTCGATGACGTCGGTGGTGCATGCGACCCCCGTATCCCCGGCCGCCGCCGATGCGGCAATCCGCGCGGGGTCCGCACACTGGGTGCCCAAGCCGAAGATGACCCGGCTGGTGGGGAAAAAGGAAGAAAACTCGTTGGCCATGATGCGACCGAAGCGCACCCAGCCGACCAGATCCTCGTCTGGAAAGCCGACCCGGTCGACGACGTCGCGAATCTCGGGCCCGATGCCGTTGACCTTGATGTCGAGGATGACGGTCGTGCGACCGTTCATGAGGGTCAGCGCCTCCTCCAGCGTCGGGACCTGGATTCCCGCCCACGCTTCGTCGAACCAGGATCCAGCGTCGAGGGCCTTGATCTCTTCCAGCGTAAAGCTCGCGGTGGGTCCCGTTCCGTCGGTCGTGCGATCCACGGTGAAGTCGTGGAAGCAGATCGGCACCCGATCTGCGGTGACGTGGACGTCGCATTCGACCCAGTCGGAACCCACGTTGATGGCGTTGTCAAACGCCGGCAGCGTGAGCTCTGGCGCGGGGCCCGCCGTGCCGGCCCGATGGGCGATGACGACGATGTCGTCGGGGTGGACCTGGGCCAGGGCGGGCGCGGCGAGCAGGGCGAGGCAGCTGCCGAGTGAAGCTCGGAACCAGCGGCGGCGGAGGGCGCGGCGAGGTGAGGTCATGAGGTCTTTCCGTTCTTTGGGGTGCGGTGCAACTCCACAAGCAGCGGTGGCCCTGGAGCACGACTCTTCATTCTTCATCGCCGGCGAGCCGAATGCAACAGGCGCTTGGCGCCACTGTGCTCTCGTCAGGACGCGGCATCGAGCCGGACCAGGGTGAAGTCGCGTCCGGGAATCGAGACCTGCAGCCGAACGCCTGTTTCGTCGCCCGCCTGCCGCGGCTTCTGCACGAGGGTTTCCCAGCGCCAGCCGTTCGGAGCGAGACCGAGTTCTTGCACGTCCAACGCAAGATCGATGGTACGGGCGTGGGGGGAGAGGTTGGCGACGACGAGCAAGGCCCCGGGTTGTCCAGGTCGTCGGTAGAAGCTGACCAGAGCGTCCTCGTCGCCGGTGCGCACCGCCGCGTCGGCCTCCCAGTAGCCGGTGAACGTCGCCTCGGAGACGCCGTAGCGGTCGAGCGCCTGGATCAGGCCCAGGCGCTCGTCCTCCGGCTCGCGGCCGAAGGGCCAGACCGGCGTATCGTGGACCAGGGCCAGCCCCCGGAAGTTTCGCCACGCGCGTCGCTGTGCGGTGCTCCCCGGCCAGTTCGGGTCCTTCGAGTGCTCGTGCCAGATCTGAGGTAGCCAGGTGATGCGGAGTCCGTACTGTTGCGGCGCGAACATGATGCGGGCGTCGTCGAGGGGCAGTGAACCCATGTAGTCGTCGTTGTCGACCGCATAGGCGCCCCGAAACTGCTCTCCGTTCACGATAGACGTCGCGAACGTGTAGGCCGGGATGACCTCCACACCAGAGGTGTGGGTGAAGAGGTGTCCAGGCCGCCCCTTCACGTGAAAGAGGGTGCGAAGCCGCTTCAGGTAGCTGCGGTTGGCCAGGATGTCCAAGCTGCCCTGGCGGCGGCCCTGCGAGTCGCGCCAACCGCCGTGGTCGGGGTTCTGCGAGTCGATGACCCGCCCCTGGTCGAAGTACAGCCCGTTCAAATCGAGGCGGTCGATTTCGCGGTTGAAGCGGTGCAGGAGATAGTCCGTGTAGCCTTCGGCCCGGTGCGACAACCAGGGCTTCGGGATCGGGGCCGCGAAGGGCGCGTCGCCGCGCTTGCCCATCTTCGGCACGATCCTCCAGCGATCGCCGAACAGAGCGAGCGCGGGGTCGAGTTCGGAAAGGCAGTGTCCCGAGAAATAGGGCAGTCGCTCGATGCCCATCCGGCGCCACTTTCGGACGTTGGCCCGGTTGGTGTCCGGACCGGGATAGGCCTCGCGGTCGCGCTCCGGCAGCGCTTCCCGGGCACCGGGCGGGTAGGTCGTGTAGGGCAGGTCTTGGTGCGCGAACGCGGTGATCCACCACAGCTGGAAGCGGCCGAGCTGGGCCTCTTTGGGATTCGCCCGCCGCACGATGCGCTCCCGCCGCCAGCCGCTTCCCAGCTCGCGGATCGGCGTCGCCAGGAAGTTGAAGCGAAAGGTGTGCGTGCCGCGAACTCGGCTCTGCCCGCTGATCAGACGCTGCCGGAGCTCCACGAAGGAGGAGTCTTGACGCAGCAGCGTGACGGGGCCCTCCGGCAGTAGCCAGCCTCTTGCATCGTCGGCGAACCACCAGAACGACCGCAGGCCGTCGGCGAACCCGAGCACGTTCACGAAGTCGCCCGCGTAGGTCTGGCCATCCCACACGGCCCGCCGCTTGCGCCGAATCGAGCGCGCATCGAATCGCAGCACGCCGAGCGAAGGCCGACGCGGGACCCGAACGCGGGTTTCGAGCGCCTGGACCAGGGTCTCTCGCTCCGCCTGGAGAGTGACCTCGACCATCGCGACGCCGTCGTACTCGACGCGGGTGCGAGACCGCAGGGTCATGTCGGGCCCGATCCTGCCCCTGGCCTCGAGAACGGCGTGATGAGGCGTTGCTTCCACGACGTGCACGGACTCGGGGCGCAGGTCGCGCCAGCGTCCGTCCGTCTTGATGCGCAGCGCCATGGGCTCAGCCACGGCCGCGGCCCGGCTCTCGACGGCAACGGGCAAGTAGCTCTCGGACCAGCGATAGCGGCGGGAGCCGAGAGTCACCGTCGTGCCTTCGACGCCCACGCGGTCGAAGCCCGGCAGCACGATCTCGTCTCGGCCGAGTGCGTTCCCCCACCAGGAGGGAAGCTTCGCCTCCGCCGCGGACGGCGCGGCCACGACGGAGGCCGGGGCCGCCTCTTCCGCGGTCTTTGGGGGGTGGCAGCTCGTCAGGAGAACCGCGAGGAGGACGGGAAGTGCGGTTTGGACGGGTCGCCGTACCACCTCAGCCTCTCTGGATCGCCTGACAGCCGATGACGTACTTCGAGTTGCGGCTGAGCCGGAGCGGCAGGCCCTGGATCAAGCTGGAGGCGAATCGGCGGTCGGTCGGATCGAACTTCAACTCCACCACGACGGTATCCGGCAGATGGGCTCGTTGGTCGAAGGCAGGACCGGGGCTCGCTCGTTGATCGAATACTCGCTGGTTCCAATCGAACGTGAGCCGGACCCGCCGGTCGCTGGTCTCGAAGTACCGTCGTCGATAGTGGTTCATGAGCACCGCCAGCGGATTCGCGTCCAGCCACAGGGTGCCCGCTGCAGGAATCGCCTTGCGAAGCGCGTGGCGCAGCTCGGTCCAGGTCGAGTCGAGGATCGGCACGGCACCGGTCCTGTAGGAGAGCTTCCAGCCGAGTCCCCCACGGCGGCGCTTGACCTCAAGAGTGCCACTGTCGGGTTCTTTCGTGTCGCCGTACCAGCGGTAGCGGACCTTGCTGCGCGCGCTTGCTCCGGACAGGTTCTCCCGGTAGGCGAAATAGTCGTAGGTGTCGAAGTAGATGTTGTTGACGGCACGGGATGGGTAGGGTTCGAAGAAGCCGGCGGGGTGCAGGTCGTCCTCCCCGAGGTCGCAGTCGATGCCAAAGTCGTCCCCGTCCAG
>JAKSBN010000055.1 GCA_022361175.1 Pseudomonadota bacterium | reverse complement strand
GGTCGGGGAGGTCGTCGTCGGTCAGCGTGTCGGAGAGCACCAAGATGGGCGCGTCGGGAGCGGCCTCGGCGATGAGAGGAACCGCCGATCGAATCCAGGGGCCCTCTTCGGTCGCCAACGCGAAGCCGTCGCCGTTCTTGGGATTCACCTTGTGGATCGCCTCGACGGAGAGCCCGCCGGGCAGCGCGCGAAAGCCGGGTGGGCGCGCACGGGACTCGTCTTCACGAGGCACCCAGGTGAGCTCCTCGTTCTCGCCGGCGCCGATCCGTGCCCACAGGCGAGCGATCTGCGCCCCGTCGCAGACGATGATGCGGCGTCCCACCGGTCCCCCGTGAAGTCGAACCCGCCCTTGTCGCCCGGGCGATGGCTGGCCTTGAGCTGGAAATCCCCGCCGGGCCCTGAGGTGGGCGTGAGCCGCGGACCGAGGGCGTGAACGGCGGAGTATTCTAGCGGATCGCGATATGGCAGGGCGACGGGAGAACCCCCCGAGGGCCCGCGATGAGCTGCCCCGGGGCGTGCCGGTTACTCTCCCCGCCTTGTTGCAACACACGGACGGGAAAATCGACACATGTCTGTGCGGCTGACGAACTTGGGAGGGCGCGCGAGTCTCGCGTTCGACGATCGCGTGGTCGACGTGGAACGTCGCTCGGGCGGACGCTTCTCGTCGGATCCCATGCAGGCCATCGAGCAGTGGGACGCCTTCGCCACTTGGGCCGCGGGGCAGACCGTCGGCGACGACGCGCGCGAATGCGATCGCAGCCAGCTGCAGGCCTGCGTACCGCGCCCGCGGTGTGTCTACGCCATCGGTCTCAACTACCGCGACCACGCCGAGGAGGCCGGCCTCGAGATCCCGCGCACGCTCCCCAGCTGCCTGGCCGGGCCGTCGGCCGACGTCCCGCTCACGTCGGACCGCGTCGATTGGGAGGTCGAGCTGGTGGTGGTGATCGGTCGCGGCGGGCGCCAGATTGCGGAGTCGCGCGCCTTCGACCACGTGGCGGGCTACTGCGTGGGCCAGGACATCTCCGACCGCCGGCTCCAGTTCGGCGACCGCCCGCCGCAGTTCTCCCTCGGCAAGTCGGCACAGGCCTTCGGCCCGATCGGCCCGGCTCTCGTCTCCCTGGATGGCGTGAAGGACCGCGACGATCTCGCGCTCACGTGCGACGTCGATGGGGAGCGCATGCAAGACAGCCGCACCCGCCAGATGATCTTCTCCGTCTCCGAGCTGGTCGCCTACCTGTCGCGGACCTGTGAGCTGTGGCCCGGCGATCTCATCTTCACGGGGACGCCCAGCGGCGTCGGATCCGTGCGCGAGCCGCGGCGCTACCTGGCCGCCGGCGAAGTCATCGCGAGCGAGATCGAAGGGCTCGGCCGACTGCGCAACCGCTGCGTCGCCCCGGCGCCGCCGTCCCCCGATGTCTGACGAAGAGTCACCGCCCTTTGAAGACCCGGTGGTGGTTCCGATCGAGGATCGGATCGACCTCCACTCCTTCCATCCGAAGGAGCTGCTCGACGTCGTCGACGCGTACCTGGACGCGGCCATCGAGGCGGGGTTCCGCGAGGTGAGGCTGATACACGGACGGGGCAAGGGCGTCCAGCGAACGCGCGTGCAGTCTCGCCTGGCCGCCGACGAGCGCGTGCTCGAGTTCGCGGATGCGCCCCCCGAGCGCGGCGGCTGGGGAGCGACCGTCGTGCGCCTGCGCGGCTGACACGCCCCGCCTCGTCGCTTACGCTAAAGCCGTGCAGAAGATCTTCGTCGGCGACGTGCAAGGCTGTGGGGACGAACTCGACGACGTGCTGCGTCTCGCCCGCAAGTCCTTCGGCGACGAATTCGAGCTGTGGGTCGTGGGAGATCTCGTCAATCGGGGCCCCAAGAACCTGAAGGCGTTGGAGCGCGTGCGCTCGCTGCAGGCGGACGGTCGCGCCCGCTACACCCTCGGCAACCACGAAATCGCCCTGATCGCCATCTGGCTCGGCCACCGCGATCTCGGTCCCAACGACACCACCCACGACGTCCTGGATTCGAAGGAGGCCGACGACTGGATCGAGTGGCTGCGCCAGCAGCGCGTGGTGGAGACGGCGAAACTCTGGGGGACTCCGTTCGCGATGGTCCACGCGTCCGTCCACCCGGATTGGAAGCTGAAGGAGCTGCGGGCGCGCGCTCGCGAGATCGAGGCGCGGCTGGCGGACGACGACGAGTTTCTGGCGGGCGATCCGGGCGTGGACGACGCTCTCGATGCTCTCGGTCGCCTCACGCGCTGTCGCGGCGTGACGAAGGGAGGAGGCTGGTCGTCGGCGCCGCCCGAACAGGCGGGCGCCGCGTGGCACGCGGCCTGGGCCCGCAGCGGGCACTCCTACGGGGTCGTCTACGGCCACTGGGCGCTGCAGGGTCTTCACGTGGCGCCGGGACTGCGCGGTCTCGATACGGCGTGCGTTCAGCACGGCCGCGGCCGCGACGGATTCCTCACGGCGTGGGTCCCGGAGAAACGAGCGGAGGAGCATCCGTTCGCGGCGCCGGACGACCGCTTCTGGCAAGTGCCGGCGCGCCGCCGCTACTACTTCCCACTTCAGGATCGGGAATCCTCCGGAGTGTGACGCGTGTGACGGACGCGTGCGCGCACGCGTGGGGAAACGCATGCTCGGGCGAATTCCCAGTTGTGCGGCGTCACTGTTCGGCGTAGCCTGATTTGTGCGTGCCGGTCGCCGGGCAAGGGAGAACCGAGGTCTTGCTCGCGCCGATCAAAACCCGCCCAACAGCGGTCGGTCGCAGGAACGAAAGTCGGCGAGAGTAGGCTCACTTGTCACGCTGACGACCAAGGACGGCTGACGAAGCTGTTCGCCGCTCCACAGCGTCGGGGTTGCAGGTGATGGCGCGGGAAGCCTTCCCGGCCCCGGGAGCTTCCAACGAGATGGGCGGAGATCGAGAGGAGACCGCTCCGGGTGTCGTGCCGGCGAGGCCGGATCCTGTGCGGGGATCTACCCAGTAGGGACGCCGAGTCGATCCCGAAACTCCTCGAAGGTCTTCGCGCGAGAGACGACACGCGATCGCGGGACGTTCTGCCCTCGAACGCGACCCGGCAACCGCTATCGGGCGGCCTGCTCGAAACGGCAGCCGAGAGTCGTCGGGCGGCGCGTCGAAGTCGCACCGGGAGAACCGGTAGGTCCGGTGGCGCCCTTGAGCACCCCGGCGCGGCGAGGTCGGCAGAGGAGTCCCACTCGCGCGGGGGCGCTCCGTCAGGCCCTCCAGCGGCTCGCCCCGTCGGAGGACCGGGAGGGACCCGCCGCCTCGGTCTGCTTCGCCCAACTGGAACCAGCCTCACAACTGGAACCAGCCTCACAACCAACGTTCGCGACGGTCTCCGTCCTCTGCGGCACTAGGGGCGCGTCGGGATGCGTCTCGACTCGCGCACGCCCAGGCGCTTGGCCGCAGCCTGCACCGACGGCTCGGGATCCCCGGCGGCCAAGCCGGCGATGCGTTCGCGCACGTCGGGGTCTTCGAGCAGCGAGCCCAGGCTGCGCAAGGCCGCGGCGCGAGTTGCGGCGTTCGGATCGGAGAGGGCCGCCAGGACCAGCGGCTTGGTGGTGTCGAGCTCGTAGCGAGCGGCGGCTTGGAGAGCGACGAAGACCACCTCCGGCGGGGTCGGCGCGGTTGCCGAGGCCAAGGCGCGCGTGAGGGCGGTCGCACCGGCTTTGCTGGCCGTTGCGAGGATGGCCGCGGAGCGACGCCGCGCGGGCGTCGCCTCCGGAGCGGCGGCTCGCGCGACCTCGCTCTCAAGCAGCGCATCGCTGAACGGCAGGAAGCCGTTGCCCGGGTCGATCAGCGTGAGCAGCGCGTCGCGTTGCAGCGACGTGTCGCTGCTGTCGAGGCAGTCGAAGAGCAGCGCGCGCCGCTGGTCGGCGTCGGAGGCCGCTGCCGACCAGCGGCGAACCGCGTCGACCGTGGCCTGCCCGTCCCTCGCGCCGCTGAGGATGATGATCTCGTGCGGCGCGTCCACCAGAACGTAGGGCGAGCGCGCCCCTCGCAGGAACGCCAACACCGTGTCGCCCTCGGCCACCGGCGGCGGCGCCGACGGCGCGCGCTTGATCTCGAACGCGCGCGGGACCTCTCCGTAGAGGCTCTGGCCGTCGCGAAGCCCCAGCCGCCCCGGGGAGACGGTGTCGACGACGGCCGTGGCCGCCGCATCCGCCAGGGCCAGCCGCTCGAACAGCGGCCGCGCCCGGGGCGGTAGCCCGTGGGGAGTGGGGGCTTCCGCGTGAGCCAGCGCGGCTGTGATCGCGAGCACGGGGGCGGCCAGGGAGAGCGCAGAACGGCGGGTGCGAAGTCGCATGGTCGGCCATTATAGAGACTCGCTCAGCCACCCCGACGGGGGCTTCCGCCCCTGCCGCCGTTGGAGCTCGTCGATGTCGAAGTGCGCCAGCCGTCTGCTGCTCTCGGTCTTGTCGGGGTTGTGTCTCACGTGCGCCGTCAACCCCGTGTCGGGCAAGCGCGAAGTCATCCTGATGTCCGAGGAGAAGGAGCGCGTGCTCGGCGAGGAGGCGGCCGAGCAGATCGAGCGGGAGATCGGTCTCGTGTCCGACGAGGAGATCCGCCGCTACGTGCGCACGCTGGGTGAAGAGCTGGCCAACTACTCGCCCCGGAAGGGCGTGGAGTACCGCTTCCACGTCGTCGACATGATCGAGCCGAATGCGTTCGCGCTGCCGGGGGGGCAGATCTACATCTCGCGCGGTCTCCTGGCGCTGGCCAATTCGGAGGCCGAGGTGGCGAACGTGATCGGCCACGAGATCGCCCACGTGGCCGGGCGCCATGCCGCGCAGCGGGACTCCCAGGCCAAGACCGCGGGTCTGCTGGCGTTGTTGGGCGCGGTGGCGGCCGCCGCCGCGGGGGCGCCCGACGTGGCCGCGGCCACCGCCCAGCTGGGGCCCGTCGCCGTGGCGCAGCTGATCGCCGCTTATGGACGGGACCAGGAGCGGGAAGCCGATCGCGTCGGCCAGGAGATGTCGGCCGAGGCCGGCATCGATCCCGCCGGGATGGCGCTGTTTCTGCGTTCGCTGGACGCCACCACGCGCCTGCGCCTGGGGGCTTCGCGACTGCCGAGCTTCTTCGACAGTCACCCCGCGACGCCGGAGCGCGTGGCCGAGTCCGCCACGCGGGCGGGGGTCCTGCGCTGGGAGCCGGGCTTCGCCGTGGCCCGCGACCGGGAGGCGTTTCTCCGCCGGATCGACGGACTGGTCGTCGGGCCGGCGGCGGCGGAGGGCGTGGTCCGAGAGTCGCGGTTTCTGCACGCGGATCTCGACTTTTCCCTGCGCTTTCCGACGGGCTGGCAGGTCGTGAACCAGAAGAGTCGCGTGCTCGCGCTCGCGCCCCAGCGCGACGGCATCGCCACCCTCGAGCTCCAGGGGCGGGGCGACGACCCCCGGCGCGCCGGCGAGCGCTACGCCCGCGAGCAGCGCGTCCAGCTGGACGCGACCCAGGAGCTCCAGATCGGTCGACTGCCGGCTTTCCGCGCCCGGACCACGATTCGCGAAGGGACGGGACTGGCGGCGGCCGAGCTCACGTGGATCGCCTACGGCGGCCAGATCTACCGCCTGGGCGCCGCCGCTCCGGCGCTGCGCTTCCGCCGCTACGAGGGGGTCTTCCGCTCCTTCGCCCGCAGCTTCCGCGCGCTGGCTCCCGACGAGCGCGGCCGCATCGACGAGCTCCGCCTGCGCCTGGTCCGGGCGCGCGCGGGCGAGTCCCTCGGCGACCTCGCCGAGCGCACGGGCAACGAGTGGAATCCCAACGAGACGGCGGTCTTCAACGGCCTCCAGATCGGCAGCGCGCTGACCGAGGGCCAGCTCATCAAGATCGCCCGGCGCGAGCCCTACCACGCCTCCCGACCCACCACCGGCGACACCGCCGCGTCGCAGGACGACCCCGAATTCCCCAGAGGGAACCCCGTCGACTCCGGTGTCGACCGCGAGCAGAGCGGCTAGACTCGCGTTCACTTTTCGCGACGGAGAGCCCCCCCTTCATGCCCCTCGTTCTGGTTCCCACGGCCTACCGCGCTCCCACTCGGGGAGAGGGCGAAGTACCCGTGGCGGGCGAGACGGTGGAGGCGTGTCTCGAGGCGGTGGAAGCCAAGTACGCCGGCTTCCTCGAGCTGGTGCTGGACGCCGAGCGGCGGGTGCACCCCTTCGTCAAGCTCTTCCTGAACGGGGTCCAGCTCGACCCCGCCGAAGCTCTAGCAACCCCGGTGGCCCACGACGACCGCGTCGAGGTGCTCGCGGCCATCGCCGGCGGCTAACGCCGGCGCGGCCGGGCGCGCGAGTTCGCGCGGCCGACCCCGAATTTTTCCAAGGAGGTGAGAGATGGCTGGACCCGAAGGTGATCGCCTGCTGCGCGTGGACATGACGAATCAGACCGCCTCGTTCGAGGACTTCCCGGCCGAGTGGAAGCTCTTGGGCGGCCGCGCCCTGTCCGCCAAGATCCTGTTGAAGGAGTGCGATCCGGCCTGCGATCCGCTCGGGCCCGACAACGTGCTGGTGCTGTCGCCCGGCGTGATGTCCGGCACCACGGCGCCCACCTCCGGCCGCATCTCGGTGGGGGGCAAGAGCCCGCTGACGGACGGCATCAAGGAGGCGAACGCCGGAGGCAATCCGGGGCAGCACCTGATGAAGCTGGGCATTCGAGCGATCGTCGTGACGGGCCAGCCGGCCGACCGCGACCGCCGCTACGGCGTCAAGGTGGACGAAAGCGGCGCCGAGGTGGTGGCCGCGGACGAGTACAAGGGCATGTGGAACTACCCCTTGTGCGCCAAGCTGCTGGAGGGCGCGCCCAAGACGGCGTCGGTCATCTCCATCGGTCCCGCCGGCGAGATGATGTTGAAGGGCGCCTCGGTGGCCTGCACGGATCAGGACAAGGAGCGCCGACCGGCGCGGCACGCGGCCCGAGGCGGACTCGGCGCCGTGATGGGCTCGAAGGGCCTCAAGTGGGTGCTCGTCGACCCCGGCAAGGCGCGCCCGCGCCAGCCGGCCGACTCGAAGGCCTTCAACGCGCTCAACAAGAAGTACACCAAGGATTATCTGGACGGTCCGCAGATGTTCAAGACCGGAACCAGCTCGGTGGTGCCGGTGGCGAACATGCTGAACACCTTCCCCTACAAGAACCGGACGCAGGGCCAGTCGCCCGACGCGGAGACCCTGGCGGGTGCCCGCATCGTGGAGAGCTTCGAGACCCGCGGCGGCGGCATGCACAACTGCATGACCGGCTGCATCGTGTCGTGCAGCAACATCGTCCACGACGCCGAGGGCAACTACAAGACCTCGGCGCTGGAGTTCGAGACGCTGACGCTGCTCGGGGCCAACTGCGCGGTGCAGAGCTGGGAGGACGTGGCCGATCTCGACCGCCTGTGCGACGAGCTGGGCCTCGACACCATCGAGACGGGCGCCGCGATCGCGGTGCTGATGGACTCCGGCGGCATGGAATGGGGCGACGCCGAGGCCATGAAGAAGCTGCTCGCGGCCGTTTCGGACGGCGACGAGACGGCGGTGATGATCGGGCACGGCGCCGTCGAGACGGGGCGCAAGCGGGGCCACAAGCGCGTGCCCGCGGTTCGCGGCCAGTCGGTCCCGGCCTGGGACCCGCGGCCGCTGAAGGCCACGGGCATCACCTACGCCACCAGCCCCATGGGCGCGGACCACACGGCCGGCCTGATCGTGAACCCCGGCATGCCGCCGGACCAGTTCGCCCAGGCTTCCCAGGAGGCGCAGCTGGTGAACGCGGTCTGTGACTCGTCGGGCTTCTGCCAGTTTCTGCAGCCGACGCTCGACGACATCCGCGAGTACTACGGCCTCCTCTACGGCGAGGAAGTCAGTCGCGACACCGTGGCCGACATCGGCTGGCAGTGCCTGCAGGACGAGTGGGAGTTCAACCAGCGGGCGGGCTGGCAGGACTCGGAGAACGACCTGCCCGAGTGCCTCCGCGAGGAGGGCGTCGGCCCGGACCAGTCGCTGAAGTTCGACCTGGAGCGCGACATGATCAACGCCGCCAAGGTGCGCTTCGAGCCGCGGGAAGAGCTC
>JAKSBN010000383.1 GCA_022361175.1 Pseudomonadota bacterium | reverse complement strand
TCCCGACGGCCGCTACCGCGTCGATCACCCCATCCGGCGCTTCGACCGGCCCACCGGCTGGTTCGTGGCGGGGCGTCTGGGCGTCGTGCGCGAGCGCGTGGCCGGGGTGCAAGTGGCGGTTGCGGGGCCCGTCGGCCACCGATTCCGGCGGCTCGACCTGCTGGCGCTGCTCCGGTGGACGCTGCCGGAGCTGCGCGACGTGGTGGAGGCCCTGCCGGAGCGGCTCTTGATCGTGGGAGCCGGCGATCCCATGTGGCGCGGGGGGCTCTCGGGCCCCAACTCGGTCTTCGTCCACGCCAGCCGCCCGCTCATCACGGGGGACGGCACCAGCCCCATCCTCCACGAGCTGATGCACGCGGTCCTGGGGATTCGGGGGGAGCGGGGAGACGACTGGATCGTGGAGGGACTGGCCGAGTACTACTCCCTCGAGCTCCTCGCGCGCTCGCGCACGCTCTCCAAGCGGCGCCACGAGCGCGCCCTGGCCCGTTTCGCCGAACAAGCCCGTCACGCCAAGCAGCTGCGGGTCGATGCCGCACACGGTGCGGTCACCGCCCGCGCCGTGACGATCCTGCGGGCGCTCGATGCCGAGCTGGCCGAGGCCACCGACGGGGAACGGGATCTCGACGACGTCGTGCGGGTTTTGGCCCAGGAGCGAGGGCGCATCTCCACTGCGCGCTTCCGCCGCGTGGCCGAAGCGGTGGCGGGAACCAGCCTGGAGAACTTCTTCGCCCGGCGCGTGCCGTCGCACCCGAACGACCGCGCCGACGCGGCAGCTCCGAACGCCGACACCGTCACCCGCTGACGCCCCCAACCGCTCCTGAAGCGAGCCGCGAATCGCGACTCGAGCCCTCGAAGTGCTTCCGCGCGCGGCCCGAGTTGATAGACTGGCCCGACGCTGCGCGACACTTGGAGGGGGGAACGCGCCGAACATGGCCGCATCGTTGCGCAGGGGCTCTCGACTCGGGAAGTACCGCCTCGATCAGCAGTTGGGCCGCGGATCGTTCGCCACCGTCTGGAAGGCCAGGGACACCGTCGAGCAGCGCCCCGTGGCGCTGAAGGTCACCCACCCGGCGGTCGTCGAGGAATTCGGGCGCGGGGAGGTCGAGTACGAGGCGCGCATCGCGAGCCGACTCGATCATCCGAACGTGTTGACCGTGCGCAACGCCGACTGGATCGGCAACTACTTCGTGCTCGCGACCGACCTGGCCACCAAGAGCCTGGCGCAGTACGCGGGAGCCCGGCGCAGTCCCGCCGTCGCCCTGCGCGTGATCCGAGACGTCACCTGCGGGCTCGCGTACGCCCACGGCCACCGGCTGCTCCACCGCGACATCAAGCCGGAGAACATCCTGCTGTTCGCCGACGGCCGCGCCGCCATCTGCGACTTCGGGGTGTCGCGCTTCGCCCTGGACCGCACGAAGAGCTTCACCGAGGCGGGAACCCTGGGCTACATGGCCCCCGAGCAGGCCTACGGGCGGCCCAAGCTCACCTCCGACGTCTTCTCCCTGGGCCTGATCGCCTACGAGCTCTTTACCGGCACGCTGCTCACGTGGCCCTTCACGTGGCCCCCCGAGAACTACGGGCGCTTCGTAGAGCGGGTGCCGGAGCCCGTACAGCCCGTCCTGCGGCGGGCGGCCACGTTCGATCCGGCCCGCCGTTATCCCGACGCGGCCACCATGCACCGCGAGCTGGAGCGCGCCCTGCTCCGACACAAGGAGGCCCCGGCGCGCCGCCGCCGCCGGCCCACGCGCAAGCCGGCGCCGTCTCCGCTGGCGGTCGAGGCGGAGCTCTTCCGCCGCCGCCACGGGGCCCGACTCGGCATGCGCTACGCGTGCTTCCGCTGCAGCGGGCCCATCGGCGAAGCGATGCAGCACTGCCCGTGGTGCGGCACGTCCGAGAACTCGTTTCGAGATCTCACCCGCTATCCGCTGGTGTGCCCGGAGTGCGAGCGCGGCGTGCGACCGGAGTGGACGGCCTGCCCGTGGTGCTATCCCGGGCGCTTCCAGGGCAACGGCCGCGCGCCCCGTCCGGACCCGAAGGCCGAACGAAGCTGCACCCGCCGCGGCTGCTCGGGCCAGCTGCAGGTGTTCATGCGCTACTGCCCGGTCTGCAAGCAGAAGCCCAAGCGCGCCTGGTCGCACCCCGAGCTCTCCGACCGCTGCACGCGCTGCCGCTGGCCCGTCTCACGCCAGTTCTGGCGCTTCTGCCCCTGGTGCGGGCGCCGCGAGCCGCGGGCTGGGACGTTCGTGTCGTCGAACGGGCGCTGACACTAGCCGCGCCGAAACAGGATGAAGGTCAGGTCGTCCGGCTTCGAAGGCTGGCCCGCGCCCGCCCCCTGCATGCGGCGGCGACACGCGCCGGCCAGCCGCTCCGCGGCCTCGAGCAGCGGACCGCACCGAATATGGTCCGCGATCTCGGCAACGCTCGCGTTGTCGAGCACGCCGTCGGTCGCGAGGAGCAGCGTGTCGCGCGGCGCCAGCTCCAGCGGACTCCCGACTTCGATTCGCATGTCGGCCACGCCCACGGCGTTGGAGATCAAGTGGCGGTCCTCGTGGTGGAGCGCCTCGCGTTCGTTCAGGAGCCCCGCCTCGACGCCATAGCCCACCGGCGAGTGCGACACCGTTTGGAGCTTCAGCTTGCCGCGCTGCCCCACCACCAGGATGGCGGCGTCCCCCACGTGATAGGGACGCATGGAAGCGCCGTCGAGCTCCACGGCGGCCAAGGTGGTGGCCGCGCCCGTTCCCGCCGCGATGATCTCGCGGTTCGCGGCCTCGAGCCCGTCCAGGATCGCGGCCCGCAGCGAGGCCTCCGACTCGGGGGCCGACCCGACCGCGCGCTCCAAGCACGCCAGCGCCCGCTCGGAGGCGCTGGCCCCGCCCGGTTGCCCGCCGACCCCGTCGGCCACCGCCACGACCCCGCGCCCCGGCCCACTGGGCACCCACAGCGCCGCGTCCTCGTTGTCGCTTTCTTTGTGAGGAGCGCGCGACGAGTGCACGGCCGCGTTGCCGCTGGCAAACGCGACCTCGAGCGGTCTTTCCATGTCCGCGCGCACGACCAGCTGCGCGGCCGTCCCGGAACTCGCCACGGTCGCCCCCGGAGTCGCAACTCGAACGGCAAGATACCGTGACACAATAGCTTTTGAAAATCTGGGATGCGTCCTCGGCCCGGGTCCGGGCAAAGCGGGCGGATGCGCGACGAAACCCGGCTGGGAATCCACCGATCCGGGTCCCGAGCCCGGTGTCCGCGCTATGTCCCCAAAGATCAATTTCCTGTCTTATGTTGTCACTCTGCTTCCGGTGAACACAGCCCTCGTCCTCATCGCGAATCGGGATCGATGCTCGTCTCGCACGGACCGCTCGCCCGTGACTTCGAGTCGACGTTCTTTCCAGTCGCGGACGCCTGCGAGATGACTCCAGGTCCGCCGCCACAGCGAACGGCGGTCCCCACGAACGTTGGTTCAACTCCTAAGATGCGGCCGCAAACTCGGAGGGATCGACGATGTCCAGCGACACTCCTTCCCGACGGAGAGGCGTGCACCTCGCGGCTCTCGTGTCGGGTCTGGTCCTCCTCTTCGCGTCGTGCGGCGGAGGCCCGCGCGTGTTCATCGACACGCCGGACCACGGCGCGTTCTCGACCGACGGCAGCATCACCGTGAGCGGCCGGGCGCAACGCGTGCCCGCCGGCAACTTCGAGCTGGCGATCAACGGGGTGGTGGTTCCCGTGGTGGAGGGCACGTGGACGACGACGGTGCCGCTCGACGGCGACGCCATCTTCAACCCGATCCTGGCCGAGCTCACCATTCTCAGCACCGGTCGCACGATTCGGGATCGCATCGTCGTCATCGCCGGCGAATCGGTGCCCGACGGCGCGCTCGCGTCCGAGGCCGTGGCCATCCGCTTCAACGACAGCGGTCTGCGCAACGTCGGCTCCGTCGTCGCCGGCGTGGTGGACATCGATCTGGGAACGCTGCTGCCGGTCGGAACCGTCGTCTCGGACGGCGTGACCGTGGCGGAGCCGCCCCCCTCCCTGACGGACTTCTTCATCGAGATCGACGGCATGACCGGGTCGGTGACGGGCGACGTGACGCTGCTCGACCTGGAGGCCCACTTCGACGTCGTGCAGTCGGGCTTCGAATGCGGGTTGCGCATCCGGGCCGACGGCACCCTGATCGAAGGGGACTACACGCTGGAGCCGGATGCGGTCGATCCGGCCTTCGTCGACGTGGCCTCGTTGAACGACGTGTTGGTGAGCTTCGACAACTTCCGCAGCGACTTCGTCTCGGGGATCTGCAACGTCCCGGTCATCGAGCAGATCATCGGACTCATCGTGGGCGACATCGAAGCCCAGATCGTCGAGGGGCTGGACGGCTTCCTGAACGATCCCGACGGCAGCGGTCCGCTGGACTCGCCCATCGCCGACGCCATCGAAGACGCGCTGGCGGGCATCGACCTGGCCGGTGCGGCGGCGGGGGCCCTGGGCCTGGATCTGGAAGCCCCGCTCGTGCGCATCGAGGAGGACGAAGACGGCGTGCTGTTGGTGGCCGACACCAACTTCACGGCACCCGAGCTGGCCGAGGGGGCACCGGACCTGCTGGCTTCGTACGCGGCCGCGGAGCCCGTCCCGAGTCTGGGGCCTCTGACGCCGGGCGGCGAGCCCTACGGACTGGGATTCTCCGTCTCGACCGCCGCCTTCAACCAGCTTCTGAAAGGAGAGATCGAGACCGGACTGCTCCAGGCGGCGATCACGGAGTTCGGCTCGCTTCCCATCACGGCCAACTTCCTGGTGCTGCTGATCCCCGAGTTCGGGAGCTTCGACCCCGACACGCCCTTCCGCATCGATCTGCGCCCCACCCTGGCGCCCGTCCTGACCGGCAACCCGGGACCGGGCGGCGAGTTGGCCGAACTCGCCATCTCCCAGCTGGAAGTGGCCTTCGTAGACGCCACCACCGAGATCGCGCAGCTGACCGCGGTCATCGACCTGCGCGCCGGGTTGGACATCCTGTTCGACGACGACGCCGGCTCGGTCGAGTTCTCGCTCGGGGCGCCGGCCCCGGGATCGCTGGTCGCCGTGCTCCTGGACAATCCGCTGGGCGCCGACGCCGCCGGAGTCGAGGCGCTCCTGGTCAACCTCGTCCCGGCCTTCCTGCCGCAGGTGGCGGACTCGCTCGAGAGCTTCCCGGTCCCCAGCATCTTGGGCCTCAATTTCCAGAGCGTCGAGACGGCGCGCCAGGGCCAGTTCTTGTCGTTCTTCCTGGACATCGGGCCGGAGCGACCGCCCTACGCCGAGACGATCCTGGAGCAGGCGCCCCTCGAGTACTGGCGCCTGAACGATCGCAGCCGCTCGCGGGCGCGCGGAGAGGTGATGCCGCCCGAAGGCGACATCGAGGTCGCCGGAGGCATCAGCCCCAACCAGGCCGGTTCGCCCGGTTTGCGGCCCGACGCCGGCTTCGCCGGCCTTGACGAAACGAACACGTGGTTCGCGTTCGAAGGCGGCTCGAGCGCCTTGGTGAGCGTCCTGCCCGAGCTGACGGCCGCCTCGGGCTCCGTCTCGTTCTGGGTGCAGAACGACGGCGGCGGCATCGAGATCCTCTACTACGGCTCGTCGGGAGGCGGAGGCGACGGCTTCGGCGGCCAGGAAGAGCTGCACGTCAACTGGACCGACGGCGGCAACCTGGAGTTCTTCATCGAAGACAACCTGGGCGGCGGCGACGTTCGCTTCGCGACCAGCGGCAGCTACGCGGACGGGGAGTGGCACCACGTCGCCGCCACCTGGGACGCCACGGGAACCGCCCTCTACGTGGACGGCGGCGCGCTGGCCGGGGGCGAGACGGCCACCGGCGGCGGCTCCAACGCCGACTACGCCTTCACCGGGCGCCACCGCTTCGGCAAGCCGGCCGCCAGCACGCGCGAGTTCAGCGGCCTCGCCGACGAGCTGGCCATCTGGGAGCGCGTGCTCACCCCCGAAGAGGTGGCGGCGCAGTTCGCGGCGGCCGACTTCACGCCGCCCGCGCCGACGCCACCGCCGGCCTACCCCACCGAGGTGTTGGACCAGGGGCCGCTGCAATACTGGCGCCTCAACGACACGGGCTCCTCGGGCGCACCCGAGATCGAGCCGGGCCAGACGCTCACCTTCGCGGGCGGCGTCGACTCGAACCAGGGCGGCGCGCCGACGCTGCGGCCCGACGGCGGATTCCCGGGCCTCGAGTCCGGCAACACCTGGTTGTCCCTGGACGGCGGCAGCTCCGCCGTCGTGGACAACTTCCCCGGCGGCATGAGCGCCGCCGTGGGCTCCGTCTCCTTCTGGGTCAAGACCACCAGCCAAGCGGAGGAGATCCTGTACTACGGGTCGACCTCGTCCGACGGCAACGGCTTCGGCGGCCAGGAGGAGCTGCACGTCAACTTGACTCCCAGCGGCGGACTGCAGCTCTTCATCGAGGAGTCGGACGGTTCCGGAGACCGGCGCGTCACTTCCGCCAGCTCCTACGCCGACGGCCAGTGGCACCACGTGGCCGCCACCTGGGATGCGGGCGCGACGGCGCTCTACGTGGACGGCGGCGCGCCGGCGGGAGGCGAGACCGTCACCGGTCCCGGTTCGCCCGCGACGTTCGCGTTCAGCAGCCGCCATCGGCTGGGGAAGCCGGCGGCCAGCCAGCGCGAGTTCCAGGGCCAGGTCGACGAGCTGGCCCTCTGGGACCGGGTCTTGTCGGAAGCGGAGGCCGCGGCCCAGTTCGAAGCGGCCACGGTGCCCGCACCGTAGTCACGCGGCGGAAGCGCGGAGCGCGGGCGGAGCGAGGGGCGGATCTCCGGGGCCCCTCCCTCCGCCCGCGCCTTCGCCGGCCGGCGCGAGAGGAGCGCGTCAAAAGGACTGTAAAGGACTGGCTAGAGGACCGGAGAGGACGTTCGGATCGTGTAGCGGACGTCGCCGCCGTCGCGCGTGCTCGACACCTGGACCGCTTCCCCCGCCACGCGCGAGAAGGCGTACTCGAAGAACCCCTGTGCCTGCAGACGCAGCGGCTCCGGCAGGTCTTCAGCGCGCTCCAGCTCGTAGTGAAAGAGGCACGCGTCGTTCTCGTCGTAGCGGCAGTTCCACGAGACGAAGTTCAAGAGGGCGTCCCAGATCGTGCTGGTGAGCTTGACGTGCAGGCGCGTGAGCCCCTCGGCGCCGTCTTGGGCGTGGAGCTGGGCGTACATGCCCGCCTCGAAGAGCCGCTCGGCAACCCGGGCCCCTCGCTCCTCGAAGTAGCCCGGCCGCCCCCGCCCATCGACGTCGTGCAGGAGGCGAATGAGACGGTCGTAGGAATCCACGGGGTACCAGCCCGCCGGGTTGATGTCCGTGTCCAGCAGGGCGAGGTCGTCCTCCGTCAGACGTTTCAGGTCGTCGGACGTCACCTGACGGTCCTTCACCAACGACCGCACGCCTTCCACCAGGCTCTCGATGGCGCTTCCCTTGAGGGACGGTCGTTCCACGGCGGCTCCTTGCTCGAACTCGGCTCCGGCCTAGAGCCGTCGGCCATTCGCCGAATGCACTTGAGGGCCTATGCTCCCGGGGTCGAAGGCAACACTTGGAGGTCTCCGCCTTGCAGTTCGCGCTCTTCTACGAGATCCCCGTGGCACGCCCGTGGAGTCGGCTGAGCGAGCAGCGCGCCTTCCAGAACACGCTCGAACAAGCGGTCGCGGGCGAAGCCGCCGGCTTCCACTCGGTCTGGACGGTGGAGCACCACTTCCTGGAGGAGTACTCGCACTGCTCGAATCCCGAGGTGCTGTACGGAGCCATCGCCGCACGCACCGAACGCCTGCGCATCGGCTACGGCGTACGCCTCGGACCCAAGCCCTACAACCATCCGGTCCGCTCGGCCGAGTCGGCGGCGGTGCTCGACTTGATCTCCAACGGCCGCGTCGAATTCGGCACCGGCCGCTCCAGCACGCGCACCGAGATGGAGGGCTTCGGCGTCCACCCCAACGAGACGCGCGAGATGTGGCGCGAGGCGGTGGAACACATCGTCGACTGTTGGACCCAGGAGGTGACCGAATTCCGCGGCAAGCACTGGCAGCTGCCGCCGCGGCGCGTGCAGCCGAAGCCCCTGCAAGAGCCGCATCCGCCGGTGTGGGGCGCCACGGGCAGTCCGGACGGGCATCGGATGATGGGAGAGCTGGGACTGGGCCTCCTGTCCTTCAGCGTGGGCACGCCGCCCGAAGAGCTGAAGGAGCGCATCGACCTCTACCGAGCGGGGCTCGCCGCCTGCCGCAAGCCCCTGGGCGCTTCCGTGAACGACCGAGCCGCGTGCTTCACGATGGTGAACTGCGCGGAGACGCAGCAGGCGAGCTACGACGTAGCGCGCGAGTCGTTCGCCTGGTACGCCAAGACCTCCGCCGAGTTGGTGGCCTCGGTCCCTCTCTGGCTCGAGGAACTCCGGGCCGAGGCCGACGGGACCTACGACTATCTGGCCGCCGCGCGCGAGGCAGTCGACCAACGCCTGCACGAACTCGCAAGTCTGGATGCTCTGCTGGCCATGAACGCCGTCATCGCCGGCGATCCCGACGAAGTGATCGAGCGCTGCAAGGCGTACGAGGCCACCGGCGCGGACCTTCTCCTGTGTCTGGTGAATCCCTACAAAGTTCCGCACGAAGCCGTCCTGAAGACCATCGACCTGATGGGGCGCTACGTGCTGCCGGAGTTCGAAACCAGCTCGTCCTAAGAGTCGTTTTCCCACCCTCGAACCAAGCTCGCCGCGTATGCTGGCGGACGTCGAAACGGGTGTGAAGGAAACGTGAATTGACGTGGCACGAGCTCCGACCCGCGCTCTTCGCCAGCCTGCTGATCGTCGGCTTCGCTCTGGCCCCGAACCCGGCCGGCGCTGCGGAGTGCGACTGTCGGGACGCGGACTGCGCCAGCCTGACGGACAGCGCCGGCGCCATCAACAACCTCGTCAACGCCGAGTTGCGGCGTCTGGAAGGCGACGGGGTGGGCCGCGGCGTTCAACCCAGCAAGATCCGAGAGGCTTTCGGCGGCGCAGGGGGCAATCCCATCGCCAAGATCGAGAACATCGCGGCCGCGGGCGGCTGGGGCGCCGCGAAACCCAAGAGCCAGAGCAAGTATCGCAACGTCGACGCCTTCGACGCGCCCGCGTGGGCGTTCCCCGAGAGCGCGGTGATGGCGCAGTGCGTGCTGGTCTGCGACGTCTGCATGGGGGCGGACAAGCTCGGCCACTTCTTCGACCAGGGATTCCAGTTCTTCTACGAGCGCGTCTACGCTCTGAGCAAGGGGTTCAGCCCTCCCCTCGCCATCGCCCACGCCCAGATCTGGAACGTGAAGACGGAGTTCAAGCTGGCCGGTACCCCGATCTCCGGCTACTTCGGCCAGAACACGACGGGCGTCATGTCCTACGCCGACCTGTTCACGAACGCCCAGGGCGGCGCCTTCTACTGGGAGTTGATGAACGCTCCCCCGGGCCAGCCCTACGCCTTCGATATCTGCTCGTTCGTGCGGCCCGAATGGAGCGAGGAGATCCAGAAGAACGACTACACGCCCGCGGTCAAGTCCAAGGTCAACGGCGTGGGGCGGGAGTAGCATGGCGAGCCTGCGACGTCGCGGCATCGAGTTCCTGGGACTGCTTCTGCTGGCGTTGGGTTGCGGGGAGGCCCCGACCTCCTTCGTGGATCAGCTGAACCGCCCCGAAGCGCCGGCGAAGGCCGAGGAAGCCGAGCTCGAGTACTACCCGGCTTTCACGGTCACCAGCCCCGCTCCGATCGCAACGGAGGCCCAGGCGCGCACGGCGTTCGAGGGCCTGCTCACGACGCTGGGCCTCGGCGACATCGCGGATTGGGGCCCGGTCACGGCGGCGCCGCACTACTTCTACGTGCAGCATCAGGTGCACGCGACGAGTGTCCTGTACGTGCGCCGGAACGGCGTCCGCGTCCGCTACTACGTGGAGCGCTACTAGCGGCCATCTCCCGAACCTGTCGGCCGCCGAGCGGCCGGTAGTGTCCTTCTCCCGGCCCCCCTACACTGCGCCTCCCAGAGCCGAGCACGGCAGGAGGACACCATGGTCTCGGAGCTCTTCGACGCGTCGCGCTGGCGCGAGATCGAGGGACACGACTTCCAGGACATCACGTACCACCGGGCACTCGAGCACGGCACGGTCCGGATCGCCTTCGATCGCCCCGAGGTCCGCAACGCCTTCCGGCCCGGCACCGTGGACGAACTGTGCCGCGCCCTCGAGCACGCGCGCATGACCACGGACGTGGGGTGCATTCTGCTGACCGGAAACGGGCCTTCGCCGAAGGATGGGGGTTGGGCCTTCTGCTCGGGCGGAGACCAGCGAATCCGCGGGCGAGACGGCTACCGTTACGCCGAGGGCGAGGACGCCGCCTCCATCGATCCCGCCCGCACTGGCCGCCTTCACATCCTGGAAGCCCAGCGATTGATTCGGTTCATGCCCAAGGTCGTGGTGGCGGTCGTGCCGGGCTTCGCCGTGGGAGGCGGCCACAGCCTGCACGTCACCTGCGATCTCACCCTCGCCAGCGCAGAGCACGCCGTCTTCAAGCAGACCGACACGGACGTCGCCAGCTTCGACGGCGGCTTCGGCTCGGCCTACCTGGCGCGGCAGGTCGGGCAGAAGTTCGCCCGCGAGATCTTCTTCCTGGGCAAGAGCTACACGGCGGCGGAAGCCCACCAGATGGGCATGGTCAACGCCGTCGTGCCCCACGCCGAGCTGGAGTCCACCGCCCTCGAGTGGGCCGCCGAGATCAACACCAAGAGCCCCACGGCCCAGCGCATGGCCAAGTTCGCGCTCAACCTGGTGGACGACGGGCTGGTCGGGCAGCAGGTGTTCGCCGGGGAAGCCACCCGCCTGGCCTACATGACCGATGAAGCCGAAGAGGGCCGCGACGCCTTCCTGGAGAAGCGCAGCCGCGACTTCTCACGCTTTCCCTGGCACTTCTGAAACCGGCGGGATGACGCTCTACCACGTCAGCGGCTGAACGTCGCGCCGGCCCGCTGGAGCGGCGTCCGAGCCTTCGAAGGCGAGCGTCGAGCCCTCCACGTTGAGCAGGGGCTGCAGCTCGTACACTTCGCGATAGCCGTAGATGTAGAGCGTGGCGAAAGTCGGGATATTGAGGGCGGCCGTGGCCCGCTTCGCGGGGAACGGCACCGGTGCATCAGCGAAGTTGTTGTTGCAGTAGATCAGAACTCGCGTGCTCTTCGACGGGATCACCCGGGCCAGAGTGGCCTCGGTGATGTCGGAGAAGTTCAGGTGCACGGCCCCGGCCACGTGGAGCTTCTCGTACTGCGCTCGGCTGCGCGTGTCGAGCACGACCGTGTCGTCGGCCCGAGCCATGGTTCGAAATTCCTCCTCGGAGACGAGGCGCTCTCGACGATGGCGCTCTGCTTCGCTCGAAGCGGCGACGAAGCCCCGGTAGTCCACCAGGGGATTCGGGCGTGTTTCCTGGGCACCGGCCGCGTGCGCGATGGCACCCGCGGCCAGCCCGGCTGCGAGAAGAAGTCGAAGAGGCATGGCGCGGCTCCCGTTGCGTTCTCGAGCACGATAGGCGGGCGCGGACGGCCGAACCGTCACGATCGGGTAACTCCCGACCACGCCGTGTGACGCGTCGTTTACGTGCAAGCGCGGCCGCAGCCTGCTTCCGCCGGACCCCGGCGATTCCCCCGGATCGGCTCGGGGGTTTGCCGTTCGCCTTTTCGCAGCCGGCGCAACTCGCGTCGCCGGCGGGGTTCAGCCGCGCCTCGGACCGGCCGAGACGGAGACGATCACTCAGGAGGCCGCCATGAGCGGGATCGAGTTCTCGGAGGCGAACTGGCCGATCATCACGCTGCGGATGAAGACCCGCTTGAGTGACGAGGAGTTCGACGAGCAATTCGCCTTCTTCGAGCGCACCCTGGGCGGCGGCAACCGCACGGCCATCGTCTACTTCGTCGACCAGTTCTCTCCCAACCCCGCACACGTCAAGCGCATGGCCGAATGGACTCGTTCCCACATGGGCCAGCTGGAGGGAAGCGTCGTCTGCCTCGCCTTCATCATCAAGAGCCGCGCCTTCAAGCTGATGCTGAGTTCGCTGCAGCTCGTGGTCTCCCTGCCCTACCCCGTCGAAGTCTTCACCGACCCGCAAGAAGCCCAGGACTGGGTCGAAAGCATGTGCGAACAGGCGGGCATCAAGTTCACCGCCTTCCTCTAGGCGCGGAGCGTCCGCCCGACCGGAGCCGCTGAAGCGCATCAAGTGCGCTCCTCGCCCGGCCGATGCGACCAGACAGTTGCGGCACAGTGCGGTGTTGCAGCATCTCGGGCGCGAAGGGAGCCGCCGTTCATGAGTCCGCACTACGTGGTTCCCGTCTTCTCGTTCGTATTCACCATCTCGGTGGCGCTCGCCATCGGCGTGCGTCTTCTGCTGGTGGCGCGGCGCACGCGCCGCTTTCCCGAAGCGGCCATCGGCGCCGCCAGTCTCTTCATCGGTGGGGGCGGTCTGATCGACACGGCGGGGGCCTTCTGGCTGGACGAGAGTTGGCTGACGCTGTGGGCGTGTTCCGAGCTCACCATGTACAGCGGCGGGGCCAGCGTCTTCTTCCTGAGCGTCTGGAAGATCTTCCGGCCGGACTCCCGCTGGGCCCAGGGCTTCGCCTTCGCGGGCGTGGGCGTCCTGTTGACCACTTTGGGCATCGTCTACTTCCACGGGGGTCACGTCGACGCCAAGGGCGGCCTCTATCCGGGCGCACCCAGCCTGGCCTACTACGTCAGCGTCACGGCCCGGGCGGTGGCCTACGGCTGGCTGGCCGTCGAATCGCTGCTCTACCACGCGCGTCTCCGCCGCGGCATCCGCTTCGGGCTCGCCGATCCCGTGATCGCCAACCAGTTCCTGCTCTGGGGCATCTGCTCGACGGGACTCAGCCTCTCACTGGTCGCCACCTTCGCGTGCCGCGCCCTGCTGGGCGTCTCGATCGGCGCCTGGATTCCCGGACTCTACTTCCTGTCTCTCGTGGGCGTCGTCTCCAACGTCGCCAACTGGTGCGCCTTCTTTCCGCCCGACCGCTACCGGAGGTGGATCCGGGATGAGGCCACCGAGGCGGGGGGCTGAGCATGGCCGACTCGCCGCTGTTCGAGTTCGTCGCGAACGCGTTGGAGCAGGAGACGGGCTTCACCCAGCTCGAGGCGCGCGGCACCCTTCGCCTGGCGCTGCGCGAGGCCGGCCTGAACGGCGCTTCGGCGACACGCAGCCAGATGATCGTGGTGATCGAGAAGATCCTCCCGGGCGAGCTTCGCTCGCGCGGGATCGAGGCGCCCGAGGAGAAGGCGCAGACGCTGCTGCGCGGCCTCGCCGGAGCCCGCTTCGAGTCGGACGCCGAGGACACGCCGGCCGACATGTTCCGGCGCATCGCCGAGAGCTAGCGGCTAGCTAGCGAGCGGCTTTCAGCAGCTCGAGCACCGCCGGGTAGGCGGGCTGCTCCGCGATCCAGACGGGGTCGCCCAGCCGCTCCTTGACGGCGCGGATGTGGGACTTCGACACGCGAGCTCCCTGGCTCAGCAGAAACTGCACGGCCTGCGGCTTGCCGTTGATGGCGGCGTTCAGGAGGGCGTCCTGGCCCCGCGCCTGGCGGTGGAGATCGGCCCCCGCGGCCAACAGCCGCTGCATCAGCTTGATGTGGCCGCCTCCCGCCGCGAAGTACAGGGGCGCGAGGGTGTTCGGATTCACGGGATCCACGGGGGCGCCTCGCCGGAGAAACAGCTCCACGATGTGGTCCTGGCCGCCGGCGGCCGCGCCGCCGAAGCCCGTCCCGCGGTAGATCTCCTTGTCGCTCGAGCGGTGGGGTGTGTCGCCTCGGGCCAGCAACAGCTCGACGATCTCGGTGTGGCCGTATTCCGCAGCCGTGTACAGGGGGCTGCCGTGGGTCACCGAGAAGTCGAGCGGGTCGAGCCCGTCTTTCAGCAGCAGCTTCACGAGTTCGACGTGCCCCGCCTCGCAGGCCTCGTAGAGGCGGTACATGGGAATGGCGCCGTCCGACCGGATCTCGTCGGGAACCCACTTCAGCAGCAGGCGCAGGGCGTTCGCGCTGCCGTTGTCGAAGGCCTCGGGCTCTACCAGCCAGCGCGGGTCCGCACCCTGGTTGTAGAAGAACCGCATCAGGTCGGTGTGGTCCCGGGCCGCGGCGCAGCCCATGGCGGTACGGGTGTAGGGACGCCCGGACTGGGGCATGGCACCGCGGGCCATCAGGTAGCGCACCATGCCGAGGTCGCCGGCCTCGGACGCGATACAGAGGGCGTTGGTCTCGTCGGCTCCGGCCCAGTTGGGATCGGCGCCGCTCTGGATCAGCGTGTCCACGCGGCGCCGGTCGCGCGACCGCACCGCCTTGGCCAGGAGCAGGTTGCGGGCCAAGGGCGGATCGTCGCGATAGAGATCGGCGCTGCTCCACGCGAGCACCAGATGGCCCAGATGCGCCAGCCCCATCTCGTTGCAGCTCTGGTGGCCAACGACGGACGGGTCGAAGGCCCGGGACCGACAGCGCGGGCCGTTGACGACCTGCCAGATCTCGATGTCCTGCGGACCCAATACCACCGCGTCGCCGCCGTGCTCGCCGCCGGCCTCCGCCAGCTCCTGCGGAGCGGGGCGCGGCGGAGTCACCGGCACGCACGTGCGACCGACTTGGCACTCCTGGGTGGTGAGATAGACGTCCACCGTTCCGATGCGGGCGTGCCGTTCGGGATCCAGACTCGCGTGCTCGACGATCCGGGCCGGGCCTCGCCGAGGCTCCAGCTCCTCCCGCAGGACCGAGTCGAAGGACACCTGGACCCGTGTACCGGCACAGGCGGCCAGCCCGAGCGGGGCAAGGACCAGCAGAGCGCACAGTACGAGGATTCGCGTCGGGCTGGCAGAATCGATGCCTTCTCCCCCTTCTCGGACGTACATACGACGCCTCGTGCATCGGCGGATGATGCGGCGAACTCGAGGGTCAAGTGACGTTGGCGATCGTCCGGTCCCTCGAGACCACAGGCGCTTGGTGCGCGATTCGCCGTCCGGCGACTGAGCTCGCCTCAACTTTCGGCGGCAAGAGACCGGCGGGCGGCCGGCGTCAGATGCGGCCCGATCACGGCCTCGAAGTGGCGGACGAGCTCGTCCAGATGCGCCGGCTCGATCTCCCGAACGTCGTGGGACTCCACCAGGTAGTCGATCCAATAGCGAAGCACGATCCAGGCGCTGGTGCCGAGCGCCTCGACTTCGGACGCCGGAACCCGCTGCATGTGGCCGCCGTCCATCAGCGCCTGGAGGTAGTGGACGACCTGCCGGCGGCCGAGCCGCAGCACGTCGTCCCGCGACCGCTCTCGGAACTCGGGCGCGATGGTGAGGTACTGGGCGGCGTCCCGGAACAGACACCGGGAGTGCCACGTCTCCCGCGCCACCGCTCGCAGCCAGGCGGCGCCCTGCTCCAGCACGCGGTCGGGCCTCCAATCCACGGCCAGCTCGAGATAGCGCCCCGCCACGTGGTCGCGCAGGGCCAGGATCAGGTCGCGCTTGGTCGGGTAGTGATAGGTCAGGTTGCCGGGGCTGATGCCCAAGTGCGCGGCGATGTCCGCCACGGAGACGTTCGCGAACCCGCGCTCGTTCATGAGCTCGAGGCTCGCCTCGAGGATGCGTTCCTTGGTGGTCGGCTGGCTCACGGGGCCCGCCCCCTATCTCTACGTCTACCTACGTCTACGGCCCCGGCTCTCGGCCCTCGCACCCACTCCGATTGCCGATTGCGCGCGCTAGTATATGTATACTAATCTGGCGACTCCGTCGAAGGAGGGAACTCTCCGCGATGCCGAAGCGCGTCCGCATGGTGGCCGAGGTGATCGGCGAACGGTGTACGGGCTGCAAGCTGTGCGTACAGGTCTGCCCCACCGTGGCGCTGTCCATCCGCGAGCGCCGGCCCGACGAACCGGGCCCCGGGCGACGGGTGGCCGAGCTGGAAGAGGTCTCCTGCTACAACGCGCAGGCCTGCCTCGAGATCTGCCCCGAAGACGCCATCGTCATGCACGAGCTGCCGGCCCCGTTCGACGTGGGCTTCGATCCCGCCTCGGTGGACTCCGCGGCCGTTCGCGAGCTGTGCAAGCGCGCCGGCTACCCGCCCCAGCGCAAGATCTGCCTGTGCACGGACACCACCGCCGAGGAGATCGCGGCAGCCGTGGTGGGTGGCGCGCGCAGTCCGGAACAGATCTCGCTCGAAACCGGCGCGCGGACCGGCTGCCTCGAGCTCTGCCTGCAGCCCGTTCTCGACTTCCTGGCCGCCGCCGGACACGGCGACGAGCCGAAGCAGCCGCCGAACGGGTTTCAGTGGTACGGCCGCTCCGCGACGCTCTTCGAGCAGGCGCGCCCGGACGGCTCGCTGCCGGAGGACGTGGTGGAGGCGTTCGAGAAGTTCGAGCCCCAGCGCGAGATGACGGATCTCGTCCGCTTGACCAAGAGGTGAAGGCGATGGCAACGACGCCCTCCGATCCCTTCTTGCGAGACCTGGCCCCGCCCCCGCTGCTGCCCACCTGGAACGGGCGGCGGCCCGCCGAAGTCGTCAAGCGGCGCGCGGCCGAGCTCCCGGGCGTGGTGGCGCTGCCCGTGCGGGCCCTGATGCCTGATCTGCCGGAGCCCATCTGGGCGGTCGACCCGGCCTTCGGGCCCACGGATCTGGAAGCCATCCGCGCGCGCACCCGCGAAGCCGTGGCGGCCGTGGACTGGAGCCGCATCGAAGCGGGGCGGCGGGTCAACTTGATCGCCAACCCCCACGGCTTCCAACTGAACGGCGAAGCCTACGTGGTGATGTTGGAGGAGATCGCCCGCCACGTGCGCGAGACCACCGGCGCCCGGGTGTCGCTGCGCATCGCCGAATCCATGGGTCACGTGGAGAACCCGGACTGGGTGGAGATCTTCGATCTCCCCGGCCGCTTCGGCGACGTCCAGGAGTGCCCGCAGATCGGCGCCGGCACCCGTGTCGCCACGAAGCTCGGCGACATGTACGTCACGCGCAAGCTCTTCGACGCGCCGTACTTCATCCACACCCACGTGACCGAGATGCGCGAGGGCTATCTGCACCGCATGCTCGACCGGCTGCACAAACCCTTCGGCATGGCCTACGCGCGGCTCGAGACGCGCTCCGCCTACCACTTCGGCTTCGGGCCGCGCACCGGACAGATGGTGGCGCGCGCCATCTTCGACAGCGACTTCATCCAGCAGCGCTACACCGGCACGGTGGTGCTCGACACCACGTCGGAGGGCGTCGTCGGCGTCCACGGGGACAACGACCTGGACGCGCTGGACCGCCGCTTGGCCGGCAACGTGCTGCGGAACTACGGCGTCCTGATGCGGATGCTGGCAGAGGTGGAGGACTGCCTGGCGGTCTTCGACGGCCACGGCTGCTCGGTCTACACCTACGGTGGGGGCATCGCCTTCGACAACCTGCTGTGCGCCGACACCGACTTCCTCGACCTGGACAATCTGGCGCTGCTCTCGGTCGGCTCGAGTTCCACCGATCCGGGCCTCACCATGGGCAGCAATCCCGCCATC
>JAKSBN010000403.1 GCA_022361175.1 Pseudomonadota bacterium | reverse complement strand
TGGAGACCGGCGGTGCGGGCGGCGTGGGAGCGGCCGCCACGGGGGTCGGCCGCGTGACCGTGCTGCCGCGCGACGGACGCGGCGCCGGCTTCTTCCGGGCCGTGGGCCGCGGCTTCGACTTTCCGCTCGCCTTCTTCTTCTTGGCGGCCTTCTTCTTGGTCGCCTTTTTCTTGGTCGTTTTTCGCGCGGCCTTCTTCTTGCCGGCTTTCTTCTTGGTGGCCTTCTTCCGCGTCGTCTTCTTTTTGGTCGCCTTCTTCTTGGCGGTCTTCTTCTTGGTGGCTTTCTTCTTCCGCGTGGCCTTCTTCTTCTTGGTCGCACGCTTCTTGGAGGCCTTCTTCTTCGCCGTCTTTTTCTTGCCGGCCTTCTTTTTCGCGGTCTTCTTCTTGGCCGTCTTCTTCTTCGCAGACCGCTTCTTGGTGGCCTTCTTGCGAGCGACCTTCTTCTTGGTCGCTTTCTTCTTGGCGGCCTTCTTCTTGCGCGCCGGCTTGCGCGAGGATGCCTTCTTGCGGGTCGTCTTCTTCTTTGCGGTCTTTCGCTTCGCGGTTTTCTTGCGCGTGCTCTTGCGTGCGGCCATGTCCCCTCCCATCGCGTTGGGCCCGATTCTAGGCCCGGGGTTCAATTGGGGTCAACGAATCCTGTCGTCCACTCCGAACGGCGTCCCTGTGCCGCCGCTCACACCGGCACCACCGAGGTGACGCCGGGAACTTCGCGACACAGCGGTTCCTCCAAGGCCACGCGGAGGGTCGCCAGCTGGGCCGGGCAGGCCGCGCAGGCCCCCTGGAAGACCACGCGGACGGTGCCGTCGGGAGTCACGTCCAGCAGTTCGACGTTCCCGCCGTCGGCCACCAGGCCCGGGCGGAGCCGGTCGAGGACGGCCTCGACCTGGTCTCGGAGGGGCTCGCTGCGGTGCAAATCCATCTCTCTCCGTATCGTCCACTCCCCCGCCCGCGTTGAGCAATGGGCCCGCCCGGAGTAGTTTCCCTCCATGCGTGTTCACGTGAAGTTGTTCGGCGCCGTCCGGGAGGAGGTCGGGGCCAAGGATCTGTCCGTCGAGGTCCCGGAGGGCGCAACTCTGGCATCGCTGCGCGAGCTGCTGGCCGAGCGCCACGCGGTTTTCGAGCGCTTCGGCGATCGGCTGGCGGCCTCGCGGAACTTCGAGTTCGCGGAACCTGCAAGCGTGCTGCAGGAAGGCGACGAAGTGGCCTTCCTGCCGCCGGTTTCCGGAGGGGTGGGGAACTGCACGATTTCGCCGGAGCCGCTCGACGAGGCGGGCGTCGCGGCGCGGGTGTCCGGCCGGGACGCGGGCGGGGTCGTCACGTTCGTCGGGGCCGTGCGCGACCGCGCCCGGGGCCACGACATCCGCTACCTCGAGTACGAGGCGTATCCGGAGATGGCGGAGCGCGAGATGGACAAGATCGCGCAGCAGGCCTCCGAGCGCTGGCCGGGGGTTCGGGTCGCCATCGCCCACCGCGTGGGCCACCTGGAGGTGGGAGACCTGGCCGTCGTCATTGCCGCGGCGGCGCCGCACCGGGCCGAGGCCTTCGAGGCCTGCCGCTTCGCCATCGATACCCTGAAGCAGACCGTGCCCATCTGGAAGAAAGAGGTGGCCACCGACGGCGAATACTGGGTGGACGACCACGCGTGACCGATCCCAGCCCCGGATCCCGGCACCACCATCACCGCCGCGAGGCCCTCGAGGCGGTCCCGACCGCCGTCGTGACCGTGAGCGACACCCGCACGCTGGAAACCGACACCGGCGGCCAACTGGTGGAGGAGCTCCTGCGCGCGGCCGGCCACCCCATCGCCGGCCGCCAGGTCGTCGCGGACGAGGCCGATGCCATCCAGGCCGCCCTGCGCAAGCACGTCGAGAATCCGGAGGTGCGGGCCGTCGTCCTGACCGGCGGCACCGGCGTGGCCCCCCGCGACGTGACACCGGAGAGCGTGGCGCCGTTGCTGGAGCGAACGATCCCGGGCTTCGGGGAGCTCTTCCGGCAGCTCTCGTACGCGGAGATCGGCTCGGCCGCGCTGCTCTCGCGCGCTCTGGCGGGGCTGGCGCGCGGCACCGTCGTGTTCGTGCTGCCGGGTTCGCGCGGCGCGGTGCGGCTCGGGCTGGAGAAGCTCGTGCTGCCCGAGCTGGGGCACTTGGCGGCCGAAGCGGTCAAGACGCGATCCGGTTCGGCGACGTGAGCCCGCGTCGGAGACAGGGCTCGCTGGCCTGGGGCTCGGCCCTGGCGGTCGCGCTGGCGTGCTGCACGGCCCAAGCCGAGACCTTCGTGTGGGTGGACGAGAACGGCGTCACCCACATGACCGACGACCCCGAGGCGGTGCCCGAATCACTCCGAGGCACGGCCGGGGAAGACGTGGATCGGCTGCGCTCGCTCTGGGGCGATCGCTTCGAGGGTCCGGTTCCCCCCACGCCTCCCGGCGGCAGCAGCCGAGACGCAGACCGGGTCGTGCGCTGGGTCCGGAGCGCCGTCGAGGACTTGTCCCGCGGCGAGGTCGCCCGCGCCGCGGCAACCCTTCGGAGCGCCCAGCGACTCGCCCCCCGCAGTCCCGAAGTGCACTGGTATCTGGCCCTGCTCAACCGCCGCCGCGGGCGCTATGAGCGAGCCGAGCGCCACCTGGAGGCCTTCCTGGCCCACGCCGGCGAAGGGCACGCCCCCTGGCGGGCGCTGGCCGAGAAGCGTCTGGCGGCGTTGGCCGACGAGCGCCGGCTGGCCGATGCGACGGCGCTCGAGGGGCCGCTCGAGCTGGTGGACCACAATAGCTCCCACTTCCGGGTCCAACTGGACGCCGATCTCGGCCGGGTCCGAAAGGACTACGCGCCGGCCGTTCTGGGCGACCTGGAACAGGCCCGGGAGTTCGTCTCGAGCCGCGTCGGCGTCGCCCCCGAGGAGCCGTTGGGCGTCGTCTTCTACGGCAAGGCCGCCTACGTGCGGGCCCACAGCCACCG
>JAKSBN010000461.1 GCA_022361175.1 Pseudomonadota bacterium | reverse complement strand
GTGCGGCCCAACGAGCGGCGCATGGGGGCCCTGCTGACGGCCTGGGTGGACGCCGCTTCCGCCGCCGCCGGCGCCCAGGGGCCCGCCCTCCGCAGCGCCCTGCGGCCCCTGGCCGAGCACTTCCTGCGCAAGCTCCGCACCTCGGGCGCCGGACGCAGGGCGCGAGGAGCCCCGCGCACCAACCGGCGCGCCGTGGCCGCCGCCATCGACCGGGTGAGCGACGCCTTCCTGGCCATCGACACCGAGACGGGCAAGATCGCCGACGCCAACCCCGCCGCCGGCGCGCTGCTCGGCGTCAAGCGCGACGCCCTGCTGGGCGTCGACGCCATGTCCTTCGTTCCGACCGGCGAGCAAGACGACTGGTGGAGCCAGCTGGACGCCATCGCCGAAGGCAACGACCAGCGCCGCTTCGCCGCCGCCCTACAAGACGTGAGCGGCGGTGCCGTCGCCGTCGCCGCCAGCGTCACCCGCTTCGCCACCCGCGACCGGACCCTCGCCCTCGTCCTCGCCCGCCCGCGCTAAGCGGCCACTTCTCCCTCTCAAAACAAGCCCGGACGGCGGCGATCCACCACCGGATCCGAACCCGCTTCGAAACGACTCCCAATCGTTCTCCGAGGCCGCACACCGCCGCGTCCCGAGGCCGGGGGCGACCTCCTCGGCGCGCAGGGGCCGGTAATCCTGAGAGCCGCCAGGGCAGCGAGCACCAGGCGAAGCAACGCTCCGACCGAAAACACACGCCAAGCGAAAGCGCCACTGGCCCCGGAGCCGACGAGAGGCGTCCCCCGGCCCCGGCACGGCCCCCGCGCCGCCTGGAAACGAACTCCGCCCCCCGAGCTACCCCTTCAACCGCAACCGCAAAAACGCCAGCAACCGCGTCCAAGCGTCCGCCGCCGCCTCCGCGCGATACGCCCCTTCACGCGTGTCGTTGAAGAACGCGTGGCCCGCGCCGGCGTAGAGGCGTACCTCGGTCGGCTGCCCCGTGCCCGCGACGCGCCGCTCCAGCTCGCGCACGTCCGCTTCGGGAACGTACTCGTCCTCCGCCCCGAAAAAGCCCAGCAGCGGGCACTGCAGCTCGGCTGCCGCGGCCAGGGGCGAGCGCGGTTTGCACGCGGGGTCGAGGCCGTCGGCCGCGTGCAAGAGCCCGTGGTCGTGAGAGAGAATCCCGTAGAAGGGAGCCACCGCCGCGACGCCCGGCACGCCGCAGCCCGCCAGCAAGGCGTAGGTGCCGCCCATGCAGAACCCGACCACGCCAACGCCGGGCCCCGGCGTTCCGGACGCCGCCCCCAGCGCGGCGACGGCGGTCGCCACGTCGGCCAGCACGTCCGGGTCCGAGAGCTCGCGCATGAAGGCGCCCGGGTCCGTGATCGACGGGTGGCCCAAACGCGTGTAGAGGTCCACCGCCAGCACCGAGAAGCCCTCGCGCGCCAGCCGCCCGGCCACGTCCCGCGTGTGATCCGAGACGCCCCAGACGTCGTGGATGAGCACGACACCCGGCCCTCCCCCTTCGGGGATCGCCCAATATCCCAATGCCTCCGATCGCGTCTCGATCTGCATGCACCGCAGTATACGGCCGCGCCCGAAACTCAAGTCTGGTTGGAATCGCTCCGATGATCCTAGGGTCTTCACCCAGCGAGGTGTCCATGCCGGAGCCCTCGGTCAAGGGCCTGCTGCTCGACTTCCCGCGCACGGCCGTGCGCGAAGCCCTCGAGCAGGGGCGGCTCACCCAAGAGCAGCTCGAGCTGCGCCTCGACGCGCGCAGCCTGGAGATCCTCGACCGCAAGCCCGAACCCTCGCTCTGGTATCCGATCACCTGCCACGAGGCGCTGGTGACGCTGGCCGACGAGTTGAACAACACCGGCGGCAGCGACGTGGCCCGCGACCGCGGACGCGAGGTGATGACCCGGCTGCTGCAGGCCGAGCACCTGAACCGGATCGTGTGCGAAGCCCGGCGCCGCGGCGAACGCGCGGGCAGTCTGGTGATCGCGCTGCCGCGGATGCTCATGAACTTCGGCGACTGGAAGACGAGCGGCGGTCTCGACGACCTAGTCGTGGAGGCCAGCGACGTCGCCCCTCTGCACGAACCCATGCGCTTCGGCTTCGAGGGCTCGATGGAGGCGCTGATCGAGCACCTGGGCGGCGAGAAGGTGGAGGTCTGGAGCGACCGGCCGACGCCGGACACCATCGTCTTCCGGCTGCACCGCTAGGGCGGCGCGGGCCTCAGTACGACTTCACCGACTCCACCAGCTTGAGCACCGTCTGCTTGGCGTCGCCGAAGATCATCATCGTGTTCTCGAGGAAGAAGAGCGGGTTCTGGACACCGGCGAAGCCGGGGTTCATGGACCGCTTCAGCACGAACACGTGGCGCGACTTGTCCACGTCGAGGATCGGCATGCCGTAGATGGGGCTGGACGGTTCGCTGCGCGCCGACGGGTTCACCACGTCGTTGGCGCCGATCACCAGCGCCACGTCGGCCTCCTGGAACGAGGAGTTGATCTCCTCCATCTCCTTCAGCTGGTCGTAGGGCACGTCGGCCTCGGCCAGGAGCACGTTCATGTGGCCCGGCATGCGGCCCGCCACCGGGTGGATGGCGAAGTCGACCCGGATGCCCTTCTCGGTCAGCACGTCGGCCAGCTCGCGCACCGCGTGCTGCGCCTGGGCCACCGCCATGCCGTAGCCCGGCACCACGATGACCGAGCTGGCGTTGGAGAAGATCACGGCCGCGTCCTCGGGCGTGTAGCCCTTGACGCTGCCCTGCTCGCCCGAAGCCGCCGCGGCGCCTTCCTCGACGGCCCCGAACGCGCCGAAGAGCACGTTGGCCAGCGAGCGGTTCATGGCGTCGCACATGATCTTGGTGAGGATCAGCCCCGAGGCGCCCACCAGGGCGCCGCTCACCACCAGCGCGCTGTTGTCCAGCACGAAGCCCGTGGCGCCGGCCGCGATGCCCGAGTAGGAGTTGAGGAGCGCGATCACCACCGGCATGTCCGCGCCGCCGATCGGGATCACCAGCGTGATGCCCAGGACCAGGGCCACGCCCACCACGCCGGCGTACGTCTGCAGGTTGGTCGGATCCATCACCGTGGCGACGCACAGCGCGATGGCGCCGGCACCGATGACGGCGTTCACGAAGCGCTGCCCGGGATACACGATGGGCGCGCCGCGCATCAGCTCCTGCAACTTGGCGAAGGCGATGATGCTGCCGGTCAGCGTCAGGCTGCCCACCAGCACGGAGGCCACGATGGCGAAGGAGACGACGCTGGTGGGCGCGACCTCGCCGGTCAGGAACTCGGCGCTGGCCACCAGGGCCGAGGCCGCGCCGCCGAAGCCGTTCAGGAGCGCCACCATCTGCGGCATGGCCGTCATCTGGATCCGCAGGGCCAGGACCGCGCCGATCACCGCGCCCACCGCCACGCCGGCGGCGATGATCGTCCAGTTGACGATGCCGGAGACCAACAGCGTCGAGATGACCGCGATGGCCATGCCGACGGCCGCCAGCAGGTTGCCGCGCGGCGCGGACTTGGGCGACGACAAGAGGCGCAGGCCGAGGATGAAACAGACGGCCGCCACCAGGTAGGCGAACTGGATCAGAGTGTTGGAAACCACGTTCAGTCGCTCTTTCGCTGCTTGAACATGCTGAGCATGCGATCGGTCACGAGGAATCCACCCACCACGTTGATCGTGGCCAGCACCACGGCGACGAACCCGAGCACCGTCGCCAGCGTGGCGTGGTCGCGCCCGGCGGCGAGGATGGCGCCCACGATGGCGATGCCCGAGATGGCGTTGCTGCCGGACATGAGCGGCGTGTGCAGAAGCGGCGGCACCTTCGAGATGACCTCGAACCCGACGAAGGCCGCCAGGACCAGGATGGTGAGGGCCGCGACGGCGGGGACCTCCAACATCAGCGATCTCCTTCCGCCGGAGCCTCGAGGCCCAGGCGCTCGCGCACGACGGGGTGTCGAATCTCGCCCTCGCGGGTGACCAGGGTGCCCGATGTGATCTCGTCCTCGAGATCGAACTGGAGCTCGGCATCCTCCATCAGGTGCTTCAGATAAGTGAGCAGGTTGCGGGCGTACATCTGGCTGGCGTGGGCCGGGGCCTCGGAGGCCAGCTGGGTCGGCCCGAGAATCGTGACGCCGCCGACGTCCACCTCCTCGTCGGCGCGGGTCAGCGCGCAGTTGCCGCCCTTCTCGGCCGCCATGTCGACGATCACCGAGCCGGGCCGCATGGCGTGCACGGCCGCTTCCGTGATGAGCAGGGGCGCGGGCTGGCCGGGCACCAGGGCCGTGGTGATCACCACGTCGGCCGCGGCCACGTGCTTCGCCAGCTCGGCGCGCTGGCGCTCGTAGAAGTCTTCGCTCTGGGCGCGCGCATAGCCGCCCGAGTCCTCGGCGTCGCCGGTATCGAGATCCAGCTCGACGAACTTGGCGCCGATGCTCTCCACCTGCTCGCGCACCGCCGGTCGCGTGTCGTAGGCCGAGGTGACGGCGCCCAGGCGCTTGGCCGTGCCGAGCGCCTGCAGGCCGGCCACGCCGGCGCCGATCACGAACACCTTGGCCGGTTGCAGCGTGCCCGCCGCCGTCACCAGCATCGGGAAGATCCGCGGCAGGGCCAGGCTGGCCCGGAGCACGGCCCGATAGCCCGCGATGGTGCTCTGGGACGACAGCACGTCCATCGACTGCGCGCGGGTGATGCGCGGCATGAGCTCGACGGAGAAGGCGTCGATCTTCCGCGCCGCCAACGTGCGCGCCAGCTCCGGCTCGTCGAGCGGCTTCAGGAAGCTGACCAGCGCCGTGCCGGGTTGGAGCGCATCCAGCTGGCTCTCGTCGGGGGGTTGCACCTGCAGCACCAGCTCGGCCTGCGACAAGAGCTCCTTGGCCGAGGCGAGGATGCGCGCCCCCACTTCCGTGTACTGGGAGTCCGGAAAGCCGGCCGAGTCG
>JAKSBN010000298.1 GCA_022361175.1 Pseudomonadota bacterium | reverse complement strand
CGGCCAGATCAACGGTGACGTGACGGCCACGCCCGCGGTGGTCGACGGCACCTTGTACTTCCCGGACTGGGCCGGCAACCTGCACGCGGTCGACGCCGAGACCGGCGCGGTGATCTGGAAGAAGTTCCTGCCGTCCGACTATTCGCTGCCGGGAAAGTTCATGTTCTTCTCGCGGACCACGCCCGCCGTGTCGGGAGACACCCTGATCATCGGCAGCAAGAAGCACCTGCTGATCGACACCTGTCCCCAGGGCGCGCCCATGTGCGTTCCCAACGACGGCGCCGTGGTCGCGGCCGTCGATCGGCACAGTGGCGACCTGTTGTGGAGCACCCTGGTGGATCCGCACCCGGCGGCCCAGATCACTGGATCCCCGGTCATCTACGGCGACGTGGTGATCGTCCCCGTCTCGAGCTGGGAGGAGGAGTTCACCATCAGCTCCTCGGCAGCCCAGTTCGGAGGCGACCCGACGGAAGCCTATCCGTGCTGCTCCTTCATCGGGAGCGTGGCGGCGTTGGACCTGGAGACGGGTGACATCCTGTGGCAGACGTACATGGCGCCGGGCGACGACGTGCCCGATGGCATTCTCGCCCCCGGCGAGATCGGCTACTACGGCTCCACCGTCTACAGCGGCAGCCCCTCGGTGGATCCCAAACGCAACCAGGTCTACGTCTCGACGGGCAACAACTACATCGTGCCCGAGAAGGCCAAGCAGTGCGCCGTGCACATGCTCGACCCGGGGTCCGAGCCCGCTCCCGACCTCCCGCCCGGGTTCACGTGCGAGAACCTGAACGAGAAGGTGGGCAACCAGGTGGACGCCATGGTTGCGCTCGATTTGGACACCGGGGCCATCAACTGGTCGTTCCGCGCGCGGGAGTACGACCCCTGGGTGCACGCCTGCGCATTCCCCGATTTCTACCTGGCGTTCTTCCCCCCGCTCTTGGGCGCCACCAGTTCGGCACTGGAGCCGAATCTGCTCGAGAACTGCACCGACTTGCCCGGGCCGGACTACGGCTTCGGCCAGTCGCCCATGCTGATCGAGAACGTCCGCCTGTCCAAGAAGCACAAGGTCAAGAAGCGATCCAAGCGCAAGACCCGCAAGTCGCGCCGCTCCAAGCGGCGGCGAACCCTGGTGGGCGCCGGCGAGAAGAGCGGCATCTTCTACGCGCTGGATCCGGACGACGGCAGTCTCGTCTGGAAGACACAGGTCGGTCCCGGCGGCGTCCTGGGCGGCATGCAGTGGGGGTCGGCAACGGACGGCCGAACCATCTTCACGGCCAATACCAATGCCAACAACTCGAGCCGCGACCGCACCAAGCCCTTCTTCCCCAATCCCCTGAACCCGATCTATCCGGGCTACCCGGGCGACCCCTTCGCGCCGCCGTGCGTGCCCTTTGGAGACCCCTGCCCGTACAGCGGACCGGGTTTCCCGGACGGCTCCCCCAACTGGAAGCTCGTGCGGCCCCCGAAGGACGTGCAGGTGGACGACGTCAGCACCTACAAAGACGAGCAGGGAAAGCTCCGCACCATCACCGGCTTCTGGAGCGCTCTCGACGCCGCCACGGGCCGCATTCTCTGGCAGCGCCCCCTGCCCACCGATGGACGCCCGCCCATCGACGAGTTCATCGAGGCCGACCCGATGCCGGGCACCATCCACGGTTCGGTGACGCTGGCCGGGGGGGTCCTCTTCGGCGGCGGCAACTTCGATGGCCAGGGCCTGATGGTGGGCCTCGACGCCAAGACGGGACGCCAACTGTGGCAGTTCAATGCCCAGTTCGAGGGGCGCAACGCCGGCGGGATCGAATCGTCGCCGGCGGTGGTGAACGGGGCGGTCTACTGGGGCGCCGGCGCCAGCCGCGGCGGCATCCTCTCCACCCCCGTCCTGGAGGCGTTGACGGGCCTGCCCGGGCTCAGCACCGGCGGTGCCGAGCTGCGCGGCAACAAGGTCTACTCGTTCGAGCTGCCGGGCAAGTGAGCACGGAGCCCCGAGACCTCTGCCACCGGCGGTGGGTGCGGTTCGCCTTGGTCCTGGCACTGCTGGCTTCGCCTGCGCTCTCGGCGCGGGCCGCGGAAGAGCCTCGCGTGGCCGTCGTGGACGTGCAGAAGGCCTTCCAGCATTCGCCGCTCTTGATGGCCGTGACCGGCACGCTGACCAGCCAGTTCCGGCCGCTCCAGGGGAAGATCCGGGGCAAGGCCAAACGCGTGGCGGCGCTGCGCCGCCAACTGGCCGACCCCAATACGCCCCTCTCTTCCGAAGAAAGGCTCGCATTGCAGACGCGCGCGGACGAGGAATCGACGGCGCTCGCCGCGCTCCAAGCCGACTACCAGCGCGATCTCCGCGTCGTACACGACGCGCGCAGCCAGCAAGCCCGAGCCGAGATCGAGTCCATCGCCCGCACCCTGGCGCGCGAGCACGGACTTCCCTTGGTGCTGCGAGAGGCATCGGAGCCCCCGACGGACGAGAACCCCGAGGGTCCGAGCCTCGACCTGACCGACGCGGTCATCCGAAAGCTGATCGAGCGCATGAACCCCACCCGCGACGCCGCGCCCCTGGCCGGAACTGCGGAGGCGACGCAGTCAGGGCACGGAGTGGGTGCCCCCTAGGCGCTCAAGTGTTCTCATGCTCTGAATCGAGCCACGCCAGCGCTTCATCGCGCAGGCGGAAGACGCGGACCCTCGGGCGGGTGTTCTCGGCGTAGGACTGTTACATGCGGCCAATACCGAAGGCCACGTCCCGCGGCGCGACGATCGCCAGTCGGGATCGCTCGATGCGGTCTGCTCCGCGCTCGAGTTCGACGACGGCCTTGATCCCTCCGAGCGAGATGTCGCCGGATTCGAGGTTGCTGAGGTCGAGCAGCTCGCTGAAGCCCGGTTCAATCCGCGGATCGCGGTTCATGCGGCGGCCGTGTTCGAGCACCTCTGCTTCCGAGATGCTGCCATCCGAGGTGGTGATGATCCGCCCCTGCTCGGGAAGCACCGTGTAGTCGATCGCGATCGGCCCAGTCCTCGCCGCCGTTCCCGGACCTGCTGGGCACCTCTCCGTCCCCGCCGAGACCCGCTGGGATCGAGCACGCCCGTCGACCCCGGAGGATAGCCCAGGTCGACAACGCCGGGGGCGAATCCCGGGCCTTCGAACTAGCGCGCACTGCCCACTGCCGCCGCGAGCCTCTGCAGAACGCCCCGCCGAGGGCGATCGGCGGGTGGCGCGAACGCGCACGGTTGGTTGCGGACCCGCGCATGACCCGCCGCAAAGAGCCGCTGTCCGTAGCCCTCGTAGAGGGCCTTCTCGTCCGCGGTGAAGCACCGTCCCGCGATGCCTTCGACGAAGGGCAGCCAATCCTCGCCAGGCTCGTACCGGCTGAAGTGGAAGAGGCGAAGGGGATGAGCGCCGCCGACGCGCCAGCCGCCGGCGCGTGAGGTGACGGGGCGCTCGAAGAGGTTCCAGGTGCCGACGTTCACACCCGGGTCGCGGTGGATCCGGGTGCCCGGGAAGTAGGCCGGAGCCGCGTCGACGAGCTTCTGGTCGACGAAGAATCCTTTCTTGACGTTCCGCGAGCAGCGCCAGGCCAGGCGCTGACCCCACCACGCGAGAAAGCGCTGGCCCTCCACGCCGCGCGACACCCCCACGATGCCGGGGTTGAAGACGCCGTAGCGCATCAGCTTGCGCTCGGCGTCGGCCCGCTCGGGACCGGGTGGCTCCAGGAAGTGCGGCGTCAACAGCAGCTCCGCGGCGGCTAGCTCCGCGTCGAGCCTCTGGAGCGGCTCGAAGAGCTCGGTGTCCGGGTCGAGAAAGAGAACGCGACTCACGCCAGCGCGGGCCAGGAGGTGCTGAAAGAAGAAGGGCTTGGTGGCCGTCACGAACTCGGTCACGCCGTCGGCGAGGGTGCGTCGCGCGAGCTCGGCGAAGCCCGGGATCGCGACGTCCTCCACCGGGATCACCTCGATTCCCGAGAGATCCACCGGGCAGGCGGACGGATCGAGCCGGTCGGCCAGGCCGACGGCGAAGGACACGCCCGGCCAGTGCTTCGCGATCGAATCGGCCAGCACGCGAACCCGCGCCAGATAGCTCACCGTGGCGGCCGTGAAGACCACGGGGGCATCACTCATCACGTCCGCCCCTTCACACGCAGGAGTCACCCGAGCTCCTCAGGAGTCCGCGCCGGCGATGTCTTCCAGCGCCTCCAGATCGCGCAGCGTAACGCGCCCGCGCTCGACCGTCACAAAGCCGGCTTCGGCCCAGCTCACCATGAGCTTGTTGATGCTGACCCGCGAGGTGCCGACCATGTCCCCCAGCTCTTGTTGGGGGCAGCTTCAGCGTGATGCGGGTGCCGTCGTTCGAGGCTTCACCGTAGCGGCGCCCCGAGCGCGACCAGGAGCTTGGCCAGGCACACGGGCAGCCCCAAGAAGACGCTGTCCTCCAGCATCTGGGTGGCGCTGCGCAGCTTGCGAAGGACCAGCCCCAACAGCGTCGTCGCCACGGTGGGATGGCGGTGCAGCAGGGTCGGCGGGGCTTCGCGACGTACGACGAAGAGCTGGCGGTCGTCGAAGGCCACCACCTCGGCCGTGCGCGTCCGGCCGTCGAGGTCGGCGATCTCGCCGAAGACTTCGCCGGCTTCGATCCCGGGGCAGTACCTTCACCCACCCCGCCAGGCGATGGACTTCGGTGCGCTGCGAGGCCACCTTCCTCGCCACCGCAATGGCGCGCCGCGCCTGGAGCCGCGCGCGCCGCCCGGCACGGCGGCGCAGCGAGGCCCCGTTCGACGCCACGGCCTCTTCCAGCTCCAACACGGCCGCCAGGAGCTGCGCCGTCGCCAGAGTGCTCAGCTGGAACGGGGGCACGATGCCGACCTGGCGCACCAGCTCTTCGGCCCGGTGCAGCGCGGCCGCCGCGCCGGCCCGGTCGCCGGACAGCAGCAGCACCTTCGCCTGGATCCCCAGCGCGAAGATGCGCGGGTGGTCCTCGTCGAGGCTGGTGGCATAGGTAGCCACGATGCGGCGTGCCTGCGCCAAGTCGCGCCGCTCCAGACACTCGAGGGTGCCCACCGCCAGCAAGTTCTGGCGGGCCAGGTCGTAGCCGTAGAGGTCCTGGATCTCGGCCAGCCACAAGAGTGCTTGGCGCGCCTCGGCGAAGCGGCCCTGGTGAACGTCGCGCTTGCCCCGGAAGCCCAGGTAGTTGCTGACGTCCCAGAGCGCCCCGCGGCGCAGGGCCTCGCGCACCACCTCGTCGGGAACCGAGTAGTGCGCGCCCCAGTCTCCCAGCAGCATCAGGTGGAAGAAGCGCATGAAGCCGAACAGCACCCGCTCGCGGGCGTCGCCGTCGTCGACGAGGGGCTCGGCCCGCTCTCGAAAGCGCTCGGCCAGGGAGAACGACACGCCGCTGAAGGAGAACATGGCGATGGCACCGGCGTACATACCGCCCGCATTCGCCAGCGTGCGCGGGTCCATGCTCTCGAGCTTGCGCAGCGTGTCCAGGCCGTGAAACAGATATGCGGCCGTGTGGGCCGTCGTCTGGGCCAACGCGCGCTTGAACATGATCGAGATGATCTCCCGATCGCGCGGCGTGGGCTCGGGGCGCGGGCGCGAGGCCCTCGGCAGGTAGGGACGCGCCAAGAGTCCGACGAGGGTGCGGACGAAGCCGGCCAGCATCTCGATGCGCCGCCGAGGCACCCGCTCGCCCATGTGCTCCAGGTAGCGGTTGAAGTAGTCGACGGCGTCCAGCATCTGCCCGCGCTGAAAGTGCGCCAGACCGATGTCCCGCTCGAGCGCGGCCAGCTTCTCGGGTTCGCGCAGGCCCGCGCTCTGTTCCACGTAGGCGGCATAGGCCGACCGGAAGAAATCCAGCGCCTCGCTGGGAGCGAGTGTCTTGGCCGCCTCCTCTCCCGCCTGCTGGAGGTAGCGCTCCGCCTCACGCGGCTGGCCGGCCCGGGTGTGGTGGTAGGCGAGCAGCGCGGCCTGCCCGGTGGCCCCCGACGTGGGCAAGGACTGAGCGACCTGGCCGTGCAGCGCCCGACGCCGCGACAGCGGCAGCGCCTCGTAGACCACCTCCGCCACCAGCGGGTGGTAGAAGGTCCAGGCACCGGCCGAAGCCGGTACCAGCAGCTGCAGATCCACGAGTTCGTCGAGGGCCGCACCCCGCTCGGCTTCCGAGAAGCGACCGCGGAGAAAGTCCTCCGGCAGGCGCGGCCCCACGACGCTGGCCACCTGGAGCACGTCCTTGGCCGCCGGCGACAGGCGATCGAGACGACACAGAATCACGTCGCGGATGCGGTCGGGAACGTCGACGGACTGGATCCGCTCGCGGGCCCAGAGCCCGTCGGCGCGGCGCTCGAGGAAGCCCCCCGCGACCAGGGCGCGAAGCTGCTCCTCCACGAACAGCGGGTTGCCCGCCGCGCGCTGGCAGACCAGCTCGCGGGCCGAAGGCGGGATCTGCCCGGCCCCCACCAGGTGCTGCACCAAGGCTTCGCTGGCTTCCGCGTCGAGCGGCGCCAGATCGATTCGCTCGCTCTTCACCGGATAGGCCTCGCCGAGCCGGGCGCCAAACTCGTCGACTTCCGGCCGTTCGGGCCGGTAGGCCAACAGGAGCAGCAGCGGCTCTCCCACCACCAGGTTGGCCAGCGACTCCAACAGCTCGAGCGACGAGCGGTCGGCCCAGTGGAGGTCCTCGAAGACGAGGACCAGCGGGCGTTCCTGCGCCAGAGCCCGCAGCCAGCGCTTGACGCTCATCTGGATCTGATGCGGCCCCGCCTCGACGGAGTCGCCGCGCACCGGGTCCGGCAGCGGCGAGCCCGACAGCGCGCCGAGAAACGTGGCGACTTCATCGGCCTCCCCCGGCAGCAGCCGCGAGACGGCTTCGGTCAGCGAACCGATCGCGTCGTTCTCGGAGACTCCGGCCCACTGGCGCAGCAGATCGCCGAAGGGATGAAAGCTGCGCTTCGCGCCGATGGAGAGCGAACGGGCCTCCAGCCAGCGAACGCCCGCGGCCTCGCGCCACGAGAGCGCTTCGCGCAGCAGGCGCGACTTCCCCAACCCGGCGTCGCCCACCAGCTGGACGATCCCACCGATGCCCCGTCCGACGCGGTCGAGCGCTCGCTGCAGCACCTGCTGCGGTCCCGCCCGCCCCACCAGGGGCGCCCGCAGATCGCGGCGCTCGCTGCGGTGAAGCTGCGGCTGGCGCGAATGCAGCTCGAAGCAGGCCAGCGGTTCGCTGCGCCCCTTCACCACCGCCGGTGGCTGCGCGCGAAACTCGAACCCGTCACCGGCCGCGCGCTGGGTCTCTTCACCCACCAGAATCGATCCGGTCGGAGCCAGATCGCAGAGGCGCGCCGCCACGTTCACGGCGTCGCCGGTCACGTCGATCTCGGGGCGGTTCGAAGCGCTGACGTCGCCGCACACCATCAGGCCCGAATTGACGCCGATATGAACCGCCAACGGGACCCGGCCGTCGGCGCTCGGAAGGCTGTTGCGCATCCGGATGGCGGCGTTGACGGCCGCGCGTGGCGCGTCTTCCTGGGCTCGAGGAATCCCGAACACCGCGACGATGGCGTCACCGCGGTGGTTGACCAGCGAGGCGCCGTGAGACCAGGCGATGCGCTCGAGACGCGAAAGTGCCTCGACCACCACCGCATGGGCCTCCTCCGGATCCCGGTTCTCCGCCAACGCCGTCGAACCCGACAGATCGGCGTACAGAACCGTCCCGGAGCGGCGCTCATCCGGCACCAGCTGCTCGTTCAGCGCCATCTCAGCCATCGCCCTACTGCGTCTGCACCCAATCCCCTGACCAGGGCCCGAGTATATCCCGGAGTCGCAGTGCGAGACGATCTTTCAAGTATTCGTAATCGCAGGCCTTTCGAGCAAGAACGAGCGTTCTAGGGAGGATCGGCCGAGCGCTTGCGACCGGCTTGCCGCCCGCCCCACACGGCGGCAACCCCCGCCACAGCCGCGCAAACCGCGGGAAACGCCTGCCCTCCGCGCGTGAACGCCGTGGGCCCCACCACCGCCGGCAGTGCGGCCCGCAGCACGTGCCGGGCCCGCGCCGGCGCCCGCGCGCGCACCCGCCCGAAAGCATCGACGACCGCCGACGGGCCCGACCCCGAGACGCGGATCGCCGGCCGGCCGGTTTCGACGGCGCGCAACCGCAGCATGGAGAGCTGCTGGGCCGCAAAGCCCGATGCGGCCACCCAGCCGTCGTTGGCCGGCCCCAGCAGATACGCCGCCCCGGCGCGCGCGTGCTCTCGCGCCAACGCCGGCAGCGCCATCTCGCTACACACCAACACGCCCGCCGGCCCCGCCGCGGTCGGTAACGGCGACTGGGCTTCGCCCGCCGTGTACTCCTCCACGCCCCCGAAATCGCGCCGCGAGAGTCCCCGCCCCCCGAACGGCTGATACTCCGCAAACGGCACCAGGAAGCGCTTGTCGTAGCGGTCCACGAGCGGCCCGGTCGGCGCGACGCGAAACACACTGTTGAACGCGCGCACGCCTCCGGCCCCGTCCTCGCGCGCCGGACCCCCGGCCACCAGTTCGGCCCCCGACACGGCCAGCGTGCGCTGAATCGCCGCAAGATACGCCGGCTCGCGTTCCAGGAAGAACGTCATGGCGCCCTCGGGCCAGAAGACGAGATCCGCCCCGCCCTCCTCCACCAACGCCGCCCGCGTGAGCCGCAGGTACGTCTCGAAGTGAAGCCCGTAGTGCTCCTCGTTCCAACGCGACTCCACGGGAACATGGGCCTGCACCAACGCAACGCGCGGCCCCTCCGCCACCTCGGGCGCCCCATCGAGCCGCAGCGCCCCGTAACCGAGACCGAGGGCGAGCGGCAGTGCGCCCGCCGCAGCAGCAACGGCCCGCGAGCGCCGGGGCACCCGACCGAGAGCGAGCGCCCGCGCCAGCCCCGCCCCCGCCGAGGCGAGGCAGAAGCTCACCGCGTACACCCCACCCAACGCCGCCACCTGCACCAGCACGTCCCCGAACGCCGGCGCGTACCCCAAGAGACCCCAGGGATTGCCCGTGACGCCGAAAACGGCCGGCAGCGCCTCCACCCGAAGCCACTCGGCCGCAACCCAGGCCGCGCCACACGCGGGGGCGTAGGCCCAAGCGGGAAGGCGCCGCAAGCCCGCGTGAACGGCACCGAGAGCGACGAAGACGGGAGTCACCAAGACCCCGTTGGCCGCCAGCGCCGCCAACCACGCCACGGCGGCACCCTGATCCCAATACCGCGCCAGAGCCTCCGCCCACCAGGGAGCCACCGCGAGCGCCGCCGCCAGGCTCCAAAGGCCCATTGCCACCGCACTGGCCAATGCCTTCAGCCGCTGGATCCCCCACCACAAGGGTGCCAGCGCCAAACCAACCGCGAGAGAGGGCGCGGCGAAGGCGACGCCGTACAGACCAGCAGACGCCGAGATCGCAGCGGCACAGGCAACGGCCCGGCACACTCGACCTGCATGCCAACGCGAAGCGTTTCGGGCCCGCGAATCACCGTCGGACAAAGGACCTCCGACTATCGTCCGGCCAGCGAGCGACTGGCGACCTCCTGGGCGAGTCCATGCGCCCCGCCTAGGGAAGCTCTGCACACGCCCCCAT
>JAKSBN010000482.1 GCA_022361175.1 Pseudomonadota bacterium | reverse complement strand
TGCGCGATCGCCTGGCCCGCACCAGCGATGCCCTGGTGGGGCGCCTCGGGCGTCTCCTGGGCGGACGCCAGATCGACGCCGACCTGCTGGACGAGTTGGAGACCCTGCTCTTCACCGCCGACCTGGGGGTCGGCACCGCCGAGAGCCTGCTCGATGCGGTCAAGCAGCGGGCCGAGAGCGGCGACGCCGGTCAGGTCCGGAAAGTCCTGCGAGACGCCATCCGCGAGAAGCTGCAGCGGGCGCAGCCCGAGGGCGAGCCGCTTCACACCACCGGCAAGCCCCACGTGATCCTGGTGCTGGGCGTGAACGGCGCGGGCAAGACCACGACCATCGGCAAGCTGGCGGCCCGCTACCAGCAGGCGGGCAAGTCGGTGTTGCTGGGCGCGGGCGACACGTTCCGAGCGGCCGCCATCGAACAGCTTCAGGTGTGGGGCGAGCGCGTGGGCTGCGAGGTGATCGCCGGCGCCGCGGGCGGCGATCCGGCGGCGGTCGCGTTCGACGCGGTCAAGGCCGCCGTGGCCCGGGGCGTCGACGTCGCGATCATCGACACGGCCGGCCGTCTGCAGACCAAGCAGCCGCTGATGGAGGAGCTCGGCAAGATCTCGCGCGTGATCGGCCGCGAGCTGCCGGACGCGCCGCACGAGAGCCTGCTGGTGCTCGACGCCAACACGGGACAGAACGCGCTCTCCCAAGCGCGGCTCTTCGCCGAGGTCACGAACGTCACGGGCCTCGCTCTCACGAAGCTCGACGGCACGGCCAAGGGCGGGGTCATCGTGGGTCTGGCCGACGAGCTGGGAATCCCGGTCCGGTACGTGGGTGTGGGCGAAGGCATCGACGACCTGCGGGACTTCGACGCGGACGAATTCGTCGACGCGCTGTTCGCCGTGTAACGGCGCGCGGCGAGCGGGAGGAGTCAATGGCGCGCTATGTGATGGCCCTGGACCAAGGCACGACGTCCTCGCGCGCGATCCTGTTCGACGAGGCCGGTGGCGTGGCGGGGATCGCCCAGCTCGAGTTCGAGCAGCACTTTCCACAGCCGGGCTGGGTCGAGCACGACGCGGGCGAGATCTTCGATTCGCAGCTGTGGGCGGCTCGCGAGGTGCTGAAGCAGGCCGGGGCCTCGGCCGGCGATCTGGCCGCGATCGGCATCACGAACCAGCGCGAGACCACGGTGGTGTGGGACCGCGCCACCGGCGAGCCGATTCACCGCGCCATCGTGTGGCAGTCCCGACAGACCGCGCCGATCTGCGACGACCTGCGCGCGCGCGGCCTGGACGAGGAGGTGCGGGCCCGCACCGGGCTCTTGATCGACGCCTACTTCTCGGGCACCAAGGTGCGCTTCGTGCTCGATGCGGTTCCGGGCGCGCAGGAGCGGGCCGAGCGCGGCGAGCTCTGCTTCGGCACGGTCGACAGCTGGCTCCTGTTTCGGCTGACGGGCGGCCGTGTGCACGCCACCGAGCCTTCGAACGCCTCGCGCACGCTGCTCTACAACATCCACGAGCGCGACTGGGACGACACGCTGCTGGAAGCCCTGCGCGTGCCGCGGGCCATGCTGCCCGAGGTGCGCGACTCGAGCGGCGTCTTCGGCGAGACCGAGCCGGAGTTCCTGGGCGGGTCGGTCCCGATCGCGGGCATCGCCGGCGACCAGCAGGCGGCGCTCTACGGGCAGGGCTGCACCGCGCCGGGACTGGCCAAGAACACCTACGGGACGGGGTGCTTCCTGCTGATGAACACGGGCAGCGAGGCTCCGCGCTCGGAGACGGGGCTGGTGACGACGGTGGCCTGGAGTCGCGCCGGCGAGGTGGAGTACGCGCTCGAGGGCAGCATCTTCGTCGCCGGTTCGGCGGTGCAGTGGCTGCGAGACGGTCTCCGCATCGTGGAGAGCGCCGCCGAGAGCGAGGCCGCGGCCCGTTCGGTGGAGGACACGGGCGGCGTCTACCTGGTGCCGGCCTTCGTGGGCCTGGGCGCGCCCTACTGGGACGAGCGAGCCCGCGGCGTCCTGGTGGGCATCACGCGCGGGACGTCGCGCGAGCAGATCGTCCGCGCCACCCTGGAGTCGATCGCCTACCAGACGCGCGACGTGGTGGACTGCCTGTCGCGCGACTCGGGCCTGGCGCTGCAGGCGCTGCGCGTGGACGGCGGCGCCTGCCAGAACGACTTCCTGATGCAGTTCCAGGCCGACATCCTCGGGGTGCCGGTCGAGCGGCCCCCGGTGCTCGAGGTGACCGCCTACGGGGCTGCGCGCTTGGCGGGCGAAGCGGTGGGGTTCGGCAGCGCCTCGTCGGTGGCGGCGGAGGGCACCCGCTTCGAGCCCTCGCTCTCCGCGGACCGGCGCGACGCACTCTACGCCGGCTGGCAGCGGGCGGTCGAGCGGGCCAAGGGCTGGGATACGGCGTGAGCCCGCGCGCCCGGCCGCTGGTGATCGCCCACCGCGGTGCTTCGGGCCAGCGCCCGGAAAACACCCCCGCGGCCTATGAGCTGGCCGTCTCGCAGGGCGCGGACATGATCGAGATCGATCTCCACCGCACCCGCGACGGCGCCGTCGTGATCACGCACGACGGCGAGCTCTCGGGGCTCGGCGGCGACGGCGCCATCGCCGACACCGACCTGGCCGCGGTGCGCGCGCTCGACGCGGGCGACGGGCAGGTGGTTCCCACCCTGACGGAGGTACTCGACGCGTTCGGAAAGCGGGTGGCGTTCAACCTCGAGCTCAAGCGCGCTGGCCGCAGCGACTACGAGGGTCTCGAAGCCCTGGCTCTGGCCGCGGTGCGCGACCGCGGTGCCCTCGGCCGCACTCTCTTCTCTTCGTTCTACGACTCGGTGCTCGAGCGGCTGCGCGCCCTGGAGGACGGCGCGCGGCTGGCGGTGCTGGTCTCGGCGCGACACCCCGAGCGGGTGATCGAGCGGGCCCGGGCCGTCGGCGCCGAAGCCGTGAACCCGCACGTCCTGCTGGCCGACCGCGACTGGATCGCCCGGGCCCACGACGCCGGGCTGGCGGTCTACGTCTACACCGTCGACGACGTGGCCACGATGGAGCGCCTGCTCGAGTGGGGCGTCGACGGCCTCTTCACCAACTATCCCGAGCGCCTACGGGCGCTGGTGGACGCCCTTCCGGGCTGAGGGGCAAGCGCGCGCCGTCGACCCAAGCCTCCCTCTCGCTTGACAGCGAAGAGGCGGGCTGGTAGGGTGCCGATTCCAAATTCCGTAGGCCACACGGCAACTTGGAAGCATGGAGCGCCTGATCGGGAGGTGGCGGAGGCGTCCCCGCGATCGAGCCCACTGCCTGGCCCCCCGCTCCATGGTCGTTGCCGTGAGCCGGCAACTGCCGGTGTGTCTCCGGAAAAACGACCCAGAGCGTCGCATGAAGCACTTCGGTCTGCCCCCGAAAGAGGGTCTATACGACCCCTCCCTGGAACACGATGCCTGTGGCGTCGGCTTCATCGCCGACATGCGCCGCGGCCCGTCGCACAAGCTGGTGCGCGACGCGATCCACATTCTGGAACGCCTGACCCACCGGGGTGCCGCGGGCTCGGACCCGGAAAGCGGCGACGGGGCGGGAATCCTGCTCCAGCTGCCCGACCGTTTCCTGCGCAAGGCCGCGGATGCCGCCGGCTTCGGTCTGCCCGAGCAGGGCCGCTACGCCGCGGGGCTGGTCTTCTTCTCGGCCGATGCGGCCGAACGCGCCTGGCAGCAGGAGACCGTGGAAGCTGCGATCGCCGCCGAGGGCCAGCGCTTGGTCGGCTGGCGGGACGTGCCGCAGGATCCGGACAAGATCGGGGTGACGGCCCGCTCGGCGCTGCCGGTGATCCGCCAGGTCTTCGTGGAGGCCGCGCCCGGGCTTGAGCAGGACGCGTTCGAGCGCAAGCTCTACGTCATCCGCCGCGTGATCGAGAACGCGGTCTGGGCCCGGGACCAGGTGTTTCACATCGTGAGCCTGTCGTCGCGCACGCTGCTCTACAAGGGGCTGATGCTGGCGCACCAGGTGGACGGCTTCTTCCTCGACCTGGCGGACCCTGAGCTCGAGTCGCGCCTGGCCTTGGTGCACCAGCGCTACAGCACCAACACCTTCCCGACGTGGGATTTGGCGCAGCCGTTTCGCTACCTGGCCCACAACGGCGAGATCAATACGCTCCGCGGCAACGCCAACTGGATGCGCGCGCGCCAGGGCACGCTCCAAAGCGAGCTTTTCGGCGACGACCTGAAGAAGGTGTTCCCGATCTGCACGCCGGGGGCCAGCGACTCGGCGCAGTTCGACAACGCGCTGGAGTTCCTGCACCTGACCGGGCGCGACCTCTCGCACGCGATGCTCATGATGATCCCCGAGGCCTGGGAGAACCAGCCCGAGATGGAGGCCGAGCGGCGCGGCTTCTACGAGTTCTACTCGTGCCTGATGGAGCCGTGGGACGGCCCGGCGTCCATGTCCTTCACCGACGGCCGCGGCATCGGGGCCGTGCTCGACCGCAACGGCCTGCGCCCGTCTCGCTACATCGTCACCAAGGACGGTCGCGTGATCATGGGCTCCGAGGTGGGCACGCTGCCGGTGGCGCCGGAGGAGGTCGAGCACAAGGGGCGGCTCGAGCCCGGACGCACCTTCTACGTGGATCTGGAAGCCGGTCGCATCGTCGACGACGAGGAGCTGAAGGACGGCGTCATCCGACGCCACCCGTTCCGAACCTGGGTGGAGGCGCAGCGCGTCACCCTGGGCGACCTGCCGGCCGCCGAGCCGGAGCACCATCCGAACCCCGAGGCGCGGCTCCAGCTCCAGCAGGCTTTCGGTTACACGCTGGAAGAGATCCGGCTGCTGATCGCCCCCATGATTCAGAACGGCAAGGAAGCCACCGGTTCGATGGGAGAGGACGCGGCGCTGGCCTGCTTGTCGGACCGCCCGCGTCCGCTCTACCACTACTTCAAGCAGCTCTTCGCCCAGGTCACCAATCCGGCCATCGACTCGATCCTGGAGCGGCCGGTCATGAGCGTCGACTCGCTGCTGGGGACCCAGGGCAACCTGCTGACCGAGACCGAGGCCCACGCCCGCCTGCTGCGGCTGCGGCATCCCGTCATCTCGGACGAGGACCTGGCCCGGATTCGCGCCATCGAGGAGCCGGGCTTCTCCGCCCGCACCCTGCCCATGCTCTTCAAGGTGGCCGACGGCGGCCAGGGGCTGCGCGCAGCGGTGGCGGAGCTCTGCCAGCAGGCGTCCGCCGCCATCGACGCCGGCGCGAATCTGCTGATCCTGAGCGACCGCGGCGTCGGGCCCGAGCTGGCGCCGATCCCGGCGCTCCTGGCCACCGGTGCGGTGCATCACCACCTGATCCGCGAGGCCAAGCGCACCCGCTGTGGCCTGATCGTCGAGACGGGCGAGGCGCGCGAGGTGGCGCACCACGCGCTGCTGTTGGGCTACGGCGCCAGCGCCGTCAACCCGTACCTGGCCTTCGAGACCATCGGCGACGTGGTGGCGGACGCGGCCTTCACCACCGGCGATCTCAGCTACGAGAGCGCCGCCGAGAACTACGTCAAGGCGGTGGACAAGGGCCTGCTCAAGATCTTCGCCAAGATGGGGATCTCGACCCTGGCCAGCTACCAGGGCGCTCAGATCTTCGAAGCCGTGGGACTCGACGAGGAGGTGGTCGAGCTGGCTTTCGCCGGCACGCACTCGCGCATCAAGGGCGTCGGCTTGGACGTGATCGCGCGCGAGAGCGCCATGCGACACAACCGCGCGTTCCCCGGCGCCGAGTACGCCTATCCCGAGCTGGATCCGGGCGGCCTCTACCAGTGGCGGCGGCGCGGCGAGCGACACACCTTCAACCCCACCTCCATCGCGAAGCTTCAGCACGCCGTCCGGACCGGCAGCATGCCCACCTACCGGGAGTTCGCCCAAGCGTCCGACAGCTCCGCCGAGCAGCTCTGCACGCTGCGCGGGCTCTTGCGCTTCCGCTGGGCCGCGGAGCCGGTGCCGCTGGAGGAAGTGGAGCCCGCCAGCGAGATCGTGAAGCGCTTCCGCACCGGAGCGATGTCCTACGGCTCGATCTCCAAGGAGGCGCACGAGACCCTGGCCATCGCCATGAACCGCCTCGGCGGCAAGAGCAATACGGGCGAGGGGGGCGAGGACCCGGACCGCTTCACGCCCGATGCCAACGGCGACCTGCGGCGCAGCTCCATCAAGCAGGTGGCTTCGGGGCGCTTCGGCGTCACCAGCCACTACCTGGTGAACGCCGACGAGATGCAGATCAAGATCGCCCAGGGCGCGAAGCCGGGCGAGGGCGGCCAGCTCCCCGGCCACAAGGTGGACGAGGTGATCGCCAAGACGCGGCACTCGACGCCGGGCGTCGGGCTCATCTCGCCGCCGCCGCACCACGACATCTACTCCATCGAGGATCTGGCCCAGCTGATCCACGACCTGAAGAACGCCAATCGGCACGCCGACGTCAGCGTCAAGCTGGTGTCGGAGACCGGCGTCGGGACCATTGCGGCGGGCGTTTCCAAGGGCAAGTCGGACCACGTGCTGATCGCCGGCCACGACGGCGGCACCGGCGCGTCGCCGCAGACCTCCATCAAGTACGCCGGCGTGCCCTGGGAGATCGGCCTGGCCGAGACCCAGCAGACGCTGGTGAAGAACGACCTGCGCGGCCGCATCCAGATGGAGGTGGACGGCGGCCTCAAGACGGGCCGCGACGTGGTGGTGGGCGCGCTCCTGGGGGCCGACTGCTTCGGCTTCTCGACGGCCCCGCTGGTGGCCATGGGCTGCATCCTGATGCGGGTCTGCCACCTGAACACCTGCCCGGTGGGCATCGCCACCCAGCGCGCCGAGCTGCGCGAGCGCTTCACCGGCGAGGCCGAGCACGTGACCCAGTACCTGCTCTTCGTGGCCGAGGAAGTGCGCGAGTACATGGCCAAGCTGGGCTTCCGAACGCTCTCGGACATGATCGGCCAGGTGGACCGGCTCGAGATGAACGACGCCGTCGACCACTGGAAGGCCAGGGGCATCGACCTGTCCGACCTGCTGGTGAAGCCCGACGTGCCCTACGACCTGCACCACACCGGTCCGCAGGACCACGGCCTCGAGCGGGCCCTCGACATGAAGCTTCTGGAGCTGGCGGAGCCGGCGCTCGAGCGGGGCGAGAGCGTCGAGGCGCACCTGCCCATCGAGAACGTGAACCGCACCGTCGGGACGATTCTCGGCTCGGAGGTCTCGCGCCGCTACGGCGGCGAAGGGCTGCCGGAAGACACGATCCAGCTCCACTTCGAAGGCTCGGCCGGCCAGAGCCTCGGCGCCTGGCTGCCGCGCGGCATCTCCATCACCGTGGACGGCGATGCCAACGACTACACCGGCAAGGGCCTGTCGGGCGGCAAGCTGGTGGTGCGCGTGCCCGAGGCGGCGACCTACGCCCCCGGCGAGAACATCATCGCGGGCAACGTGATTCTGTACGGCGCCACCAGCGGCGAGGCGTACTTCCACGGCGTCGTGGGCGAGCGCTTCTGCGTGCGCAACAGCGGCGCCCACACCGTGGTGGAAGGCGTGGGCGACCACGGCTGCGAGTACATGACCGGTGGCCGCGTGGTGATCCTGGGACCGACCGGGCGGAACTTCGCCGCCGGCATGTCGGGCGGCATCGCCTACGTCCTGGACGAGGCCGGGGACTTCCGCAGCAAGGTGAACAATCCCGAGATCGACTTCGATCCGCTCTCGGACGAGGACGTCGAAACGATCCAGCGCCTGGTGCGCCGGCACTTCCAGTACACGCGCAGCAAGAAGGCGGACGACGTGCTGCGCAAGTGGGAGACGATGGCGCCGAAGATCGTGAAGTGCATGCCGACCGAGTACAAGATGGCGCTGGCCGACCGACTGAAGGCGGGGTTGGGCGATGGGTAAGCCGACGGGATTTCTCGAGCACGGCCGCAAGGGAGTGCCCTATCGCGACGTGCAGGAGCGGGTGAAGGACTACAAGCTCGCGCAGGAGCACGTCCCCGAAGAAGAGCTCAAGGTGCAGGCGTCGCGTTGCATGGACTGCGGCGTGCCCTTCTGCAACAACGGCTGCCCGCTCGGCAACATCATTCCCGACTGGAACGATCTGGTGTACCGGGACAAGTGGGAAGACGCGCTCGCGCGGCTCCACTCCACGAACAACTTCCCGGAGTTCACCGGCCTCGTGTGCCCCGCGCCCTGCGAGGCGGCCTGCGTGCTGGGGATCAACCAGGACCCGGTGACCATCAAGCAGGTGGAGTGGGAGATCATCCGCAAGGGCTTCGGCGAGGGCTGGGTCCGACCCGTCAAGCCGGAGCGCCGCACCGGCCGCTCGGTGGCCGTCGTGGGATCGGGGCCGGCCGGACTGGCGGCCGCGCAGCAGCTGACCCGGGCCGGTCACACGGTGACGCTCTTCGAGAAAAACGACCGCGTCGGCGGCCTGCTGCGCTACGGCATTCCGGATTTCAAGCTCGAGAAGTGGATCATCGACCGCCGCCTCGACCAGATGCGCGAGGAAGGCGTCTCGTTCCAGACCGGGGTGCACGTGGGCGTCGATCTGTCCGCGGCAGAGCTGCGCCAGGGCTTCGACGCGGTACTTCTCTGCATGGGCTCGGAACAGCCGCGGGACCTCCCGGTGCCCGGGCGCGAGCTCGAGGGCGTGCACTTCGCCATGGACTTCCTGCGCCAGAACAACAAGCGCGTGGCGGGGGACGAGGTTCCGGAGACCGAGGCGATTCTCGCCACCGACAAGCACGTGATCGTGCTCGGGGGCGGCGACACCGGCTCGGACTGCGTGGGCACCTCTCACCGCCAGGGGGCGGCCTCGGTCACCTCCATCGAGCTCCTGGAGCGCCCGCCCGCCGAGCGGGCGCCGTACACCCCGTGGCCGGATTGGCCCCACATGTTCCGCTCGTCCAGCTCGCACGACGAAGGTGGGCAGCGAGAGTACGCGCTGCTCACGAAGCACCTCGAGGGCGAGGGCGGCCGGGTGAAGCGGCTGCACGGGGTGGACGTGCGCTTCGGCGAGCCCGACGCCAGCGGGCGGCCGCGCATGGAGGAGGTGTCCGGGAGCGAGTTCGTGAAGCCCGCCGACTTGGTGCTGTTGGCGATGGGCTTCGTCCACCCGGTCCACGAAGGTCTCATCCAAGGATTGGGCGTGCAGACGAACGAGCGCGGCAACGTGGCGGCCAACGAGCGCGAGTTCCAGACCAGCGAACCCGGCGTGTTCGCCGCCGGGGATTGTCGGCGCGGCCAGTCGCTGGTGGTGTGGGCCCAGTGGGAGGGCCGCGAAGCCGCACGCGCCGTCGATGCGTACCTTATGGGACGGTCGCGGCTCCAGTCCCGCAACGACACGGTGTAGCGAGAGCGCTTCTCCCCTCGGGAGGGGGCCCGCGCAAGGTGAAACGAAACAGTTTCGCCGGTGATTCCGTTTCACCGGTTGACGGCCTTCGACTCGGATCTATACGATCGGAGCCGGGGGACCGGGGGAGTCCGATTTCGCACGGAGCCGAGAGGGCGATCGATTTCGAGCGACTCGAGCGAGCGGTGGCCGCGCTCGTCGAGCAGAAGCGCCAGCTCGCTGCGGAGAACGAAGAGCTCCGCCGCACGCTGACTCGCCGCGACGATCAGGTTCGGACGCTGGAGGAGCGCCTGCGCGACCTCAACCAGAGGCGTCGGGACGTCATCAAGCGCATCGACGAGCTGATCGCGCAGGTCGACGGCTTCGGTCCAGCGACCTCCGTGGAAGACGCCGGGCTCTAGTCCTTTGAGCAAGCAAACCGTCTCCGTCACGATTGCGGGCCAGGAGTACCGCGTGCGCAGCGACGCCGACGAGGCCTGGCTGCGCCAGGTGGCCCGCTACGTGGACGAGGCCATGGAGACGATTCGGCGCCGCACGGGCACCATCGACTCGCTGGATGTGGCCGTGCTCACGTGCCTGAATCTGGCGCGCGAGATCCTGTCCCTGCGAACCTCTCCCAACGCCGGCGCCAGCCTCGATCCCGGTCGGGTGAAGGCACTGCTCGAGCTGGTGGAAGGCGCGCTGGACCCTCCGGCCGAGGCGACCGGCGCCAACCCCTGAGCTTTGGACACCGCGGCCGCCAAGCAGGCGCTGCGCCAACGCATGTCGGCGCGCCCCCGCCCCAGCGACGCCGAGCGGCGCGCCGCCAGCGCCCGCATTCGAGACCACGTGCTGGCGAGCCCCGAGTACGCCCGCGCCCGCCGGCTGGCCCTCTACGCCGCACTCCCGGACGAGGCGGAGCTGCGCGAGCTCTTCGAGCAAGCCCGCAGGGATGACAAGCCCTGCCTGCTCCCGCGCTGCGATCCGGGCGGGATCCTGGCCTTCTGTGAGATCGAGGTCTGGGAAGACCTGGCCCCCGGGCGCTACGGTCTGCTCGAGCCGAGCCCGGATCGACCCGGAACGCCGCTTTCGGCGGGAGATCTGGTGCTGGTGCCCGGCGTGGCTTTCGATCCGGCGGGGCGCCGGCTCGGCCGCGGTCGGGCGTACTACGATCGCGCCTTGGCCGGCGGAAGGGCCAGCGTGCGCATGGGCGTCGGGTTCGCGATTCAACTGGTCGAGCGCGTGCCTGCGGGCGCGCGCGACTGCGGGATGGACGCGGTGGTGACGGAGGACGGTGTGGTTCGGCCCGAGCGGGGAAGAAGCGGATGAGCGCGAAAGGTGCCAAGCAAGAGGCGGCCCGCCAGCTCGCCCTGGTGAGCGCCGGCACCGCCGAGATCTACGGCGAGGCGGATCTCGAGGCGAAGCTGGTCGAGGCGATCGCCGCCGACCGGCCGCTTCGCGTGAAGCTGGGCATGGATCCGTCGGCCCCCGACCTGCACCTGGGGCACTGCGTGGTGTTGGAGAAGCTGCGCCGTTTCCAGGAGTTGGGGCACACCCCGATCTTCCTGGTGGGCGACTTCACCGCCCGCATCGGCGATCCCTCGGGCAAGAAGAAGACCCGCCCCGCGCTCTCGGCCGAGCAGGTGCGCGAGAATGCGGCCACCTACGTGGCCCAGGTCGGGCGCGTCCTGGACGCCGACCGCGCCGAGATTCGCTTCAACAGCGAGTGGATGGACGCGCTGGCCCCCGCGGACTGGGTGCGTCTCTGCTCCCACTACACGGTGGCCCGCCTGCTGGAGCGCGACGACTTCGACAAGCGCTACAAGGCGGGCGAGCCCATCTCGGTGCACGAGTTTCTCTACCCCTTCGTGCAGGCGTACGACTCCGTGGCGCTGGAGGCCGACGTGGAGCTCGGCGGCACGGACCAGACCTTCAACCTGCTGATGGCGCGCGAGGTGCAGCGCGCCTACCGGCAGAAGCCGCAGGCCGTTCTCACGCACCCGCTGCTGGTGGGGACCGACGGCGTCGAGAAGATGTCCAAGAGCCTGGGCAACACGGTGGGCATCACCGACCCGCCGGAAGACGCGTACGGGAAGATCATGAGCATCCCGGATGCGCTGATGCGCGACTGGATCCGGCTGTTGACCGAGTACGACTTCGTGGGGAGAGCCGCGAGCCTGGACACCGAACTGGAGCGGGGCCCCATGGCCGCCAAGCAGGAGCTGGCCGCGGCCGTCATCTCCCGCTTCCACGACGAGGCGGCGGCCGAAGCCGCGGCGCAGCACTTCCAGCGGGTCGTGCAGCGCGGCGAGGTGCCCGACGACGTGCCCGAGTTCGCCTTCACGCCGACGGGCGGGCAGGGGGTGCCCCTGCTGGAGATCCTCGAGTCGGCGGGCCTGGTGAAGACGCGCAGCGAGGCCCGGCGGCTGGCGGCCCAGGGGGCGGTCCAAGTGGACGGCGAGCGGGTCGAGGACGTGACCCAGAGCCTCCCCGGCGGCTCCTATCTGATTCGCGCCGGACGCCGCCGCTACGCCCGGGCCCGTATCGAAGCCTGATCCCCTGCGGGGTGGCTCGAAATCGGGTTCCGGCGGGCGGAAACCGCCGTAAGTGCCCTTGACCGCTCGCGAACTCTCCCTTAGATTACGCCGCCCGTCGAAACCACCCTGGTTCGACGGCCTTTCTTTCAGAGTGTCTAGAGAGCTCCGTACAGGCTCGTCGAGGCTTCGGCCGCTCTTTGAAAACTGAATAGTGTGCGGTCTGCTCGAGCCCGTAAGGGAGGCTCGAGTGAAGACGGCAAGAGCAAGAAACACAACCCTGTCATGGCTCGCGGGCGATGACGTGTCGGTGGATCTTCGATCCACTGGTGTGTCGGGTCTCGCGGGTCGGTTTCGAACAACGGGATGCGATCGGCTTCGGCCGTGAACATTCCGGCTAGGTTTAAACTGGAGAGTTTGATCCTGGCTCAGAACGAACGCTGGCGGCGTGCTTAAGACATGCAAGTCGAACGAGAAAGCCACCCTCGGGTGGCGAGTACAGTGGCGCACGGGTGAGTAACGCGTGGGTAATCTGCCCTTTGGTCTGGAACAACTCCGGGAAACTGGAGCTAATTCCGGATGAGACTACGACGACCTCGGTCGACGTGGAAAAAGGTGGCCTCTCCTTGGAAGCTATCGCCCAAGGATGAGCCCGCGTCCCATTAGTTTGTTGGTGGGGTAACGGCCTACCAAGACGTCGATGGGTAGCTGGTCTGAGAGGATGATCAGCCACACTGGAGCTGAGACACGGTCCAGGCTCCTACGGGAGGCAGCAGTCGGGAATTTTGGGCAATGGGCGCAAGCCTGACCCAGCAACGCCGCGTGAGGGATGAAGGCCTTCGGGTCGTAAACCTCTATCACCGATGAGCAACAAGCAGTTTCATAGCCTGCCCGGAGTTAACTCGGAGAGGAAGCAGTGGCTAACTCCGTGCCAGCAGCCGCGGTAATACGGAGGGTGCAAGCGTTGTTCGGAATCACTGGGCGTAAAGCGCGTGTAGGCGGCCAGGCAAGTCGGATGTGAAAGCCCGGGGCTCAACCTCGGAAGAGCACCCGAAACTGCTTGGCTAGAGTCCTGGAGAGGAAGGCGGAATGCTTGGTGTAGAGGTGAAATTCGTAGATATCAAGCGGAACACCGGTGGCGAAGGCGGCCTTCTGGAC
>JAKSBN010000468.1 GCA_022361175.1 Pseudomonadota bacterium | reverse complement strand
TGGTGACGCAGCTGCTGGCCCTCACGAACGTGGCCGGCAACCTGGGTGGCTTCGTGGTGATGACCCTGAACTTCATTCCGGAGCCGGGCACCCTGCTCCTGTTGGGTTCGGGCGTCATTGGCCTGGCCGCTCTGGGTCGCAGCCGGGCTCGCAAGTAAGCACCCGACTGCCAAGACCTCGAGAGGCGGTCTCCTCGCATGAGGGGGCCGCCTCTTTCGTTGGGGGCGCTTCTTCTCTCCGGGGCCACGCTACTCTTTTCCGGCCTGCCGCAGTGGCGCCGGAGCGACTGAGAGAGCCTCGACAACCGCGGAGAACCCCGATCGCTCGTGCCGTCCCAAGAACCCACTCCGGCACTCGCGGGGGCGACGCGGCTTCAGATCGCCGGTTTCGCCCTGCTGCTCGTGGCCATGCTCGTGGTCACGCTCCACACCACGTGCGTGTCTCCGCGTTCGACCTTCCTCGGCTCCGGCTCCGGATGGATTGCGGCGCCGGATCCCGTTTCGACGGGGACGGTGGCCCATCCCGTTGCGCGGCCTCCCGCCACCGATTTCGTGCGGCACTTCACCCTCGATGCCGTGCCGGCCGAGCTGCCCCTGGAGCTTCGCTCTCCGGGTCGCGTGGAGGCGTGGCTGAACGACGCGCTCGTCGTGCCACAGGACCCGCCCGCCGGTCCCGGCCCCTGGCGGACGCGTTCGGGCGAGGCGGCTTCCGCCGCCCGGACGGGCGCCAACACGCTGCGCGTTCGCGTGGTGCACGGGCGGGGGCCCGCGCTCCTGCAGCTGCGTCTCGGCGCCGGTGAGCCCGTCGTCGAGTCCGACGTGAACTTCGTCGTCGAGCGCCCGGGCGAGCGTTCGCGCGCCGCGATCGCGGCGGACGACACCCGTCGCGCCGCCGTCACCTACGGCGCACGGTCCGTCCCCGCGGCGGCGGCGGCCTCGCGCGGCGCACTGTTCGGCCTGTTGGGGGTCGCGGTGTTGCTGGCGGTGGGTTCGTTGGGGCTTCTCGGGCGCGTGCCGGTTCCGCGCTCCGACGTGCCTTGGATCGCGGGGATCGCCGCGATCTGGGGGCTCGTCTTCTGGCAGGCCATCGGGCTGCCGGCCTATCTGGGCTACGACGGGCCGGATCACCTGGCCTACGTCCACTTCCTCCTGCACGAGGGGCGACTCCCGGATCCCGCGGACGGGGCGATGATGTACCACCCCCCGCTCTTCTACGCGCTCGGTGCGCTCCTGCTCGCGCCCTTCGGCGCGGGAGGGGTCGCGGAGCCCATCGTGCTGCGCATCCTGCCGCTGGCGAGCGGCGTGGCCCAGATCGCGCTGGCCGCCGTGCTGGCGGACGTCCTGTTCCCGAACGATCGCGCGAAACGGGTGTTGGCCGCCCTCGCGGCGGCGCTGGCTCCCGTTCAGATCTACATGGCTTCCTATCTCTCGAACGAGCTCCTGCACGCCGCCCTGGCCGCGGCTGCGCTGGTGTGGGCATGTCGTCTTCTCGCACGCGGGACGGCGGGGAGTGCCTCGCTGTGGGGAGTCGGGGCCCTGCTCGGGGCCAGCGTCCTGACCAAGGTCTCGAGTCTCCTGCTGGTTCCGGTGGTGGCGCTCTTCGCGACGGCGCGGTTCGCCCTGGTGGATGGGCGGTCGTGGCTGCGAGCCGCCTGGCAGGCGGCCCCCGTTCCCGTCGCTGCGGCCCTCGTGTGTTCCGGCTTCTTCGTGCGCAACGCCATCGCCTACGGCCGCCCGGTGATCGGCAACTGGGATTTGCCCGGTGGACAGATCGCCTGGTGGCAGCCCCCGGGCTTCCACACCCTGGCCTACTACACGAGCTTCGGCACGTGGTGGAGCCGTCCGTACTTCGCCGGGTTCGAGAGCTTCTGGGACGGCATCTACGCCACCTTCTGGATCGACGGCTTGATCGGCGGCATCGCCCGCTGGTCGGCTCGTCACGGGGCGTTCGACTACGGGCTGATGACGCTGATCCTGCCGCTGGCGCTTCCGGCGACACTGATGATGCTGGGTGGGGGCGTGCAGCTGATCGGCCAGTCGCTGCGCGGCCCGGATCTGGGACGCCGGGGAGCGCTCGCCCTGTGCGCGACCAGCGTCTTCGTGACGGGCTTCGCCATGCTCTACATGACACTCCGCCTGCCCGCCTACTCGATGGCGAAGGCCAGCTACGGGCTGTCCATGTTGGTGCCCTGCTGCGTCGCCTTCGCGCACGCTTCGGTGGAGCTCGACCGCCGGCTCGCACCTCGGCCGTGGCTTCGGGGAGCCGTTCGCGCGTGGGCACTCACACTCGCGGGCGTAATCCTGTTTTCCTTTCTCGGATAGGCAGTTCTCGTCGCACTTGCCGGCGGATTCCCGGCCGGTCTCCAGCGCCGAACGAGTTGGCTTTCGTGGTACTCTCCTCGCTCACCGAGGACCGAACGAGCGCCCATGACCGAATCCGCCGAGCTAGAACTCACCGTGGTGATGCCGTGTCTGAACGAGGCGGACACCCTCGAGACGTGCATCACCAAGGCGCAGCGCGCCATGGACGAGCACGGCATTGCCGGCGAAGTCATCGTCGCGGACAACGGCAGCGAGGACGGCTCCATCGAGATCGCGGAGCGCCTCGGCGCGCGGGTGGTTCACGTGCGCGCTCGAGGGTACGGAAACGCCCTGATGGGCGGCATCTCCGAGGCCCGCGGGCGTTTCGTGATCATGGGCGACGCCGACGACAGCTACGACTTTCTGGAGATCCCCCGCTTCGTGGAGAAGCTGCGCGAGGGCTACGACCTGGTGCAGGGGTGCCGCCTGCCCTGGGCCGGAGGCACCGTCCTCGCCGGTGCGATGCCGTTTCTGCACCGCTGGCTCGGCAACCCGGTGCTCACGTTGCTCGTGCGGCGCATGTTCCGCGCCCCCATCAACGACGTCTACTGTGGCATGCGCGGCTTCACCAAGAAGTTCTACGACCGCATGGCGCTCCGCTGCACCGGTATGGAATTCGCCACCGAGATGATCCTGAAGGCGAGTCTGTACGGGGAGTCGATCGCGGAAATCCCCATCACGCTGCACCCGGACGGCCGCAAGGCCCACGCCCCGCACCTGCGGACGTTTCGGGACGGCTGGCGAACGCTGCGCTTCTTTCTCTTGTACAGCCCCCGGTGGCTCTTCCTGGTACCGGGCTGTCTGCTGATCGCGGCCGGCGCGCTGGGCTACGGGCTGGCGCTGCCCCAGTCCGTCGTCGGCGGGGTTCGCTTCGGAGCTCACACGCTGCTGGTGGCCAGCCTGTCGGTGTTGCTCGGATACCAGTCCATCCTGTTCGCCATCCTGGCCAAGACCTTCGCCGTCACCGAGGGTCTGGTGCCGGAGGATGCCCGCCTGAAGCGCTTCTATGAGCTGCTGAATCTCGAGCGCGGGTTGGCGCTGGGTGGAGGCGCCCTGGTGGCGGGACTGGCGCTTCTGGGTACGGCCACCTGGAGCTGGAGCCAGGTCTCGTTCGCCGACCTCGACTACGCGCAGACGATGCGCTGGGTCATCCCGGGCGTGACTCTGGTGGCGCTCGGGTTTCAGACGGTGCTGTGGAGCTTCTTCGCGAGCATTCTGGGGATGGCGCGTCGGTGAGCCTCGTCGAAGCGCTGCACGGGCGCTTCGTCGTCGAGCGACGCGTACGGGTGTTGGCCGAGGCGCTGGCGCGATTCGTCCCGGATGGGAGCCGCGTGCTCGACGTGGGCTGCGGCGACGGGCGCATCGCGAAGGCCCTCGGCGCCCGCGTGCCGGGGTCCGAGGTGCGAGGGTTGGACGTTCTGGTTCGCCCCGACGCCGCGATCCCCGTGGACGCCTTCGATGGCGAGACGCTTCCCCATCCCGACGGATCGTTCGACGTGGTGCTGTTCGTCGACGTCCTCCACCACACCGACGATCCCGAGAGACTTCTGCGCGAGGCGCGTCGGGTGGCCCGCCGTTTCATCGTGATCAAGGATCATTATCTGGACGGCTGGTTGGCCGGTCCGACGCTGCGCTTCATGGACCGGGTCGGAAACGCACGGCACGGAGTTCGCATCCCCTACAACTACTGGTCGCGCGCGCGCTGGCGCGAGGCCATCCGCACGCTCGGCCTCGTCGGTGAAGAGCCGCTTCGACGCCTCGGTCTGTTCCCGGTGCCCCTCGACTGGGTCTTCGGACGCGGCCTTCACTTCGTGCAGCGACTGGGCTGCGCGGGGGACGGCTAGCCGTCCCCCGGCGCGTCCGCGAGTGCGGTCAGCGCCTGGTGCAGCCGGGGCTCTTCGGGAGCCGTCTCGAGCGCTCGCCGCAGCGTGCGGCGCGCCGCGTCGCGGTGGCCTGCCGCCGACCACGCTCGCGCCAGGCGCAGGCTGGGTTCGACCTGCCGGATCGTGGTTTCGGACAACTCGCGCAGGAGGTCGGCCGCTTCGGCGCCGCGTTCGATGCGCAGCGCCGCCAGCCGCCAGAGGGCTTCGGCACTGTGGCTGCGCCGCTCCACGGCCGCGGTGTACCAACGCTCGGCTTCGTCGGTCGCGCCGTCGGATTCCGAGAGGCGGCCCAGCGCGACCAACGGATCCGCCAGCGAAGCGTCCTCGCGTGCCAGCGCGCGATAGAGGTCTACCGCCTCGTCTGTGCGCCCCGACGCTTCGAGCACTCGTCCCAGCACGAGTCGCGGCTGGGGAATTCCGGGCGCAGCTCTGGCAGCGGCGCGGGCGTACTCGAGTGCGGCGTCGAGGCGCGCCAGCTGCAGCGACGCTTCGGCCCGGTACTGGTCGGCCAGGAAGCCCCCGTGTGTGACGGTCTCCAACACGGCCAGCCCGCGCTCGACCTCTCCCGACTTGAACAGCGAGACGCCGACGAGCAGGCGGGAGGCTTCGGTCATGCCGTCCTTCGGGTCGATTCCGCCGACTTCCCCAAGGACGCGGTCCGAGGGAGTGGGCCCGGCGACCAGGTAGCCCAGCTGCTCGAGCTGGCGCCGCGTCTCCGTGTCGGGCTCGAGACTCGCGGCCGCCGCGGCGGCGCCGGAGAGCCGTTCGGACAAGAGCGCGTCGAGGCGTGAGACTTCGTCGGAGAGCTCGGCGGCCCGGTTCTCGAGCTCGTTGGGATCTGCGGCCAAGTCGTAGAGCTCGGGACGCGGCGCCCGGATGTACTTCCACCGATTCGACCGCAGTCCCAGAAGCGGGCTCCAGCCCAGGTCGATCTGGGTCGCGAGGGTTTCCACATAGGCGATCCGGGGGTCGGGCGAGTCCAGCGTCCGGGTGAGATCGCGGCCGTCCGGGTCCGCCAGGGCGGCCGCACCGGCGAGAGCCAGAACCGTGGGAGCGACGTCGACCAGGCTCACGGTGTCCGCGACGACACGCCCGGTCGGGAGGCCGGCCCCGCGCAGGATCAGGGGCACGCGCTGGGTCGCATCGTAGATGCTGAGAGAGTGTGTCAGCTCGCCGTGTTCACCCCGGCTCTCCCCGTGATCGCTGGTGACGATGACGAGCGTGCCCTCGTCCGGGTAGCGCTCCGAAACCGCGGCGAGCAGGCGGCCGACCTGAGCGTCGCTGAACGCGATCTCACCGAGGTACGGGTCGCGGGGAAACGCCGCCCGGAAGCCGGGGGGCGGGTCGTGGTTCGCGTGCGGGTCGTAGAGGTGCACCCAGGCGAAGAATCGATCCGGCGCCTGCTGGAGCCACGCGATCGCTTCATCGACCACCTGGTCGGCTCTTCTTTCCGCGAACGAGTACTGGCCGGCGGCGAGCCGCGGGGTCATCCGGTCGCCGTAGCGATCGAAGCCGCGATCGAGGCCGTAGCGGCGATCCAGCACCACCGCGCCCACGAAGGCCGCGGTGGCGAAGCCGGCGTCCCGGAGCCGCTCGGGCAGCGTTGGGACGTCCATTCCCAACGCGAAGGTCGAGTTGTTGCGAACCCCATGGCGCGGCGGGTTCTGTCCGGTCAGCAGGGAGGCATGGCTCGGCAGCGTGAGCGGTGTGGGGGCGATGGCGGCGTCAAACCGCACTCCTTCCCGGGCCAGCGCATCGAGTGTCGGAGTGTGGGACGTCGGGTGGCCGTAGCTGCCGACGTGGTCGGCGCGCAGGGTATCGATGGTGACGAGCAGGACGCGCTGGGCGGGGGGCTGGCCGCAGGCCGTCGTCCCAATCGCCAGCGCGACGAGCATCGCAGGGAGAGATCGGTGACGCGGGGTGCCTGTTCGAATCCGGGTCGAGAGCATGCCGCCCCACTCGGTAGCAGAGTGGCCTGCTCGAGGCCGGACGCGTGACCCGGCGGCGCGGAAACCTCTATGATGGGGCTCGCGTTGCCGCCCCGCCGGGGGGGGCGCCCTCGCCGGGGGCTGCCGCAGCGCGCCCCACCGGCCCCGAGGAGTGGCGTGAACCGAACCCGAGACCGATTCCCGCGACTCGGCGCGCTGTGTGGCCTGTGGCTCCTGGCTTTGGGCGCGGCGGGTTGCAGTCCGAAGCCCTCCCCTCCGGTGGTGCTGTTGCTCACCAGCGACACCCTGCGCTCCGATCGCCTCGGCGCCTACGGAAGCACGCTGGGCTTGACGCCTCACCTGGACGCGCTGCTGGAGGAGGCCACCGTCTTCGAGGCGGCCTACGCCCCCTGCTCCTACACGCTCCCCTCGGCCAGCACGATCCTCACCGGGCGCTATCCGGAGGAGCTGGGGATGCTCACGAACGTGTCCGCGCTCCGCTCCGGATTTCCGACGCTGGCCGAGGTGTTCGGCCTGTCCGGTTGGCGTACCGGTGCCGTCGTCAGCAACTACGTCCTGCGCCGTGGCACCGGGGTGGAGTTGGGGTTCGAGCTCTTCGACGACACGTTCCCGCAGCTCGAGGCGAATCGCGACATGCCCGAGCGCATCGGCCCCGACACCACGGATGCGGCACTCGCGCTGGTGGATCGGCTGGCCGACTCCGGTCAGCCCGTCCTGCTGTGGGTTCACTACCAGGATCCGCACGGACCCTATCTGCCCGGGGAGGCGCGTCGCGCGCGCTACCTCGAGATCGAGCGCGAGCAGCCCGACGGCCAGCGCCAGCTCTCGGTGGGGAAGCTGGGCGTCGGTGCGATCCCCGAGTACCAACTCGTGGCCGGCGAGTTCGAGGTGGCCTTCTACCGCGCGGGCTACGACGGAGAGGTCGCCTGGCTGGACGAAGAGATCGGCCGCCTGTTCGACGGGCTTCGCGCGCGAGGGCTCTGGTCCGATACCGTCGTGGCCTTTACGGCCGACCACGGCGAGAGCCTGGGCGAGACGGACTACTGGTTCGCACACGGCGAGTACTTGAGCGACCCGTTGGTGCGGGTGCCACTGGCGTTTCGCGTGCCCGGGCGACCTCCCGCGCGCGTCGCGGAGCCGGTTTCGCTGGTGGATGTGTTCCCCACGCTGCTCGGCTACGCCGGTCTCCCGGTTCTCGAGAGCTACCCGGGCCGCGATCTCTTGGCGGAGTCCCTGCCCGACGACGGGCGCAGCATCTACGTGGCGACGTTGCGCGGTGCGACGAAGGCCCGCTACGCCGTGATCCACGGTCGCCACAAGTACGTGCTCACCGCCGGGGAGGGCGATGCCCGGGGCGAAGAGCTCTACGCGCTCGGCGACGAGACCCGCAACCTGGTGGAGCAGGAGCCCACGCGCGCAGCCGAGCTGAGACAACGCCTGCAGGAGGTCCGTTCCGGCTTGGCGCGGCCGCCGGAGGAGCGACGCCAGCAACTCGACGAGGCCGAGCGCCAGCGCCTGCGCCAGCTGGGCTACGTGGTGGACTGAGGTCTTGTCCGAGCAAGTCCGAGAGGCGCCCACCGATCGCGAGGCGGAGCGCTCACCCCGCGACGGGTCCTCGTCCAGGCCGCTGGTGGCGGCGCTGGCGACGGCGCTCGCGGCGGGGGCGACGCTGCGGCTCTACCGCACTCACGAGCAGATCCTGACAGGCGACGAGCTCCACACCGTCTTCGGCGCCGTGACGCGCCCCGTGGCGGAGATCCTGCGGACCTGGACCTACTACGGCGCCGACTACTGCGTGCCGCTGACGGCGCTCTTCCGCGGTTGGATGGATCTGGGTTTCGCGCTGGACGAGATGGCGATGCGGGCGCCGGTCCTACTGGCGGGCCTGGCGCTCGTGCTGGTCGTGCCGTGGCTGTTGCGGCGCGAGCTCGGGGACGCCGCAACAGGCGTTCTCGCGTGGCTCTTGGCCACGTCGCCGCTGCTGGTGCTCTACAGCCGGATCATCCGCTCCTATCTCCCCATGGTGCTGCTCGCCATGGTGGCCGTGCTGGCGTTCTTGCGCTGGTGGCGCAGCGGATCCAGACCGGCGGGCGTCGCCTACGCGGTCTGCGCCCCGCTGGCCGTCTACTTCCATCTCGGAGCGGCGCCCCTGGTGGCGACTCCGTTCGCGTTCGCCGCCGTCGAGCTGCTGGCGGACCGCCGCGATTGGCGACGGCGGCTCGGCCGGCTCGTGGCGTTGGGAGCCTCCAGTGTCGTCATGCTGGCGCTGTGGCTGTGGCCGGCCCACCAATCCCTGCTGGATCTCTTCGGGCTGCACGGCGGTGGGGAATCGCCCGGTCTGCGCGTCTGGTGGGACATCGTCCGGCTGCAAGCCGGGACGACGTCGGTGCTCCTGTGCCTGGCAATGCTGGCCGCCATGGTGCGCGGGGGCTGGCTCCTGTGGCAGCGAGACCGCGCGACGGCCCGCTACTGGGGGAGCCTCGCACTCGGCCACCTGCTCGGGCTGCTGCTGCTGTCGCCCAACAAGATGGAGCATCTGGTGGTGGGGAACCGCTATCTGCTGCCGCTCCTGCCTCTGGGCCTGGCGCTGGTGGCGTTGGGCGTCGTGGAGCCGCTCCGCACCGGACGCCTGTCGGTTCGCGCGCAGTGGAGCGCGGCGGCGCTCCTGTGGGTGGCGCTCTTCGCGACGGGTCCGTTCGCGACCCGCGACTTCCACCAGAGCGCCTTCGTGCACGCACGGCCCTTCCTCACTTTCGTCCACCCGGGAAATCGCGTGGACGAGCGCGACCTGCCGGCGTTCTACGCCTCGCTGGTCGACGCGGAAGACGAGAACCCGGGGCCCATCGTCGAAGCGCCGTGGCTGAACCTCGGCTATCACCCGTTCGACGCCTACCAGAAGTGGCACGGGCGGCCCGTGTTGGCCGCCAGCACGGACCCGAATCTGTGGGACGAGCGGCTCCGGCTGCGCAACATGGTGAAGCCCACCGCCAACGAGCTGCTCGCCAGCCCCGCGCACCACGTGGTCGTTCACCGCGACATCGCGGTCGAGGAGCGTCGGGTCCACACTTCGGATTCCGAGCAGGAGGGTCGGCTCCTGGGGATTCCGAAGCTGTGGAAGATGCTGCGCCGCGGTGGAACCATCCTGCCCCAGCGCCTGCGCGAGGAGTGGGGTCCGCCGGACTACGCCGATGCCGACATCGCCGTCTGGGACCTGGAGCGGATCCGCGCCGGACGGCGCCTCTAGACGTCGTCGGCGCGGCCCGACCGGGCCCAGCCCAGCTGCTGGCGCGCGCGGGCGCGGTTCCCGCCCAAGAAGTCCAAGAGGGCGCGGTAGAGCAGATGAAGGCGCACGCTGGACTTGCGTGAGGCCGTGTCGGCCGCCCGCTGCCAGCCGTGTTCGCGCGCTCTGGCCGCGATCTGGTCCAGCAACGCGAACTCCTCGCGAAAGCGCAGCAAGCTCTGCGACTGCTGCTCGGTCGCCGACTGTCGATGGCGTCGGTAGGCATAGGCGCGCACGGGCGAGCCGACCAGGAGTTCGCCGTCGAGCAGCAGGCGCGAAGTGAGCTCCAGGTCCTGAACCTGTCGCCAGGACGGGTCGAAGCGACGGGTCCCGAGGCGCGACTTTCGGTAGCAGAGCGTGGGGCACATGATGAAGTTGCCGCGGGCCAGGGCCCGGAGACCGCCTTCGCCGCGGAGCTCCAGGCGTCCCCCAGTGCCGGGTTCGAACCAACGCTTGGCCGCGTCCACGAAGGAGAACCGGCGGCGCCCGCGTTCGTCGAGAACGTCCGCGCGACAGAAGCCCGCCACCGCGCTCGGGTAGGCGTCGAGCGTGTCCAGCAGCTCCTCCGTGTAGTGGGGATGCAGACGGTCGTCGGCGTGCAGGAGCGTCACCAGGTCCGTCTCGGCCCGGTCGAGGCAGGCGTTCCAGTTCGCCACCATGCCGTTCGATTCGGAGCGTCGCAGGTAGACGATGCGCGAATCGTCCAGCTCGGCGACGAGGGCGGCCGCGCCAGCGCCTTCGTCGCCGTCGTCGCAGACCAAGGCCGTCCAGAGTGCCGAAGTCTGTTGCTGGACGCTCTCGAGGGCTTCGCGCAAGTAGCCCACGTGGCGATGGAAGGGGATGGCGAACGTCAGCCGGGCCGTCACGGCGAAGGCTCGCTCGCCCGCCCGGTACCCCGCCCCAGCGCGAACGCCAGCCCGCCGATCCCGGCCCACACCAGCGAGCTGGCGAAGACCGAGAGCGCCAGCGCCAGCGCGACTTCGGGGCGCATGCCGACCGCGCCGAAGAGCTCGACGTAGAGGAGCTCGCGGACACCGGCGCCGCCGATGCTGACCGGGAGCAGGCTGACCAGCGCGATGAAGGGAACGAAGGCCGCGTACCACGGCCAGGCGACCGAGCTGTGAAGCGTCTGCGCCAGGAGCCAGGCGGAGAGCGCGGGCAGCAGGTGTCCGACCAGCGAGAGCACGAAGGCCTGACCGGCGCGGGCCGGGGAGCGAACGGCGTCCGCCGCCGCGCCGAGGCTCTGATCGACCGCCCCCCACAAACGCGGAAACCGACGCTGCGCGGGGACGAGTCGCCGCAGTCCGTCGTGAAAGCCGGGGAAGAAGACGACCAGGCCCAGCGCGGTCAGGACCAGCGCGACCGGGACGACGATGCCGAGCCCCCCGCGCGAGACCTCGCCGGCCGCGAGCGCCAGCGCGACTGCGAGCACCAGCACGCCGAGTGCCGCGAGCGAGAAGAGCCGTTCCAGCACCACCAGGCCCGTCGCGCGCGACCCGCTCCGCATCTCCCGGCGCGCGTCGACCACGCGATAGACGTCGCCCAGGACCGCGCCGGGCAGCAGCGTGTTGAAGAAGGTGGCGACCAGATAGCCGCGGAAGAGCGCGATGCCCGGCACCGCGTGGCCGGCGCCGCCCAGCAGCAGCTGGAATCGCCACGCGCCCACGGCGAGGTTGATCCCCAGGACGGCGCTGGCCAGGGCGAACCAGGCCAGCATCTCCGCGGGAGTTCCCGTCCAAGCCTCCCGCAGCCGGAGCCACGCGCTGCCGTCGCCGGCGGGCAGCGCGATCCGAAACGCCAAGGCCATGAGGCCGAGTGCGACGCACAGCCGCACGGCCCAGGCCAGCACGGGCTTCGCTCGGAGAGCGCTCATCTGGACCGCCGCCTACACTGGGCGCCCCTGGAGTGAGGAGCCCTGTGGCGCGCGAGTCGGAAGGCGAGAAACCGGCGGCGACCCAGACGGAGGCCTACAGCGAGCGGTTGGCCGATCTCTCGGACGCCCGCTGGAAGCGCTGGCTGGGGGTTCAACTGCCCTATCGGATGCACCTGCGCCGGCTGCGGCTGGGATTCGTCCTCGACCTGGGCTGCGGGATCGGGCGCAACCTGCTGCACCTCGGCCAGAGCGGGATCGGCGTCGATCCGAATCCGCAGTCGGTCGCGCGCGCTCGGGCGCGGGGCTGCCGGGCCTTCGTGCCCGAGGTGTTCCTCGACTCCGAGTTCGCCCAGCCGGGACGCTTCGACACCCTGCTGGTGGCCCACGTGCTGGAGCACCTGGAGCCCGAGGCCGCTTCGGCGCTGCTCCGCCAGTACGCGGTGTTCGTGCGCTCCGGAGGACGCGTCGTCCTGATCACGCCGCAGGAGGCGGGCTACCGCAGCGATCCGACCCACGCCTCCTTCGTCGACCGCGAGCGTCTCCGGCAGCTGCTGGTCGACGCGGGGGCGGAGCCCCTTTCGAGCTACTCGTTTCCGCTGCCCCGCTTCTGCGGGCGCCTCTTCCCTCACAACGAGTTCGTGGCCATCGGCGGCAGGCCGTGACCGCGTCTCATGCGTCGGACGCGGCGAGCCGCCGGTGGAGCGGCGTGCGCGGGACGTTCTGCAGGTCGTAGGTCAGGAAGGCGAGGATCAGCTGTACGCCGATCAGTACCGGCAGCGCGGCCAGCATGACGGTTCCGCTGCTGGACACCACGCCGGCGGCGCTGCCGGCCGCCCACTGCCGCAGGCCCCACGTGGTTCCGAAGGCCGTGAACAGGATGCCGAGCACCAGTTGGATCGACGCGATGTTGAAGTCCCGCAGGTAGTAGTTGTAGAAGAGTCGCTTCAGCGTGTTCACGAGGTGGCGTCCGGCGAACGGCCCGATCACGCGGCGGATGACGAGACTGCTGGGCTCGTCGCCGTAGCGGGCCGGCATGGGCACGTCGCAGACCGCCGCGCGCAGCGTCCCGAGCCGGAACAGGAGATCCGACTCGAAGAAGTAGCCGGGCGCCAGCTTGTCGAAGGGGAGCTCGCGAGCGACGGCGGCGTGCAGGGCCGTGAAGCCGTTGGTGGGATCGAAGAGGTTCCAGTAGCCGCTCGAGAGCTTGGTGGCGAAGGACAGGAGCGAGTTGCCCAGCAAACGGATGCGGGGCATCGGATCCAGGCCCCGAAGGTCGAAGAAGCGGTTGCCCTTGGCGTAGTCCGCCTCGCCCTGCTCCAGGGGGCGTACCAGCCGCGGAATGAGCGCGGGATCCATCTGCCCGTCGCCGTCCAGCTTGACGAGAATCCGGGCTCCTTCCGCCAGGGCCGCGCGATATCCCTCGAGCGTGGCGCCTCCCACGCCGCGGTTGCGCTCGCCGTAGAGGACGCGGACTCGCGGATCACGACACTCCTCCTCCACCAGGGCGCCGGTCTGGTCGGGGCAAGCGTCGTCGACCACGTAGATGGCGTCGCACTCCGGGCCGATGCCCGCCAGGACACCCAGGATCTGTTTGCGCACGCGGTAGCACGGGATCACGACGGCAATCATGGCAGCGCATTCTAACCCGGATCGCCCCGGGGGCGGTCGTCGCGGCTTCGGGCCCAGACCTGGCACGCCGGCAGGTCGGCGGTCAGCGAGAGTCCCGCTTCGCGCAGAGCCCCTCGGAGTTCGGGCTGTCCCGAAGTCTTCGGGTCGAGGCAGACGACCGCGAGTTCGTCGTCGGCAACGGCGCCGGCCAGGAGGGCGCCCGCGTTGGGCGGGCGAGTGCGCCCCGAGACGATGGCGGCGAGGCGGCGGCGGCGCTCGATCTCGGCGTCGGGGACCCGGCCGATCAGGTTGCGCAGGTACGGTGTGCGGGCGACCAACGGGACGGGCGGCCGTTGGAGCGTCGGGAGCCAGCGCGCCACCCGCGGAGGGGCCAGCACGCGTCCGCCGGCGCCCGCCAGCTCGCGCAGCAGCAGCGCGGCTTCGCGCTCCGCCGGCGGGATCTTCCACTCGGGAAACCCGTAGAAGAGCCCCGTCCGGGGCGACAGCACCGAGACCGGCGGGGCCCACACGATGAGGAGGGTCGCCAGCCCGGCCACGGCGGCGGCGCGCGCCAGCGGCGGAGCACGCAGCCGCGCGGGCGCGGCGATCCAGAGGCCGATCCAGGCGGCCACCGGCAGGATCCAGAAGACCCGCCAATAGGTGGGGTGCCCGGTCACAAGAGCCGCCACCCACGGCGCGACGATGGGATTCCAGAAAAGCGCGCCGAAGGCCAGGGGGAACACCAGGGCGACGCGTCGGGCCAGCGCCGTCGGCGCCACCGCCACACTTGCCAGGATCACGACGAGGACGGCCAGTGCGAAGGCTCCCGGACCGAGAACGGCGGCCAGCGCGTTGGCGGGAGTGGCGACTTCGCGCTCGACCGCCGGTACCGCCTGCATCGCGTCGCCGGTGCCCGAGGCGAACGCCAGCCCGAGGGCGACCGGGTAGGCGGACGTGGCCGCCGCCGCGAGCAGTGGTCGCCACGACTGCACGCGCCACGGCAGCGCGCAGACGACGGCGAGGCCCGACACGACGGGCGCCAGCCACAAGGCGGTCGCGCTCACGCCGACGGCCGCGATCTGGGTGGCGGCGAGCCGCGCGGCGTTGCGGCGCGACGGCCTGCGGCCGAAGTCGATGCCGGCGCACAAGAGGAGGGGCAGCAGGACCGAGAACAGGATGGCCTTGCCCTGGTGCAGACGCACGAACCCGAAGTTCGCGTAGCTCTGCAGCGGCGCTCCACTGGCCAACAGGAATCCGATCGCGCCCAAGAGCGCCAGCGGCCAGCCCGCCGGCCACAGACGCCGCAGGAGCGCGGCCAGAGCCAGGGGCAAGAGAGCGCCCGCCAGTGCCGGCACCAGCCCGTGCGCCACATCCAGGGCGCGCCCGGTGGTGGCCCAGGCGACGAGGGCCGCCAGGGGTTCGAGGGCGTGCACGCGGTAGACGGGTAAGGAGAGCGGCACGTCCGGAAGCCCGTGGATCGTATCGCGCGCCAGCAGCGGGGCGTCGGGGTGGTCGACGGCGTGGGCCGCGACGTTCACATAGAAGGTGTCGTCGGCGTCGGGACGGTGGGCCACCAGCGGCAGGGCGGCTCCGGCCAGGGCCAGCAGGGCCAGCAGGCCCGCTTCGGGGCGCGCCAGTCGCGGCGCGGACCCGCTCGCCGTGCCGGTCCGCTCGCGCCAGGCCAGTGCCGCCAAGACGGCTCCGAAACACCAGAGCGGCCAGAGTGCATGGGTTGCGCGGGCCGAGACGACGGCCACGACGGCCGCGGCCGCCACGGCGATCCGCACGCGCAGCGACGGTGCGGGCGACGCCGTGGGCGGGGCTTGCGGTTCCGCCGCGGGGGCCGGGCGGAAGCGAACCCAGGCCGCACCGCCCGCGACGAGGG
>JAKSBN010000493.1 GCA_022361175.1 Pseudomonadota bacterium | reverse complement strand
GACCTTTGCCGACGGCGTGCAGGTGACCACCTACCACGCCGATGGCCTGATCGTGAGCACGCCCACCGGCTCGACCGCCTACTCGCTCTCAGCGGGAGGGCCGCTCTTGATGCCCGGGTCCGAGGCGATCGTGTTGACGCCCATTTGTCCCCACTCCCTCACCCAGCGCCCGTTGGTGGTGCCGCCGCAGACGCGGGTCGAGGTGCGGGTGGAGGCTCCCGACCGCAACGTGGCCCTGACCGTCGACGGGCAGGAGGGCCTGGCCCTGCTGGACGGAGATCGCCTGACCCTCGAGCGCTCGCCCTATCCGGTCGAGATCGTGGCTTCGCCCTTCCGCAACCGCTTCGAGATTCTGCGGGCCAAGCTCCGCTGGGGCGAGCGGTGATCGAGGCCCTGCGCATCGCCGACCTGGCGATCCTGGAAGCGGCCGAGCTGGAATTCGGCCCGGGGCTGAACGTGTTGACCGGCGAGACCGGCGCCGGCAAGTCGATCGTGCTGGGGGCGCTGGCGCTCCTGGCCGGCGCCCGCAGCTCCTCCGAGTTCGTTCGCGACGGGGCCGGTGAGGCCAGCGTCGAGGCGCTGTTTCGCAGCGACTGCCACCCCGAACTCGAACTGGCCCTGGTGGAGCGCGGCTTCGCCGTCGAGGACCACGAGGTCTGGGTGCGCCGCAGCGTCAGCGCCGCCGGTCGCAGCCGCGCGCGGTTGGCGGGCGAGAGCGTGCCCGTCTCGACCCTGGCGGAGCTGCTGAACGGGCACCTGGAGATCTCGAGCCAGCACAGCTCCCAGGCCCTGCGCCGGGCGGACGCTCCGGCGGTCTATCTCGATACCTTCGGCAGCCTGACCGAGCTGGCCCGGCGCGTGCGCGAGGACTTCACCGCGCTTCGATCGTTGGACGCCGAATTGGCCGAGCTCCAGGCCCGCGCCGAGGAGCGGGCGCGCGAGCGCGACTTCCTCTCCTTTCAGCGCGACGAGATCGACGCCGTGGGACTCGAGCCCGACGAGCTGCGCGAGCTCGAGTCCCTGCACGCCCGGCTGGCCCACGCCGAGCGCCTCCAGTCGGAGGGGCGCGCGGCCGTCGGGGCGCTCTCCGGAGACCCGGAGCGCCCCGAGGCGGAGAGCGCCGGCGATCGTCTGGCCGAGGCGGCCAAGCTGGTGGGTGGCCTGGCGGATCTCGACACGGCGCTGGCGCCCGTCGCCGAGCGGCTCGACGCCGTCGCCGCCGAGCTGCGCGACGCGGCGTCGGAACTCGAGCACTACGTCGACTCGCTCGACGCCGAACCGGGCCGTCTGGCTGAGGTGGAGGAGCGGCTGGCGGCCGTGGACCGGCTGCGGCGCAAGTACGGCGACACGGCCGAGGCCATCTTGGCCTTCCGCGAGCGCATCGCGGCCGAGCTGGCCGAGAGCCAGGGCGCCGACGCGCGCCTGGCCACACTCGCGCCCGAGCGCGAAGCGCGCGCCAAGAGCCTGGCCGACGCGGCCAAACGCCTGTCGCGAGGCCGCGTGCGGGCGGCGAAGGCGCTGGCGAAAGAGGTGGAGGGCGGGTTGCACGAGCTCGCGATGCCCGATGCCCGCTTCCGGGTGGAGCTGGCGCCCGTGGCTCCGCCCGACGGGTTTCCCTGCGCGGCCGGCGGCGCCGAGACCGTCGCCTTCGGGTTCTCGGCCAATCCGGGTGCGGCGCCGCGTCCGCTCCAGAAGGTGGCTTCGGGCGGCGAACTGTCGCGCGTGCTGCTGGCGCTGAAAAACGCCCTGCGTCGGGCCGGCGCCGGCATGGTGCTCGTCTTCGACGAGGTGGACGCCGGCATCGGCGGCCGCGTGGCCGAGCGCGTCGGCCGCACCCTGGCGGAGCTCGCCACGGCGCACCAGGTTCTCTGCATCACCCACGCGCCCCAGATCGCCGCCTTCGCCGACGTCCACTTCGTGGTGGAGAAGGCGGCCACCGAGGCCGGCCGCGCCCGGGTGGGAATTCGCCGGATCTCCGGCGACGAGCGCGTGGAAGAGCTGGCGCGCATGGCCGGCGGCGAGGAGATCGGCGAGGAGACCCGCCGGCACGCGCGGGCCCTGCTGGCGTCCTCGCGCAGCGCAGCCGCCTCAGCAGGCGGCAACTCCGGGCCCTAACTGGCCGCTCGGGTGTCTCCCGGGGACCCAACTTTCCGTGATACGACACACACTTATCTCCCCTTCTCCCGGGGGGGCTGCGATCGTTTTTTCAGGGCGAAATCGGGGTCAAGCCTCTGGGATTCCACTCCGAAGAGACAGGGCGAGGGTCGGGGCCGTGTGCCCGGACCTCAGGGGAGACGAGCGGGAAATGGAAGCCATTGCCGACATGAACGGCGTGTCGCGTCCGTCGCTGCTGAACGTGCCTCCGGGCGCTTCGGCCTGTGTGCGGTCGGGCTTCTACGAAGGGCTCGAGGTCCCCATCGACCGCGACTGGGTCGTGATCGGCCGCGGTCGGAACGCCGATGTCGTGCTGGCGGAGCCCACGCTCTCGCGCGCGCACGCCGCCATTGGCTTCGACGAGGAGGGGTTCTTTGTCCAGGACCTGGGCAGCACCAACGGGACGCAGGTGAACGGTGCGAAGTGCAAGCGGCACCTGCTGAAAAGCGGCGACGAGGTGCAGATCGGAAAACTCGTCATCGCCGTGACGTTGCCCGCGTAGGTCCGAGGACCAGGAGTGTCGATGCAGCATTACACACTGATCGTGGTTGGGGACGAGCGGTCGCCGGTGCGCCGAATTCAGGTGCCGGTGACCCTGGTGCGGCGCGCCGTGTGGATCGGCGCGGCCGTCGCCCTGTTCCTGGCCCTGGCCGTCTTCGACTACACGCGCCTGCGCATCGACAACGGCGAGCTCGCTGGTCTGCGGGTCGAGGTAGCCGAGCAGCGGGATCAGATTCAGCTCTGCGAGACCACGCTCGCCAACGTCCAGAGCGAGCTGGGGCGCGTGCGGGAGTTCGAGCGCAAGGCGCGCATCATCGCCAACCTGCCGGGCTCGGTCGCCACGGGCGGCGAGGGCGTGGCGGAGCTGGTGCCCGAGGGTTCGGCCGACCAGCCGGTCGTGATGCCGCCCGCCGGCGTGCCCATGACCGTGCCGCAGGGGCAGGGCGGCGACGCCGAAGACTGGGGCGGCCTCGAGGGCGCGTCGTCCGCCCTGGGGAGTGGCTTCGCCACCGAGGGCGCCCAGAAGGTGGCCTTCATGCGCAGCCAGGCGAACCAGCTCTCGGGCCTGGCCGGCCAGCGGGCCGACTCGCTGGTGGAGCTGGTGGACCAGCTCGAGGGCAAGCGCCACCGGCTCCAGTCGACGCCTTCCATCTGGCCCACCAAGGGCTGGATGACGTCGCGCTACGGACCTCGGATCTCGCCCTTCACCGGCCGCCGGCAGTTCCACGCCGGCATCGACGTGGCGGCGGCCATCGGCGCCCCGATCATCGCCCCCGCGCGGGGCCGCGTGACCTTCGTGGGCTACAAGGGGCCGCTGGGCAAGAGCGTCGTGGTGGACCACGGCTTCGGGGTGCGCACGGTGTACGGGCACGCCCACGTGATCCACGTAAAGATCGGCGACGAGGTGCAGCGCGGACAGCTCCTGGCCGAGGTGGGGAACACGGGCCGCAGCACCGGCCCCCATCTGCACTACGCCGTGCAGGTGAAGGGCAAGGCGCGCAACCCGCTCGACTACATCTTCGACTGATCCCGGCGCGCCGGACACGAGGGGGACACGCCACGGGAGCTTGACGGCGGGCGCGCACGCGTACCTGCAAGTTGCCGTGATCAGGTCGCTTTTCTACACTGCGCCCGTCTCTACCCCCGCTCCGAAAGCCGGCATCCATGCAGCAGAAATGGTTCCAGAAGGTCTTCCCCTCCGCGAACGACCGCACCATCAGGGGCATCCTGCCGCTGGTGGAGGCCGCCAATCGGCTCGAGTCGGAGGTGGCCGGCTTGTCGGACGCGGCACTGCGCGGCCGCACCGCCGACTTCCGCAAGCGGCTCGAAAACGGCGAGCCGCTGGACGACCTGCTGGCCCCCGCCTTCGCCACCGTGCGCGAGGCCGCCAAGCGCGTGCTGGGCCAGCGCCACTACGACGTGCAGCTGGTGGGCGGCGTGGTGCTCCACCGGGGCTCCATCGCGGAGATGAAGACCGGCGAGGGCAAGACCCTGGTGGCGACACTGCCCTCCTATCTGAACGCCCTGGGCGGTCAGGGCGTCCACATCGTGACGGTCAACGACTACCTGGCGCGGCGCGATGCCGAGTGGATGGGGCAGGTGCACCGCTTCCTGGGGCTCTCGGTGGGCGTCATCGTCCACGACCTGACGGACGCCGAGCGCCGCGAGGCCTACGGGTCGGACATCACCTACGCCACCAACAACGAGCTGGGCTTCGACTACCTGCGCGACAACATGAAGCGCGACCTGGCGCACTGCGCCCAGCGCCAGCTCCACTACGCCATCGTCGACGAGGTGGACTCGATCCTCATCGACGAGGCGCTGACGCCGCTCATCATCGCGGGTCCCTCGGAGGAGAACACCCAGATCTACGGCGTCGCGAATCGCGTCATCCCCTCGCTCAAGGAAGGTACCAAGGGCGAGGTGATGAAGGGCATCGAGGAGACCGGCGACTACTGGCTGGACGAGAAGGCCCAGTCGGCCACGCTCACGGAAGACGGCATCAAGAAGGTCGAGGGGATGCTGGGCATCGAGAACCTCTACGACCCCGCGCTGCTGCCCGTGGTGCACGCCGTCAATCAGGCGCTGGTGGCACACACGCTGAAGAAGCGCGATGTCGACTACGTGGTGAAGCCCGGCGAGACGGGCAAGCTCGAGGTGGTGATCGTCGACGAGCACACCGGCCGCCTGATGCAGGGACGCCGCTGGTCCGACGGCCTCCACCAGGCGGTGGAGGCCAAGGAAGGCATCCCGATCCAGAGTGAGAACCAGACGCTGGCTTCGATCACGTTCCAGAACTTCTTCCGCATGTACGACAAGCTGGCGGGCATGACGGGGACGGCGGACACCGAAGCGCCCGAGTTCGCCAAGATCTACGACCTGGACGTGGTCATGATCCCCACCAACCGGCCGCTGCGGCGCGACGACGTGGCCGACGTGGTGCTGAAGACCAAGCGCGAGAAGTTCGACGCGGTCCTCGACGAGATCAAGGAACGCCACGCGGCGGGTCAGCCGCAGTTGGTGGGCACCATCTCCATCGAGACCTCGGAGATGCTGGCCAAGAAGCTGAAGAAAGCCGGCGTGCGCCACAACGTGCTGAACGCGAAACAGCACGAGCGCGAGGCCGAGATCGTGGCGCAGGCGGGCCGCAAGGGCGCCGTCACCATCTCGACCAACATGGCCGGCCGCGGCACCGACATCCTGCTGGGCGGGAACCCCGAGTTCCTGGCCGCCGCCCAGTGCAAGGGCGACGTGGAGTCGCCGGAGTACGCGGCGGCGCTCGCCCGGTTCGAGGCCCAGTGCGCGGCCGAGCGCGAGGAGGTGCTCGAGGCCGGTGGGCTCCACATCCTCGGCACCGAGCGCCACGAGAGCCGGCGCATCGACAACCAGCTGCGCGGCCGCGCCGGGCGCCAGGGGGATCCGGGCTCGAGCCAGTTCTTCCTGTCTCTGGAGGACGACCTGCTGCGGATCTTCGAGGCCGATCGGGTGGCGCGGATGTGGGACCGGGTGGGTGTACAGGAGGGCGAGGCCATCGAGAGCGGGCTTCTGTCCCGGATCATCGAGAACGCCCAAAAGAAGGTGGAGGCCCGCAACTTCGAGGCCCGCAAGCACCTGCTCGAGTACGACAACGTGATGAACCGCCAGCGCCAGGCCTTCTACGCGCGCCGCCGCCAGACGCTGACGACCGAGAACCTGCACGACGAGGTGCTCGAGATGATCGAGGGCGTGCTCGTCGCCACACTCGATCTGCACTGGCCGGAGAAGGGCGTGCCCGACGACGAAGCGCTGCGCGACATCGCGCAGGCGCTGCAGGACCAGTTCGGGGTTCCCTTCCACAACGACGAGCCGCCCTTCGTCGAGGACGGCAAGGCGCCGAGGGACCGCGACACCTTCGGCCACGCGCTGCTCGCGAAGCTGGTCGACGCCATCGAGGCGAAGCGCAGCGCCTGGGAGGAGAAGGCGCGCGCCAACGAAGCGCTCGGCTATCCGCCCTTCGAGTGGTTCGAGCGCGACGTCGTCCGCAGCATCCTCGACCAGCAGTGGAAGGACCACCTCCACGCGATGGACGGACTGCGCGAGGGCATCGGTCTGCGCGGCTACGCGCAGAAGGATCCCAAGCTCGAGTACCAGCGCGAGGGCTACGCGCTCTTCGGCGAGATGGAGG
>JAKSBN010000488.1 GCA_022361175.1 Pseudomonadota bacterium | reverse complement strand
CGCCGTCGGGTTCGACTGGGTCCACCACCGTGCAGATGCGGGCGAAGTGAGCGTCTGCGTGACGGACGTGGCCGCACGGCGCTGGCTGGCGCAGGCCGAGGCCTTCGCGCTGGATCTCGCGCCGCAGCTCCGCGACGGCCGCCTGGTGCTGCTCGAGTGGGAAGCCGACTTGGCGCCGCAGCTGCGAACTCCCCTCGGCGTCAGCCTGGCGGAGCGGTTGCGCGAGGCCGCGCCCGAGGCGACCGGCTGGTGGATCGATGCGCCCAGCGCCTGGCAGCTCGGGGGGGATGAACCCGGAGACTGGGCGGTGCCGTTGCTCGAACAGGTGGAAGTCGCCGGCGGCCGGCTCGTGCTGACCGTCGACGCGATCCCCGGCGCGCGGTTGTCGGCCGCGGCGGAAGCGGCGCGGTCGCGGTGCGGCGCGTGGATCGAGCTGGAGCGGGGCCGCGACGGCGAGCACCGGGCCCGCCGGCTGGACGCGAAGGGCGCCGCCACCGGCCCGCCGCTCCGGTTCTCGCTGGGGCCGGGTGGACCGACACCGCTGGGCGACCCGCTCGAGCCCGAGGCCGGCGCGGGCGTCGGCCGGGTCTCCCGCCGCCCGAGTCTCGTGATCGCGGACGACGACGCCGTGGCTCGCGACCTGATGCAGGCGGCGCTCGAGTCTCGCTACGAGGTTCGGACGGCCGCGGACGGGGTCGAGGCGGTCGAGCTGGCGCTGAGCGTGCAGCCGGACGGCGTCCTGCTGGATCTCATGCTTCCGCGCCAGAACGGCTACGAGGTGCTCGGCGCGTTGCGCAACGCCGGATCGACGGTTCCCGTCCTGGTGGTGTCGGGCTTCCTGCACCGGGCGGCCGATCGGGTGCGGGCGCTGGTGCTGGGCGCCTCCGACTGCGTGGCCAAGCCCGTACAGCCCTTCGAGCTGCAGATGAAGGTCGAGACCCTGCTGCGAGAGGCCCCCGCTGCCGGCGACGTCGCGGCAGAGAACCTGGAGGTCATCGAGGCCGGGGACGAGGGCTCGCGCCTGCGCGGGCCGACGGCCTTCGACGCGCGCTTGGAACGCGTCTGCCAGGTGGGCGAGAAGCTCGGGCTGGCGTCGCTGCTGGTGGGCGTCGAGGCGCCTTCGGCCGATGCGCTCGACCAGGTGATCGGCGCCATCGAGGAGTGCCTGCGGGCCGAGGACGCCGTCATGACGCTGGACAAGCGGCGCGCCGTGCTGTTGCTGGTGGCGACGCCCGCCAAGTCGGTGGAGCGAGTCCTCTCCCGCGTGGTCAGCCGTCTGCGAAAGGCCGAGGGCGTCCCGCTGGGTCTGCGCTACGGCACCGCCACCGCGAGCCCCGACTGCTCGCCCCGCTTCGACGCGTGCTTCGCCGTCACCCGCCGCTGGCCGGTGGGGCGTTAGACGCTCTAGTGCAGCACCTGCTCGCGCTTGCGCAGGGGCGCCAGGGCTTCGCGCACCAGGGCCGCGCTCTCGTGCCGGGGCGCCAGTTCGAGAAACCGCTCGAGATCGCTTCGCGCGGCGGCGTAGCACTCGAGTTCTCGGTAGAGGAGGCCGCGGTCGCGCAGCTCCTCGGGGTGGTCGGGCTGGAGCAGCAGAATGCGCTCGGAGCAGCCGACGGCGGCTTCGGGATCGCGCTGCGACACGTACACGTGTTTTAGGTTCGAGAGGATCCGGACCAGGATCTCGCGGTGACTCGCAGCCCTCAGGAGCGACGCTTCGAAGGCGAGCTGCCCGCCGGAGACGGCGCGCAGAAGCTCGCGACAATCCGCCTGCGACAGGACGCGCCCTTCGAACGCGTCCACCACGATCTCTTCCGGCCCCCTCACCTTGGCGAGGAAGTGGCCCGGGAAGCCCACGCCGACGGCCTCCAGGCCGAGTGAGCGGGCGACGGCCACGTACACCAGGGACAGCAGGATCGGCAGCCCGGTGCGCCGCTCCAGCACGTCGTTCAGGAAGCTGTTGCGGGGGTCGGCGTAGTCTTCGCGGTTGCCGCGAAAGCCCTCGGACTCGAACAGGAAGGCGTTCAAGCGCGCGACCTGCTCGGGCAGGGACTGCGCCGGGCCGAGCGCCGCGCGGGCGCGTTCACCGCGCGCCGCCTTCTCGCCCGCGACGCGGTCGGGCTCGAGATCGGGGTAGCGTTCGCCGGCGATCAGCAGCGCGCCCTCGACCAAGTCGATGGCCTCGTCGGGCCGGCGGGCCAGGGCGGCGAAACGTTCGCGGAAGTCGCGGGGCATGGAGTCAGTGTGCCCGATCGGGGTCCGCCGTGCCGGGCCGCGCTAGTCGCGGGACCCGGGCACGATTTCGAGGCGCAGGGTCTGGTCGCCGCGCTGGATCTCGATCTCGACGGGCTCTCCCACCGCCAGGGCGTCGAGGGCGTAGGTGTAGTCGTAGACGTTCTCCACCGACCGGCCGGCGACTTCGACGATCAGGTCGCCTCCCCGCAGCCCGGCTTGTTCGGCCGGCCCCCCGGAGATGACCCCCGAGAGCCGGACGCCGACCTCGCCGGTCCGCGCGTAGTCGGGCACGGTGCCGAGGAAGACCCGCAGGCCGCCGCGCGGCATGGCCTGGCTGGTGCCGCCGGCGGCGACGTACTGCGGGGGCTCGGGCGCCTGCGCCAACGACCAGGCGATGGCGTCGAAGAGCCGGGACGTCTGGCGCAGGCCCGCGAAGTTCAGGCGGTCCACGGTGTCGCGCGGCGTGTGGTACTCCGAGTGGACTCCCGTGAAGGCGCTCAGGATCGGAACGCCGCGCAGGTAGAAGGGCGTGGCGTCGGTGGGGAGCGTGCTGTCCGGCAGCGGCATCACGGGCAGCGCCAGCGGGGCGTTGGCGCGCTCCACCTCTCGGGCCCAGGCGGGGCTCGACGCCATGCCGTAGAGCAAGAGTTTGTTCCGCAGCCGCCCCACCATGTCCAGGTTGAGGTAGGCGCGAATGCCCGGCGACAGGGCGGCGTGGGGGTTGCCCGGGTCGCGGCGGCTCTCGGCGTAGTGGGTCGAGCCGAGCAGCCCCAGCTCTTCGCCCGACCAGGCCGCAAACACCAGGTCGTGTTGCGCACCGCGCTCTCCGCCCCGCACGCGCGCGGCCGCGGCCTCCGCCAACCCCAAGAGCGCCGCCACTCCCGACGCGTTGTCGTCCGCGCCCCAGTGGATCTGGCCGCGCTCGTCGTCCCGCGCCAGCGAGGCCGAGCTGGCCTCGCGGCCCAGGTGGTCGACGTGGGCGCCCACCAGCACCACGCTCTCGCTGGGCCGCCGGCCGACCTGCAGGCGTGCGAGCACGTTCCGCCCGCGGCGGCGCTCCTGCACCAGCTCGACGGTTCCCGAGATCCGCACGTCGTCCAGGACGAAGGCGGGGCCGCGGGCGCCGCCGTCCCACGCCGACTGGAGCTTCCCCAGGTTGCGGCGATCCGCGGCCAGCAGCCGCTCGGCGGCCGCGTCGGAGAGGGAGAGCGCCGCGATGCTGCTGCCGGCCAGGGAGGCGTCGAACGAGAGCGGCACGAGGGGCTGCCGCACCTTCGAGTTCGGTCCGCTCACGACGAGGATGCCGCGCGCGCCGCGATCCCGCGCCACCATGGCCTTGTAGCGAAGGCTCGCGTAGCGGCGCAGGTGCTGGCGGGCCT
>JAKSBN010000394.1 GCA_022361175.1 Pseudomonadota bacterium | reverse complement strand
GCCCGCGGCCGGGGCGGATGCGGCCGGCTGCGCCCGTCGCTGCACGTCGAGGGCGGCGCGGGCCGCGCGCTCGCCGCTGCGAACGGCGCCTTCCATGGTGGCCGGCCAGCCGGTGTCGGTCCAGGCGCCGGCCAGGAAGACGCGGGGCAGGCGGGTCGTGGCTCCGGGCCGATTCGCGCGGGCGCCCGGGCCCTGGCGAAACGTCGCCGCGGGTTCGACGGTGTGGAAGAAGCGCAGCACGCGCGCGGCGCCCGCCGCGGGCAAGAGCTTCGCCAGGGCCGGCACGAACTGCTCCCGCAGCTCGCGGCGCGAGCGGCCCAGGTAGGGCTCGGCGGCGGAGAGCGAGACGGCCAGGTACTGGCCCGACTCGAGCCCGGCGCCGCGGGTGCGATCGAAGACCCACTGGACGGGGCTTCCGACACCGGCCGCGAAGGCGTGCTGCAGAACCGGGCGGTCGTAGACCACGTGCAGGTTCACGATCGGGGACTCTCCGAGCTCGCGCCAGGCGCGGCTCTCCGGAGCGAGCTCCGGCGCCAGTCGTTCCACGTCGCGGTGGGTCGTCGCCAGGATGACCCGGTCCACGTCCAGGGTGGCGCCCGCGACGTTCAGCCGGACACCCGTGCCCGTGGACGAGATCTGGTGAACGGGGGACTTCGTCGCGATCTGGACCCCCAGCCGTTCGAGGGCTGCGGCCGCGGGTGCCGCGTGCACGTCTTCCAGGGGATCGAGCGCGAAGCCGACGTCGCCGCCGTCGTTGGTGTCGAGAAGGCCGGTGCGGAACACCTTGACCGCCAGCGCCAGCGAGGCCTCCGCGGGAGGAAGGTTCAACGTGGCCCGCACCACCAGGTCCCAGAAGTCGTCGATGGCGGCCTGGGACTGGCCGTGCCGGACGAGCCAATCGCCCAGGGTCTGTTCGTCGAGTTGCGGATCGTCCGGGTCCAGGCGACCGAGCTGCGCCGCGGCCCACCCGATGCGGAAACGCGCGCGCAGCGGCAGGTGGCGGTAGCCGAGCAGGCTGCGCGCCATGTGCAGGGGCGTCGGGAGGCGATCCCGCGCCAGCCAGACCGTCCCGCGCTCGGGCGACAGGACCGGGATGGCGAGTCGCGGCTGCAGCCAGACGCGGTCGCTGGCACCGACGCGGTCCAGGAAGCCGCGGTAGGCGTGGCAGCAGCGCAGGAAGACGTGCTGGCCGTTGTCGTGGCGCAGGCCGTCGCGCACGTGGGACCAGGTGGCGCCGCCCAGTCGCGCCCGCGTCTCGAAGAGCGAGACCCGGGCGCCGGCGTCGGCGCAGTGGAGTGCCGCGGTGAGCCCCGCCAGCCCACCGCCGACGACGGCGATGTGGGGTGCCGTCATCGGCCGCGCACCCACGCGCCGAGCGCGCGGCGGAGAACGTCGCGGCGCCGCGTGCGCGGCGTTCCGCGCAGGACGTCGTAGTCGGCGCGAGCGATGGCGTCGAGTGCCGCTTCTCCGCCGCCGCGATAACCGGCGACGGCCAGCCGCGCGGCCCCGGAGAGTCGCCCCACCAGCGCGCCTCCGCGTGCGAGCCAGTCGCGCGCGCGCTGTACCTGGAAGCGCATCAAGGCCCGCACGTGCGGGGGCGCCGTGGTGCCGGCCAGGTCGCTTTCGCGGCAGGAGAACCGTGCCAGGTCCTCGGCGGGCAGGTAGATGCGGCCGTCGTCCCTGTCCTCCGCCACGTCCTGCCAGTGCTCGGCCAGCTGCAGCCCCGTGCAGATGGCGTCGGAGAGCGCCAGACGCTCCGGAGTGTGGGCCTCGAAGATGTACAGCACCAGTTCGCCCACCGGGTTGGCGGACAGCCGGCAGTAGTCCAGCAACTCGTCGAAGGTGGCGTAGCGGGTCTTCTCCTGGTCGCGGCGATTCGCCTCGATCAAGCGCAGGAAGGGGTCGGCCGGCAGCGCCAGCTCGCGCAGCGAAGGGACCAGCGCCCGCAGGAGCGGATGTCGCGGGCGGCCGAGAAACGCCCGTTCCAAGTCGGCTTCGAGGGCGTCCAGCTGCGCCGTGCGATCGCCGGGCGCCTCGTCGCCGATCCAGTCCACCAGGCGGGCGAAACCGTAGACGGCCCCCAAGTGTCGGCGCCGGCGCCGCCCCAGCCAGCGCAGAGCGACGGGGAAGTTCTCGCCCTGGGCGCGCTCCAGAATCTCCGCGGGCGCCGGCGTGGTCCACCCGTGGACCGGGGGAGCGGCCAGGGCCAGCGGGGTTTCGAGATCCTGCGAGTGCTCAGCCATCTCGTCGGCTCCGGGGCCGTGCGAAGGGCCTTTCGGCCGGTGCGGAGGTGGTCACCGACGCTCCCCCCACATCCGCAGCTCGGGGCCGAGCACGCGCGGCGCCTCCCGCAGCGCCTGCACGTGACGCGTCCCCGTCAGCACGCAGACGGCTCGCAGTCCCTCTCGGAGACGATCGATCTCCTGGGACAGGGCCGCGGGGCCCCCGCCCGTGAGCGCGCGCAGGAAGGGCAGCGCCATGCCCACGCCCTCCGCGCCCAGCGCGAAGGCGCGCGCGGCGTCGAGCGCATCGCGGATCCCGCCGGAAGCCAGCACGCGCAATCCCGCGTCGCAGCCGTAGCCGATGGCCGCCGCGGTCGGGATGCCCCACTCGCGCAGCACGCTGCCCAACCACTGTTGGCGCGACGACGCACCGCGCAGGGCTTCGACGCCGGTCCAGCTGGTGCCTCCGCGGCCGGAGACGTCGACCCACGAGGCGCCGGTCTCGCAGAGGCGGGAGAGCGTCGCGGGCCCCAGGCCGCAGCCGGTTTCCTTCACCACGATCGGGAACGGGCACGTCTCCACCAGCTCGCCGATGCGCGCGAGGCAGCCGCGGAAGTCGCGGTCGCCGTCGTCCTGCACCAGTTCCTGGGCCGGGTTCAGGTGGATACAGAGGGCGTCGGCGTCGATGCTGCGGACGAGCTCCAGGATCTCCAGGTCACCCGCGTCGCGGGCCTGCACGGCGCCCAGGTTGGCGAGGATCGGGACGTCCGGCGCGTGATCGCGTAGCTGATAGGTCCACGCGGTCGCCGGATCGCGCAGCATCGCGCGCTGTGATCCGACGCCCAGAGCCAGTCCGTGCTTCTGTGCGGCGGCGGCGAGTTCGCGGTTCACGCGGGCGGCCTCGGGCGTGCCACCGGTCATGCCCGTGATCAGGATGGGCAGCTGCAGCGAGCGGCCCCACCACGTCACCGAGAGGTCGACCTCGTCGAACGCCAGTTCCGGCAGGGCGTCGTGCACCAGGTGGACCTGGTCCAGCAGGGTGCCGGTGCGGTGCTCGACGTCGCCTTCGGCGCACAGCGACAAGTGCGCGTTCTTGCGCGCCAGGAGGTCGCTCACGAGAGCGCACCGTTGGCGGCCGGAGACGACCAGGCGGGCGAACTCGGTCGGCCGAGCCAGATCGAGGCGGCGATGGCCACGCGCCGGCGCTTCGAGAGCCGCACCGAGCGCTGCAGGCAGGGGAAGCCCTGACGCTGCAGCTCCTCCAGCAGGGCGCGGTAGATGGCGCCCATCGCCTCGGCGGGCCGCAGGCGCCGGCGATCGGCCTCCGGCAGCAGCGCCGCGGCGCGGGCGTAGTGGATGCGCGCCCGTTCCGCGTAGAAGCCCAGCAGCAACCGCAGCTCATCCACCAGCTCGCGGTTCTTCAGCGCCAGCTCGTTCACCCCGAAGCGCTCGAGATCGGCCCGGGGGAGGTAGGTGCGCCCGCTGGCGGCGTCTTCGCCCACGTCGCGCAGCACGTTGGTGAGCTGCACCGCGATTCCCATCTCCTCGGCGTAGTCGAGCGAGCCCGGATGGCGGTAGCCCAGGATGCGCACCACCAGGAGCCCCACCGTCGAGGCCACGCGGTAGCAGTAGCGGCGCAGGTCGTCGTAGGTCTCGACGGTGCCGCCCGTGAGATCCCATTCCACGCCCAGCAGCAGGTCGTGGAACAGCGACTCCGGCAGCTCGAAGCGAGCGGCGGCATCGGCCAGCGCTCGGCCCACCGGATGCTCGGGCACGCCGCGATAGCTGCGGTCGAGCTCCTCGCGCCAGCGCCCCAGCAGGCGGTTGCGGTCGCCGTGCACGTCCGGATCGTCGGCGATGTCGTCGGCCAGGCGGCAGAACGCGTAGACGGCGTGCAGGGCCCGTCGCTGCGGTGCCGGCAGCATCCAGAACGCCGACGCGAAGGACGAGCCGCTGCGGCGCGTCACGTCGCGGCAGTGCTGGTAGGCCCGAACGAGATCGGGCTGGAGCTCGCTCATGTTCCCTCCTCGAGGCGTTCGAGCCAGCGCTCGGTGCGGCTGGCGATCGACTCGGCGTCGATCTCGGCCTCGCGCCATTGCAGGTTGACGTCCCCGTGGTCGACGAAGCGATCGGGCAGGCCCAGCGTCAAGACGGGCGCACCGGGGCAGCGCTCGGCCAGAGCCTCCAGGACGGCGCTGCCGAAGCCGCCGTGAAGGCCGTTGTCCTCGACCGTCACGATCCTCCGGCACGTCGCCGCGGCGTCGACCAGGGCGTCCACGTCGAGGGGTTTCACGAAGCGGGCGTCGAGGACGCGCGCTTGGATCCCCCGCGCCGCCAGGGCGTCGGCGGCCGCCAGCACCTCGTTCACGGTCTTGCCGATTCCCACCAGGGCGACGTCGTTGCCGTCGCGCAGGCGCACCGAGCTTCCGAGCGCCACCGGCTTGGGGTCGGGGTCGCACGCACCCTCCGGCACGGGGCCGCGCGGGAAGCGCAGTGCGAACGGGCGGCGGTTCTCGAGGGCCGTGGCCAGCAGGTTGCGCAGCTCGTTCTCGTCGCGCGGGGCGGCCACCACGAGGCCCGGGATCAGGCGCAGGTACGCCAGGTCGAAGACGCCGTGGTGAGTCGGACCGTCGGCGCCCACCAGGCCGGCCCGGTCGAGGGCGAAGACGACGGGCAGGTCCTGCAGCGCCACGTCGTGGACGATCTGGTCGAAAGCGCGCTGCAGGAACGTCGAGTAGATGGCGCACACGGGGCGCAGACCCTCGGCCGCCAGACCGGCCGCAAAAGTGACGGCGTGCTGCTCCGCGATCCCCACGTCGTAGACGCGGTCGGCGTGGCGCTCCGCGAAGCGGTCGAGGCCGGTGCCGTCGGGCATGGCGGCCGTGATGGCGACCAGCGACGGATCCCGATCCGCGCGCTCGGCCAGGGCGTCCGCGAATGCCGCCGTCCAGGAGCGCTTCGAAGCGCCCCCGGCGCGCTGGCCCGTGGCAGGGTCGAAGGGGGTGGTGGCGTGCCAGCGGAAGGGGTCGTGCTCCGCCGGCTCGAAGCCCCGTCCCTTCACGGTTCGCACGTGGAGGAGCCGCGGCCCGGCGGCGTCGCGGGTACGCTCCAGGGCCGGCAGCAGCGCGTCCAGGTCGTGGCCGTCGACGGGCCCCGAATAGGACCAACCGAGCGCCTCCGCGTAGGCCCGGTAGTCGCCGGAGCGGTTGAGGCCGCCCACGTTGGGCGCGATCGACATGCCGTTGTCGTTCAGGATGACGCACACGTCGCTGCCGATGTGGCCGGCGTGGTTCAGGGCTTCGAAGGCCATGCCGGCCGTGGCCGCACCGTCTCCGATCACCACCACGGAGCGGTTCTTGCGGCCGGTGCGGCGCAGGCCCTCGGCCACGCCGAGCCCCGCCGAGACCGACGTGCCCGCGTGTCCGGCGCCGAAGACGTCGTACGGGCTCTCCACCCGGCGCAGGAAGCCGCTCGGCCCGTCGCGGTGCTTGACCTTGTCGAGGGCGTCGCGTCTTCCGGTCAGTGCCTTGTGGCCGTAGGCCTGGTGGCCTACGTCCCAGATCACGCGGTCGCGCGGCGTGTCGAAGACGGCGTGGATGGCCACCGCGAGCTCGACCGTTCCGAGGCTGCCTCCGAAGTGCCCCCCGCGCCGGGCGCCCAGGTCGATCAGGTGCTCGCGCAGGGCGCGGGCCACCTCCGGCAGGCGCCGTCGCGGTAGGGCGCGCAGGTCGGCCGGATCCTCGATGGCGTCGAGGCGGGTCGGCGACTCGGCCGTTTCGGGTTGGACGGACAGGGCTCGAGCGGATTGCTGGGTCGACAGGGCGCGTCCTTTCTTCGCACCGCGGCGTGCGCGGCTGCGACAGTCGGGTCTACTCGTCGGTCTGGGCGACGGCCTCGCGTTGGGCGCGCCGCGCTTCGAAGGCCGCGAGGGCCCACAGCGGAAACATCTGGCGGTAGAGGTCGTAGTCGAGCAGCGCCGTGTGGAAGAACACGCCCACCGGATCCTGCTTCGGCCACGTGCCGTCCGGGCGCAGCCGGGCGGCTAGGAAGTGCGCGCCGCGCTCGAGCGCGGCCCAGTCCGGTTCGCGCGCCTCCAAGAGCGCCAACAGCGCCCAGGCCGTCTGGGTGACCTGTCCTTCCCGGTGTGCGACGTAGGTGCCCGAGAGACAGCCGTCCGCGTCCTCTCCCCAGCCGCCGTCCGCGCGCTGGGTGGACAGCAGCCAGCGACAGGCGCGCCGCACGGCCGGATCGCGCGGGCGCACGCCGGCCGCCAACAGACCGCGCACGCCGAAGTAGGTGCCGTAGATCATGTGCACGCCCCAGACGCCGCGCCAGGCGCCGTCGGCGCGCTGGAGCCGCCGCAGCCGGACCTCGCCGCGGCGGATGGCCTGCCGCCCGCGGTCGCCGATGAGGGCGGGGTCGCGTCGCGCGAGGGTCGCCAGGGCGGCGACGCACGATGCGGTGCACTCCACGTAGGCGTGCTCGCTCATGGAGTCGCCGAACATCTCGGCCGGGTTCAGCCACTCGAGCGGCAGCCGCGTGCGCCGCGCTTCGTAGCTGCCGAAGCCGCCGCCCGGGTTCTCGCACCGAAGCAGGAAGCCGGCGGCGTCGCGCAGCACGGCGTCGGGAGCTGCGGCGGCGTCTACGTCCTGGAGCGCGCAGACGGCCTCCGCGGTGCAGTCGCTCACCGGCCAGCCGTGCCAGATGCCCGAGAAGCCCCAGCCTCCGAGCGGATCGAGTCGGTACGCGGCAGCGTGGCCCGGGAAGCTCTCTCGGATCTGCTGCCGCCGCAGGAAGGCGACCCCGCGCTCGATGGCCGGCTCGAGATCGACGCCGGCATGGGGGCGCGCCGCCGCCAACGCCTGCAGGGCGAACGCCGAATCCCACGACTCGCTCTTGGCTCCGGCCACGCGCAGCCCGTGCTCGGCGTCCTGCCAGATCCAGGTCTCGATCCGGTCGATGGCGCGGGCGGCGTCGGGGTCGTCTGGATCGCCGGACCGCAGCGCCAGGATGTTGAGAAAACCGCTGACCGGCGAGATGCTGGAATGCGTGGTGGTGCGCAGCTCGTAGCGAATGCGCTCCTCCAGCTCGCGCAGCAGGGGCTCTCGCCCGGGGCCGCGCCGGTGCCGATCGAGCACCACCAGGGCGCGGTTGACGAGCCGCAGGGCCAGGCTGGGCCAGGTGTGGATCTCCTCCTTGCGAAGCAGCGTGCGCGCGCGGGGCCAGTCCACCCGCTCGAAGCCGCCCGGAAAGAGCTCCCGGCGCAGCGCGGCGATCTCGTCCGAAGGCGGGGGTGCCGGCCGCCGCGCCGCCAGAACCGCCATCGCCAGGTAGATCATCCGGGTGTGGCAATAGAAGTGGGACGGGTGCGCCGGCAGCGACTCGGGCAGGGCCCACAACTCGGGAACCACCGGCGGCACGCCCTCCCAGTCGTACAACCCGACGAGCGCCAGCCAGAACTTGCCCCAGCTCGGGATGCGGCGGACGTCCTCGCGCTGGAGGAAGGCGCGCGCGCCGGCCATCCAGCGCTCTTCGGGGTCGGCGCCCAGCAGGCGGGCCGCCGTGTAGACGAGCGCCGTGACGAACAGATAGGGCGGCGAGAGCGCGTGCAGCCCGTAGCCGCCGGACGGCAGCGCCGTGGTCCGGAATTGCCGCAGCAGAGCCCGGCGCCGGGACTCGGAGAGCCGCCGGCCGCAGAGGTGGCACAGCAGCGTGTACTGCGCGGCGAGCAGCGGGCTCCAGTGGACCTCGCCCTCGAAGCTTCCATCGGGCCGCTGCAGCGAGACGAGACCCTTCGCGCCGCGGCGCAAGGCCTCCGCGGGCGACGTCCTGGACGCCGTCGTGACGGGTGCGGCCGCCGTGGGTTCCGGGCTCTGGACGGTGTGGGGCCGACGCGCGGAGACGGCCCCCAGGAGTCCCGTGCCGAGCCACACCCCGCGGCGAGCCAGGTCGGAAACCGCGCCGCCCACCCGCGCCGGGCGGCGCTCGCGCCGGGCGGAGGCGGCGATCCGCCCGAGGCCCGAGGTGGCGGCGCCCAGGAAGCTCTTTGCGAATGCCGACCGCGACGGGTCGATGGCGCCCAGCGTTGCCATGGTGCGCGATCGCTCGCGTTCGGATCGCCGCCAGCGGTCCACCACCGCACGGCGGACGGCCGTTGCCGAATCCGCATCGCTGGAAAGCACGTCGTAGAGCGCGACGGCCAGGAGCTCGGGCACCCAGGAGGCGCGTTGGCGAGCCAGGCGATAGGACGCGAGGTCGGACGCCCCCGCCAGCGCCACGGCATCTCCCATGCCGAGCGTCATGCCGACGGCCGTGAGGGGATGGGGGTAGCCGACGGCATCGCCAACCAGGGCCCGGGAGTCTGCGCCGTAGTGCTGACGGGGGCGGGCTTGGTTGGCGGCCCAACGCACGGCGCCGTCGCGGAGCGCCTCGCGCAGCGCGGGACGCCAGGCTTCCGGGAGGACGGGGCCGAACTCGTCCCACAGCGCGGCCGGTTCGCGTCGACGGCGCGAGGCGGAGGGCACGTCCAGACACACCCGAATGCTGTCGGGGTCCAGTCGGTAGGCGAGAGCGGGGCCGGGACCACCCAGGAACACGTGGCCGTGGCCTTCGTAAGGAAGGGAGACGCCCCGCAGACGCAGCCCGGCCATGTGGGAGATCGTGACCCGATCGGGCGCCAGCTCGAGCGAGGCCCGCACGACCGACGAACGTCCGTCGGCGCCGACGATGCGGCCCGCGCGCACGTGCACGGGCTCGCCCCGATCGCGCCGATACGCCACGTCTCCCGCGGACACGTGCACGACCCGCGCGCCGGGCACGTAGGTGATGTGCGCGTGGTCGGCGACCTGGGCTCGCAGTTGCGCCACCAGGTGCGCGTGCTCGCCGCTCCATCCCAGCGCGCGTTCCGGATAGGGCAGGACGACGGGCTCGCTGCCGTCGTCGGGAAACACGGCGAAGCCTCGGCCCGGCGGTCCCGCCGTGGCATCGAGCTCGATGCCCAGCGAGGACAGCGCCGCCAACGCGGGCGGGTGCAGCCATTCGCCCGCCAGGCGCTGCGCGGCCTTCGGTTCGGCTTCGAGCAGCAGGACACGCGCGCCCCGACGCGCGTGCGCGAGTGCGGCAGTGCAGCCCGTCGGCCCCGCGCCGACGACGACCACGTCTGTCGCACGCGGCATCACATCCAAACGCGTGACCCGACGGAGGACGAGTGAGTGGGGAGGGTTCGCTGTGTGACGCGAAGCGGGCTCATGTGGAGTCTCTGCGCGAATCGGAGAAAACGACCGCAACCGATTATCCCCGGCGCGTCATGAGCTGCGAGGCCTTCCTGCGTCGGGTTGGACTCATCCGGTGGAATCGGTCAGCGGATTTCGCGCAGCGTGCGAACGAACGCTTGGTGGACGAGTTCGAACGTCGAGGCGACTTCTCGAGTCGCTTGCGGAAAGAGACGCAGCTCTAGGGAACGATGCCGGCGATGGGCTCGCCCTCGCTGTGCGCGGGCGGATCGATGTCGAGCAGACGGGCAACGGTGGCCGCGACCTGTGTGGCGTGGACCCTCTGCAGGCGCGTGCCCGGGGAAACTCCGCGACCCACGGCCAGAAAACTGCCGCCCATGTCCGGCAGCTCGGGGTCGTAGCCGTGCATTCCCAGCGTGAAGCGCCCCTCCTTCGGCGGACGCACGAAGGTACGGGGTGGGCTCGTCACGGCGATCAGGTCTCCGGTGCGATCGGGGTGGCCGAGTCGCCAACGCGCGGGCAGCGTGGTGGGGTCGTGGACCTCGACGCCGGCGACGCCCTTCAAGACGGCGCGGGCTCCCTCGAGGTCGGACGCGTCCTCCAGAAACACGTGCGCGACGGCGGGGCCGCCGACGACCTCCGCCGCGATGCCGGCCTCGCGCAGGGGGATCTCGACCGACACGGACTCGTGTACGTTCGTCATGCCGTGGTCGCTCACCACCAGCACGGTGGTGAACGCCCAGGCCTCGCGCAGGTCGAGCCCCAGGAGCAGCCGAGCCAGGGCTCTGTCCTGGGCGGCGAGTTGTCGTGCGACGTCCGGGTGGTCGGCGCCCCTGCGGTGTGCGACCTGGTCCGTGCCGTGCCACCAGGACAGGATCAGGCGCGGGCGCGCGGGGGGCGGACGGTCGAGCCAGCGCAGGATCTGGTCGACCTTCTCGTCCTCTCCGACGGCGCCGTCGAACGGCGCGCGCCGGTCGCTGGCCCCGATGCCCTGCCAGTCGCTCTCCGAGCCGACCCAGAAGAACACGGCCGACCGCACGCCCTGGCGCTCGGCCGCCACCCAGATGGGCTCGGCCTCGAGCCAGCTCGCGTCGTTCTCATAGGCGAAGAGGCCGCGCTTCCGGTCCAGGAAGCGGTTGTCCACGATGCCGTGGCGATCCGCAAAAGTGCCCGTCGCCAGTGCGACGTGGTTCGGAAACGTCGTCGACGGCATGACGGGTGTGAGTCGCTCCGCCCGCGCTCCTTCCCGCTGCATGCGCGCGAGCCCAGCGAGCCCCGGGGTGTCGGCCGCATCGTGTCGCAACCCGTCCAGCGACAGCACGATGACGTGAGAAGGGGTCTCCGGGGCGTCCCGGCAGCCGGCGGTTCCGCCGAAGAGGGCGCAGGCGAGAGCCGCGACGAGTGCAGCCGGGCGTCGCAGCCGCGTCACTCGTCGTCCCACTCGAGGCGGAGCCGGTCGCCGAGGACGGTGCCGTCCCACGCGGCGCGCAGCTCCGCCAGGCGCCGCCGAATCGAGGCCAGCGGCGGATCCGCCAGCGTCGGGGTGGCGATGTCCTCCGGATGCGCGCCGGCCGCAACCCGGCCCCAGAACGCCCGGCTCAGACCCAGCTCCTCCTCTACGAGCAGGTGAATCGCGTCGTGCGGAACCGGGCCCTTCTTCGGAAAGCGCGTCGCGGCGACCGTCCCGTCCGCCCGCTCGATCGAGACGGCGTCGGAGTCGCGGCCTTTCGTGAAGTCGACCCGCATCGGGATCTCGTCAGGCCCGTGGGTCGCGGCGCGCGAGGAGCTCCTCCTGGACCCGCGCGTGCTCGTCCTGGGTGAAGCGGAAACGCAGGAAGAGCAGCGTTCCGATCACGTAGCAGCCGCCCGGGAAGAGCCCTACCAGCGCTCGCAGCGCGAGCTTCGTCTCCTCGCTCTGCTCCACGTTGGGAACGAAGCCCGAGATCTCCAGCATGAAGCCGGTGAGCGCCAGGGTCAGGCCCGTGCCGCTCTTGCGGACGAAGTTCCACAGCGCGAAGTAGGCTCCCTCCTTGCGCTCGCCGGTCTGGTACTCGTCGTAGTCGATGATGTCCGCTTGGATCGAGGGCCCGACGACGTTTCCCAGGCCGCTGCCGATGCCCGCGATACAGGCCAGCACCGCGATCGGAACGATGTCCCCCGGCCCGATGAAGAAGAGCCCGGAGAACGCCACGGCCATGGCCGCCATGGAGATGGCCCACAGCCGCTTCTTGCCCACGCGGCGGGAGACGACGATCCAGACCGGGACGAACAGGATCGCGGGTCCCAGAAACAGCGACAGCACGAGGGGCGTCAGGTCGGTGCGCATCACCACGTACTGCATCACGTAGGGTACCAGGGCGGCCAGGGTCGACGTGCCGATGGTCTCGATGGCGAACACGATCAGCAGGATGCGGGCGTGGGGGTTGCGGAGGACGTCGCGAACGCCGCCCAGCACGCTTCTGCCGCCCCGGCCCTGGTGCTCGCTGGGCTCGCGCAGCCGCCAGACGGCGATGCACGACAGCACGATCGTGAGCGCCCCCGCCGCTAACATGAGATCGCGCGCGGTGGTGCGGGGATCGTCCGAGCTGTTCAGCAGGGCAAGGCCGCCGACCGCCAGGAAGATTCCGAAGGTGTGGACCACGTGGCGAACGCCGAAGACCCGCGTTCGCTCGTGGTGATTGCGGGTGAGCTCCGCGCCCAGCGACTCGTGGGGCACCGCGTACATGGTCGTCGCCGTGTAGTGGGCGAACAGGAAAAAGCCCATCCAGAGGGCCAGCGCGGTTCCCTCCAAGTAGCGCGGTGGCGCCCAGAGCAGCACGCTCGTGACGGCGATCGGCACCGCGGCCAGCAGGAGCCACGAGCGCCGCCGCCCCATGGTGGACTGGGTGCGGTCCGACAGAGAGCCCGCCATGGGGTCGGAGATCGCGTCCCACACGCGCGAGGCCCCGAACAGGAGGCCCATCACCGCGGGAGACAGCAAGAGCACGTCGGTCGCGTACTTCAGCAGGTAGATGCTGGCCAGAAAGAAGATGAAGCCGGTCCCCAGGCCGGGGAGGGCGTAGACGAGGATCGAGCCGAGCGGCACGCGATCCGGCAGCTCTGCACGGGCCTCCGTCACGGGCGGGTCCGCTCGACGGAGTGACCCCACAGCGAGTCGCGCGGACCGCGGTCGGCGGAGGTCGTGTGGTTGGTCATGGAGTTCGGGGCCCGCCTCACGGGTACACTCGTTGGGATATCGGCGGATCGGAAGCTCGGCTTGATGAAGCCCCCGCCGGGTCCTGCCTCCTGTGCACCGTCCATCAGAAAAGCTGGCTCAAGATCTCGGCTCCTCCCACGAAGTTGCCCAGAAGACTTCCCAGGGTGGTGAAGACGAAGACGAGAAACACCCGCAGCAGGCGGTTGCCCCACCAGCGTCGGGGCCTCGAGACGTCGTCGCCCACGCTCTGGAACTCATTGACGACGGGGGGTGTGAACCACACTTGAACGAAGGCGGCGACGTATCCGGCTCCAATGACGGGCGTCAGGCTCGTGAAAGGCGCCGCCATGAAGCCCGCGGCCACGGTGGCCGGGTGGGCCATGGCCGCCACCGCGCCCAGGGCGCAGGGCACGGCGTTGGCCAGAAACCAGAACTGGGCGTTCTCGCGCACCGCGTCCGCGCCCTGGCTCCACCCGATCCAGGCCAGTGAGCCGAGAATCAGGGTGGGGACGCTCCAGCCCACCCACTTCCAGGCCGGCGAGACCGGCGGGACGTGCTCGAGCTCCGCCAGGTCGGCCTCGCGGCGTTCGCGCAGGGCGTCCAACATGCCCTGGACGTGTCCGGCGCCGACGACCGCCACGATGCGTCGGCCGTCGGATTCGAGGATCTTGTGCGCCAGGTAGGCGTCGCGCTCGTCGATCAGGACCCGCTTCAAGTCCGGCATCGCTTCGCCGAGCTCCTGCATCAACTCGCTCAACACGTCCTGCTCGCGAATGCGGCGCAGCTCCTCCTCGTCCAGGTCGGGCCGTTCGAGGCTTCCCACCATGAGATTGGAAGCCAGCAGCGACTTCTTCCAGAAGGACATCGCGCGCCAGGCGCGGCGCAGGGTGATGCGGATGTCCCGATCGCAGAGCGCGACGGGGATGTCGAGCTTGGCCGCCGTCTGCGCGGCCTCCAGCAGCTCCGCTCCCGGGGTCACGCCCAGTTTGCCCCCGAGCTTCTTCTGATAGGAGGCCAACAGCAGGTTGGCGAACAGTGTCGTGAGCTGCTGTTGGCGGATGATCTGACGCAGATCCAGCGACTCGAACCGGTTCTTCTCGGAGAGCGCCTCGAAGCGCCGCGGATCCAGCTCGATGCAGACGACGTCGGGCCGTTCCTTCTCGATCACGTCGCGCACGAGGTCCGCGGACTCCCGCGAGACGTGGGCCGTCCCGATCAGGATGATCTCGCGCCCATCGAGCGTGAGGATGTGCACGTCGCGCGGGTAGCCGCGCGCCTCGGCGGCCGTCTGGCCGGCATCGCTCATCGACGGCCCTCCGCGCCCGAGACGGGCCCACTGCGGGGCCGCGCCGTGGCCGTCGCTTTCCGGAGCATGCGCCGTAGGGTGACGGCCCTTGCCCCCGACAGCAAGCGACGGCGCGGACGAGGCCGGATCGATCGGAGATCGCGATCGATGCGATCAGACGAACCGATTGGGCCCCACGCCGGCGGGGCGCTACACGTTCTGGCTCGAACGGGGTGCCCCGAAGGCGCCGTCAGCGCGCGCTTTCCGCAGTCCCCGTGAGACAAGCGGGCCGGGCTGCGGCATCGATCGCGGCACCGAGGTACGGGCACCGAGGTACGGGAAGGAGACAGGCGTGAAGAGAAGCAGGAACGATGTTCGTGTGGAGGGGCTCCCCGGCCTCTCGGTGCTGGTGTTCGCGCTGGCGCTCGCGTGCTCGGAACCCGCTCCGCCGGAGGAGGCGTCGGCCCCCGAGCTTTCGCCGGACTCCGCCCCGGGGCTCGCGGAGCGAGCGAACTCGGCCCTGGGTGCCCTGCCCACCCCGCCTGCGGCGGCCGAGGGCGTGGCAGCCGCGCGTGTCGCCCTGGGGCGCCAGCTCTATCACGACGCGCGGCTCTCCAAGAACCACGACGTCTCCTGCGCCAGCTGCCACCAGCTGGACCGGTTTGGGGTGGACGGCGACGCCACCTCCGCTGGTCACCGGGGCCAGCGTGGCGATCGCAACGCGCCGACCGTGCTGAACGCGTCGCTCCACGTGGCGCAGTTCTGGGACGGTCGCGCCGCCGACGTGGAGGAACAGGCCAAGGGGCCCGTCTTGAACCCCATCGAGATGGCGCTGCCGGATGTGGCCGCTGCGGAGGCGGTGCTGCGGTCGATTCCCGGCTATCGCCCGGCTTTCGAGGCCGCCTTTCCCGACGCCCCCGAGCCGGTGAGCTTCGACCACATGGCCGTGGCCATCGGCGCTTTCGAGCGCCAGCTGCTGACGCCCGGTCCGCTGGATGCGTTCTTGGCCGGCGATGCAAGCGCCCTCAGCGCCGAGCAGCAGGCCGGCCTGGAGACGTTTCTGACCGTAGGGTGCATCACCTGCCACATGGGGCCGGCCGTGGGGGGAAGTCTCTACCGCAAGCTCGGGCTGGTGCGACCGTTCGAGACGAGCGACGTGGGCCGCTTCGCCGTCACGGGCAACGAGGCGGACCGCGGCGTCTTCAAGGTGCCCTCGCTTCGCAACGTGGCCGAAACGGGTCCCTGGTTCCACGACGGCAGCGTCACCGAGTTGGCGGAAGCCGTGCGGCTGATGGGGCATCACCAGCTGGGCGTGGATCTGAGCGAGTCGCAGGTGCGGCAGCTGGTGGCCTTTCTGGAGAGTCTGACCGGAACCGTGGACCCCGACCTGGCGGCCGCTCCGGAACTCCCGGCCAGCGGGCCCGACACGCCGGCACCGGACCCGAGCTGACGCCGGCCACCCGGCTCTTTCCCGCGCTGGCCCTGGCGGGCTCGGCGCTGGCGCTGGCCTGGCCGACGGGGTTTGCGGCTCTGCAGCCGGGCATCGTGCCCATGCTCGGGGTCGTGATGTTCGGGATGGGCGCCACGCTCAAGCCCGGCGACTTTGCCGCCGTCGCCAAGCGGCCCGGAGTGCTGGCGTTGGGGGCCGCGCTCCAGTTCGGGCTCATGCCGTTCTTGGCCTACGCGATTGCGCGCGGCCTGACGCTGCCGCCCGAGCTGCTGGCCGGCTTGGTGCTGGTGGGGAGCGCGCCCGGCGGCACGGCGTCCAACGTGGTGTGCCTGTTGGCCCGGGCCGACGTGGCGCTTTCGATCGCGTTGACGGCGCTCTCGACTCTGCTCGCCGTGGCGCTGACGCCGCTGCTCACCGACTTCTACGCCGGCCGGACCGTGTCGGTGGACGTGCTCGGGATGATCGCCAGCATCGCGCGGGTGGTGCTGGTGCCCGTGGCGCTGGGGATGCTCGTGAACCGCTGGTGGGGGGCGCGCCTGGAACGCGTCGTGGCCGCGCTGCCGCTGGTTTCGATGGCGGTGATCGTGCTCTTGATCGCCATCGTGGTGGCGATGAACCGCGACCGCGTCGTTGCGCTTTCGGGCCCGGTCGCCCTGGCGGTGGCGCTTCACAACCTGGCGGGCCTCGGCGCGGGCTACGGCGCGGCCCGGGTGTTGGGACGACACGAGCGCGAGGCGCGGACACTCGGCATCGAAGTCGGCATGCAGAATTCCGGCCTGGCGGTGGTGTTGGCCACCTTGCACCTGGGGCCGGCCGCCGCACTGCCCGGCGCCCTCTTCAGCGTGTGGCACAACCTCTCCGGGTCCGCCTTGGCGGCGTTCTGGTCAGGGCGTCCGCCCGAGTCGGAGCGCGCGCGCGAGCAGTAGCCCCGCCAGCACGCTCGCGTAGACCAGCGGTTCGCGCAGATCCGCCTTCACCAACCACAGGAAGTGCAGCACGCCCAGCACGCCCGCGGCGTAGGCGAGCCGGTGCAGCGCCAGCCAGCGTCGGCCCAAGCGGCGCTGCCAGCCGCGGGTCGAGGTCAGCGCCAGGGGACAGAGCAGCAGGAAGCCGCCGAATCCCGCCGTGATGTACGGCCGCTCGACGACGTCCTCCAGCACCTGGGTGAGGTCGAAGGCCAGGTCGAGCATCAACCAGGTGCTGAAGTGCAGGCACGCATAGGCGAACGCCAACAGGCCGAACGTCCGCCGGTACGGCGCCAGGCCGGGCCAGCGCAGGCTGCGCCGCAGCGGCGTGACGGCCAGGCACGCCAGCAGGAAGCGCAGCGTCCACTCGCCGGTCTCGTGCGTCAGGGTTTCGACCGGGTTGGCGCCCAGACTGCCGCGGAGCGCGCGGACGGCCAGCGCGAGCGCCGGCACGCAGGCGAGCCCGACGACCGCGGCCGGCAGGAGTCGCTGCAGCCGGCGCGTCTCCACGGGCTGGGTCAGAAGTGCTTGCGGAGATCGATCCCCGCGTAGAGGCCGGCCACGTGCTCGGCGTAGCCGTTGAAGGGCAGCGTCGGACGGCGGCGGAACTCGCCCAGGCGGCGCTCCTTCTTCTGGCTCCAGCGCGGGTGGTCGACCTCCGGGTTCACGTTGGACAGGAAGCCGTACTCGCGCGGCGCCGACGCGTTCCACGAAGTGGGGGGTTGCGTTTCCCGCAACCGGATCCGCACGATCGACTTGATGCTCTTGAAGCCGTACTTCCACGGCACCACCAACCGCAGCGGCGCGCCGTTCTGGTTGGGAAGCACGTGGCCGTACATGCCGACCGCCAGGATGGTGAGCGGGTGCATGGCCTCGTCCATGCGCAGCGCCTCGCGATAGGGCCAGTCGAGCACGCGGCGGCGCTGGCCGGGCATCTGCTCGGGGTCGTGGAGCGTTTCGAAGGCCACGTACTTGGCCTTCGACGTGGGCTCGAAGCGCGCCAGCAGGTCGCCCAGCGGAAAGCCGATCCAGGGGACGACCATCGACCAGGCTTCCACGCAGCGCAGCCGATACACGCGTTCCTCCAGCGGGTGCGGCGCCAACAGCGTCTCCAGCGGGACCACGCCCGGCTTGGCGACCTCGCCCTCGATGGCGACCGACCAGGGCTTGGTCCGGAGGCTGTGGGCGTACTTTGCCGGATCCGACTTGTCGGTACCGAACTCGTAGAAGTTGTTGTAGCTGGCCGCGTCGGCGAAGCGGTTGGGGGGCTCGTCGGTGCCGAAGGCCGCCGGTCCCGGGCGCACGCCCGTGATGGGTTCACCGCGCGCAGGGGCGGCGGCCACCGCCGGGTCCGCGCTGCCGCAGGCGCTCGCCAAAAGACCGGCCGCGCCGGCCGCCGCGCTGCGGAGGAACTCGCGGCGCCGCAGGAAGAGCGCCAGATCCGTGATTTCACTGGCGGGGATGTCTTCCCACTTGCGCACGTACTGCCCTCGCTCGAGGCGCAAAGGCGCCGGGGACACACAGGGTTTCAGATGCTGACCCCCGCGCGCCGTTTCACTCGGGCAGGCAGTAGCGCGCTTCCAGCGCCTGGCGCCAGTCGGCCCCGGCGGGGGTGGATCCCAGCAAGGCAGTCCATTGGCGAAGCTCGGCGGCTGCGAACTCCACCTCGCCCCCGATGCGCATGCGCAGGCGATCGATCTCGCGGCGCAGCTCGCGGGCTTCGCGCCCCCCGCAGTCGACCCACAACAACAGCAGGCGAAACCCCCGCGGTCCGTGACGGCGCGTGAGCGACACGGCCGCCTCCAGCAAGCGCCCCACGTCCAGCCGCTGCCAGCGGGCCGGATGGGTGGCGCGTTCGCGGGCCAGCTCGCGGCAGCCCCAGAGCCCCGCCCAGCGCTCGGCGTCGTCGTCGAGGTCGGGCGTTCCGCGGTCGTCCAAACCGCCGTAGGGCTCCGTCAGGCGCACGGCCACGGCCGTGGGAAGCGCGCCCGCGGGCTCGAGCCACAGCTGGGTGCCTGCCGGGAGCCACGCGGGGTACGAGACGGGCGCCCCCGCGCGGCGCCAGAACTCGAACACGTTGCAGGCGAAGGCGAGAGTGGAGTCCAGTCGGGCCAGCTCGCCGGGCTTGCGGTCGTCGCCCAGCAGGGCGGGCTCGTTCGCGAGCAACTCCGCCTCCGACTCGGGATGCAGGGGCCACAGCAGATTCGCCGTGGCCGGCTGCGCGCAGTCGCCGCCGTCCAGCTCGATTTCGCGCTCCCCGGCCCAGCGGCGGAGATGGCGGCGGAGACGCTCCAGGTTGGATCGGGACGGTCGCGGCATCAGGTGGGTGGCTCCTCCCCCGCTCGGGCGGCGAGGCTCGGGCCCTCTTCGGCGCAGAAACACTCTGCCTTGACTCGGATTTTCCCTCAGTAGGCAGACTGGGGCGGCGGCTCGAGGCGCTGCAGCGCCCGTCGCGCTCGCTGGCCGTGGGCGGAGTCCAAGGGGGCCAGCACGCGGTAGTGACGAACCGCCATCGCCCGGTCGCCCCGGGCTTCGGCCAGCTCCGCCAGCTCGAGATGCGCCAGAGAAGTGGGCAGCAGCTCCAAGGTCCTTTCCAGGTCGCGACGGGCGCCTTGGCTGTCGCCGAGGCGCCGCTTGGCGACCCCGCGGCGGAGCCTCGTCAAGGCGTGGCCCGGGTCGCGGGCCAGGGCGCGATCGTAGTTGGTGACCGCATCGGCGTAGCGGCGCTGCTGCAAGCGGATGTCGCCGCGCAGCTCGTGGAAGCGCGGCTCTGCGGGCTCGCCCTTTAGGGCTCGCTCCGCCGCCGCGAGGGCGCGCGCCGTATCGCCGCGGCCGAGCGCCTTGCGCCCCTCGTCGTGGGCGGCGTAGGCGGTCTTGCTGGCGCGCAACCGCGCGAGCCGCCGCTGATAGCGCTCGCGCCCGACCTCGCCGCGCGAAGCGTTTTCGGCGCGCAGCGCCGCCAGGGTCGCGCGGTTGGCCTCGACGCGTTCGCGCGAGGGCGGGTGGCTCGCGAAGAGCCCCGCCAGCCAGTTCTCGGCCCGCCCCTCCGACAAGCGCACGAAGATCTGCTGCAGCTCGACGGCCGCTTCGGGGTCGTAGCCGGCGCGCTGCATGTAGCGCATGCCGTAGAGATCGGATTCGCGCTCGGCGTCGCGTCCGTACTTCTGGCTGGCAAGCTGAGCGCCCAGCCCCGCGCCTCCGACCGCCAGCCCGCCGTAGTCGCTGTCCGCCGTCGCGACCGCCACGGCGACCACGGCGCCCTGCAACAGGAGGCCGCGCTCCATGGCCTGGGCCCCGTGGCGGGCTGCGGCGTGCACGATCTCGTGGCCGAGCACCGCGGCCAGCTGGGCTTCGTTCTCCAGCTCCAGCAGCAGGCCGCGGTTGATGGCGATCTTTCCACCCGGCAGCGCCCAGGCGTTGGGCACGCTGCTGTTCAGCACCTGGAACTCGTAGGGCAGGTCCGGCCGGTCGCTGACCGCCGCCAGGCGCTGGCCCACCGACTGGACGTAGGTGGTGAGCTCCGGGTCGACGGTGTAGTCGCCGCCCTGCATCTGGCGCGTCGGCCCGTAGTTGTCTTCCCCGATCTGGATTTCGCCGGCCCGCGACACCAGGTTGAGCTCACTGCGCCCCGTAACCGGGTTGGTGGCGCAGGCCCAGGCGAGGGTGGCGAGCAGCAGCAGCGCGTCGACTCGCCGGCGGGATCGGGGGGCGGTGGACATGGCCCTATGTTACCGCGCGTCCAGGGCCAGCTTCTCCTGAACCTGCTCCAGCGTGAGGCCCCGGGTCTCGGGGGCGTAGCGGTACACCAGGATCGCACCGAGCAGCGGGCCCACGGCCACCACCGCGATGGCGTTGGGGATCCCGAACCAGGGGATCAGGAAGCCGATGGCGGCCGGCGTCAGCACCTCCGTCACGCGCCCGAAGAAGTTGGTGGTCCAGCCGTACCCCGTGGCGCGGATCTCCGTCGGGAAGAGCTCCGAGGCGTAGACGTGAGTGGCGGTCATGGCGGCGCCGAAGCAGAAGACCGTGGCGATCATGAACACGTACTGCCCCCAGAGCGTCGGCACCTGGTAGAGCAGCAGAATCGAGGCGGAGGCCAGCGCGTAGAAGGCCGCGCACGTCCCCTTGCGGCCGATGCGGTCGACCAGGTCGCCGGCCACGAAGTGGCCCGCGACCCCTCCCGCGTAGCCCCAGAAGACGACGTCACCCACCTGGCTGGCGGTCAGCCCGAGCTCTTCCCGCGCGAAGATCACCCAGTAGACCACCGACGGGCCGGTGACGATGAAGACGCAGTTCCACAGCAGGATGACGATCGCGCTGCGGCGGCGGTAGGCCCGGCGAAACGGCAGCAGGGCGTCGCGTGCGTGATCTTGCCAGCCGCGGGTGCCGCGGTCTTCCTGCACGGCCTCGAAGCGCCGGGTCTCTCGCATCAGCACCCGCAGCACCAGGACGATGACGAGCGGGACCGCCCCCAACAGGTAGAGCGCCCGCCAGCTCTCGCCGTCGCGCTCGAGGCCGAGCGCGCCCTGGAGCACGCTCACGCCGGCCGCGCCGGTGTCGTGGAGCCAATTGCCCGGCGCGCCCTCGGGCAGAAGCAGGTAGGGCTGCAGCTTGGCCATCACCATGACGCCCACGGTGGCCAGGCTGGTCAGGATGGCGATCGCGCGCCCGCGCACGGCGGCCGGGAACTCCTCGCCAATCGTGACGATGGCCAGCGCGTACTCGGCCGTCAGGAAGAGCCGCGCCAGCATCTGGCACAGCGTGAACTGCCAGGTCTCGGTGACCAGGGCCGTCAACCCGTTGAAGACCGTGAAGCCCACGACCGTGAAGAGCAGCACAGCGCGGCGGCCGAAGCGGTCGGCCGAGAGCAGGAACAGGAAGGAGGCCATGACGCCGAAGCGCGTCGCGGCGCTCACGTAGCCCCAGTCCTCCAGGGAGATGCCGAGCGTCTCCCGGACCTCGGGCGCGGCGAAGCCGAACAGCGCCGAGTCGAAGCCGTCGAAGAGGGTCGCCGTCGACAGCAGGACGAAGAGCAGAACCAGGTAGCCGTCGACGCGCTGGGCCTCGACGGGGGAGCGGGCGCGCTCGGTCATGGCGTGGACGCTACCACGGGCCGGCGGCTGCGCCCCCCCAACGAACGGTTGGGCGCTAGCTAGAGCGCCTCGTACCCCTCGTTCACCCAGGCCTCGAGGTCTTCGGGCACCTCGTCCACGTTGGAGGCCAGCCGGTCGGCCGTCTCCGCGCCGACGTTGGCGGTCCACATCTCCTTGAAGTGCTCGGCGATGCGGTCGCTGTAGAGCCCGATCGAGCGCAGCGTGGGGATCACGAAGCCGCTGACGGGGCCGAAGCGGCCGCCGCCCTTGGCGAGCGCCTGCTGGATGACCTCGCGCTCCTTCAGCATCGAGGTGAGCGCGTCTCCCGGGTCGACTCCCGCGTCTTTCCACAGTTGGAAGATCGTCTCGCGCATGGAGTAGCCGGCCCGCTGGTCGATCAACAGCCGAGCGGCTTCGAAGGCGAAGTCCTCCAGATCCGAACGCTCCTTGTCGGAGAGAGTCGGCACGACCCGGTTCAGGTACTTGATGCCGTAGCCCGTGTGGCGCGCCTCGTCCCGCGAGACGTAGGTGAGAAGCTGCTTCAGCAGCGGCTCTTCGGTCTGGTTGCGCATGTCGCGGAAGCTGTAGAGAGCCAGCCCCTCGGTCACCACCTGCATGCCGACGGCCTTCATCATCCAGTTCTCCGTCGAGAGCACGCCGTCGAGGAGCTTCTTCAGCCCGGGCGAGATGGGATACACGTTGTCGAGCAGGCTGACGTACTTCGCAAAGACCTCCACGTGGCGCGCTTCGTCGAGGGTCTGGGTAGACGCGTAGAACTTGCCGTCCATGTGGGGGACCGCGTTCACCAGCTGCGCCGCCACCATCAGCGCGCCCTGCTCTCCGTGCAGGAAGTTCGAGAGCATGAAGCTCGCCGAGCGTCGGGCGACGTCCCAGCGCGTCTCGTCGGAGAGGCTCTTCCAGAAGCTGGTCTCCGTGATCGGGATCCCGCCCAGGGAGAACGTGCGCGTGAAGGCGTTGTGGTCGATGCCCCGATCCCACTCGAGATCGCGCAGTGCGATCCACTGGAGGTCGAGCGACTTGGCGTAGAGGTTTCGCAGCTCGTCCACCTCCGGCTCGTAGTTCCAGTTGTAGATCGCCTCCATGGCCACCTTGACGCCCTCGGGCTCGGGGTGGTTGGCGGACAGGCTGTCGCTGGCGGACTCGGACATGATCGTTCCTCTCAGTTGGGGGGCTCGGCCCCGGGCGGGCGCTCGGAAGTTCCGGGTTCCAATTCGGCCAACAGGCGCCGGCGGCCCTCGCGCAGCAGGCCGCGCACGGCTTCCTCCGCCCGCGCGGGGTTGCGCTCGACGATCGCGGTGTCGATCTCCTTCACCAGCGCCTCGAAGACCGGCCCCGAGGCGCGCAGCACGCGCCAGAAGAACCCGCCCAGGCGCAGGTTCATGGCGGGGCCGAGGGTGTTGCGGCAGAGGCGGAGCACCAGGTTTCCGCTGGCGTCGGTGACCACGCCGAAGAGCAGGTCGACGATGGCCGGAAAGTTCTCGTCGCGGGTGGCGGGATCCGCGAGCCGTTTCAGGAGGTCGCGCGCGCGCTGCAGATCTTCGTCCCCGCCGCGCTCCACCGCCAGCCGGGCCGCTCCGGCCACCAGCATCTCGTGAACGTCGGCGATCTGCACCACCAGGCCCAGGTTCGGGCGTTCGTCCAACCGCACCAGGTGCGGGACGATGTCGACGCTCGCCTCGTGCAACTGGCGGACGGTGGCGCCGCCCCCGTGGCGGATGCTGACGAGTCCGAGCTGCTCGAGCTTGCGAAGCGCCTCGCGGACCGAACTGCGGTTCACGCCGAGCCGCTGGGCGAGCTCGCGCTCGGCGGGCAGCCGTTCGCCGGCCGCGTACTCGCCGCGCAGGATCTGCTCGCGCAGGGCGCGCACCACCGATTCGCTGCGGGTCGAAGGCGCGTCCAGGGGGAAACCTCTCCGCCGTCGGCGTCCTGTGGCTCGGGGTTCGATGACTCCGCGGTCAAATTGGTCCGGCCACTTTGGTTGGGCCAATTTTACCGCCCGTTTAGGAACGCGCAAGGGGTTGCGGGGGGTCAGTCGTGGGTTTTGGGGGCCGCGATCGGGAACTCGATGGCGAAGGTCGTACCCCGGCCCGGCTCGCTGGTAACGTCGAGACGACCGCGGTGTTCCGACACGATGCCGTGGACGACGGCCAGCCCCAGCCCGCTCCCGCCCTCGTTGCGGCGGGTGGTGAAGAAGGGATCGAAGATGCGCTTCATCGTCTCCGGATCGATGCCGCAGCCCGAGTCCCGGACCTCCACCTTCGACCAGCGCGGTCCGGTCTCCGTGACGACCGTGATGTGGGTTCGCTCTTCGCCGCCGGCCTCGACCGCGTTTCGCACCAGGTTGACCACGGCTTGCTCGATCTGGAGCGCGTTCACCAGCGCCGTGCAGGGTTCCGGCGCGAGCTCCATCTCGACGTCCGCCTCATTCTCGTCGGCGTAGTCGCGAGTCAGTGCAACGGCGCGAACCACCACCTCGTTCAGATCGGCCAGCACCTTTTCGGTCGGCTCGTCTCGCGAGAACTGCAGCACGCTGCGTACGATGGAGGCGCAGCGTTTGGACTCGCGAATCGACTCCTCCAGCGCCTGCCAAGCCAGGGCGTCGCCGTTCTCCTCCTCGCGACACGCCAACGCATGCTGGGCCGCGGCCATGATCGCGCTGACCGGATTGTTGATCTCGTGGGCGATGCCCGCGGCCAGCGTGCCGAGCGAGGCGAGACGCTCCGACGCCATCAACTGCAGCTGCGACTCCTTCAAGGCCTCGGTGGCGCGCTTGCGCTCGGCGGTGACCGCCAACAGGTCGTCCGTCGTGGCCGCCAGCTCGGCCGTGCGTTCCTGCACGCGCGACTGCAGCAACTCGGAGTACGCGTGCAGGGCCTCGTAGGATCGGGCGTTGTCCACCGCGATCGCGATCCAGGGGATGAGGCGCACCAGCAGTGAGGCCCGGCCGCGCAGGGGGCGCTGGTCGTCGTCCCAGATGTCCAGGCGCCCCACTTCTCGCTGGGCCGCCTCCAGCCGAAACGAGCGCAGCGGGGGGCCCGAGCGTTCTCCCGCGGTTCGCAGGAGCACCAGATCCGGGCGCTCCAGGGGGCGGAGCCACAGCGCCAGCCCGCCGCACGAGAACTGCCCCTCCAGGACGTGCACGAGCGCGTCGGTGAGGGGCTCCATTTCGATGTGGTTGGCCAGCTCCTTGCCGAGCACGTCCACGCGCTCGAGGTCGCGCGCCTGGCTCTGGATCTCGCGATTCGCCTCCAGCAGAGCGTCGTGATACTGCTTGAGCTCCCGCTGCTGGGCCGACAGTTCCTCGATCGCGGTCCGGGTCGCGAACGGCGTGGTGAGCGTGCGCAGCAGGCTTCGGCGACGCCAGGGGTAGGGCGGCGGTGAGATGGTGTAGACCGCCCTGCGCGGCGCCAGCTCCATCTCGACGACGGCGTCCGGTGCTCCGATCAATCCCGGCGTTCCGATCAGGACCGCGCGCATGATGTGGAAGAACGCGGGAGAGTCCCGGTAGGGCGGGGGAATTCGGAGCACTTCCTGGATGCGCCCGTCCGGCAAGTCCTGGAAATCGTCCTGCACGATCGAAAACAGGTTGCGACCCATGAACACCGTGCCGGCCCAGAAGACGTCCCGCGGCGTGTACATCAGCGCGGCCACTTTTCGTATGAAGTCGAAACCGCCGGGCACGCGCACGTGCTCGCTCATCAGCTGCACGAGGCTGTCGGTGCCACCCACCAATACCTGGATTCGCTCACACAGGGCCGCCCAGTCGTTCCAGGGAATACGCTTGTCGCCGCGGCGGAGAACTTCCAGGGAGAGCGAGGTGTCGGCGATCAGGTCTTCCGCCGGAATGCCCTCGCTGTCCAGAAGTGTCAGTAGGGGCGCAACGGCCCGACACGAAACCTCGCTCATGTGCGGCGACTTCTGACTTGGGGCGCGAGGGCTTGGCGCGCACCGCGCGTCGCTAGCCGGAGGACCCGCACCCACGGGGGGGAGAACCCATGCTACTCCAAGGCGTTGCGCTTCTGGAGGGATTTCCCGAGCGGCCCCTCTGAATCCCCAATCTCCCCATGTCTTGTAGGGTGATTGCCCCAAGTGGCCAAGAGCGTTCTTCGGCCAAGCGTTTGGCGAAATCCCCCGATCGCTCGAACACGGGACCTTCCCTACTCGTCCCAACCAGCGTTCCCCTCGCGCGAGCTCGGTTCCCGCACCCGGCCCGCGTTCCTCCATGCACTACGCGCTCGCTTGTTCGGCTGACCGCGGCCGAGGGGGGAACCACATTGGACACGCATACGAATCGCATGGATCTGCTCGAGAGGATGATGCAGGCGTCGGCCGACGCCGAGCTTGTGCTCCAACACGCAGACGACGGCTGGCTGGACGGCCGGCGCGTCACCGTCGACGGCAAGTCCCTGGTGAACTTCTCGTCCTGCAGCTACCTGGGTCTCGAGATGTCGCAGTACCTAAGGCGGGCCGCGGTACGGGCGATTTTGCGCTACGGCACGCAGTTTTCTTCCTCGCGCATCTACGTCTCGGCGCCGCCGTATCGGCGACTCGAGGAACTCCTGCGGGAGATCTTCGGCGCTCCGACCATCGTGACGCCGAGCACGACGCTCGGCCACCTGGCAGCGCTGCCGCTGCTCGTCGGGGAGAAGGACGCCCTGGTGCTGGATCAGCAGGTCCACAACAGCGTGCACATGGCGGCTCGCGTGGTCGGACAAGAGGGCACGACCGTCGAGCGCATTCGCCACAACCGGATCGACCTGCTGGCGGAGCGGCTGCGGGAGCTGTCGGGAACCCACTCGCGCGTGTGGTACGCCGTCGACGGCGTGTACAGCATGTACGGCGACCTGGCGCCGATGGACGAACTGTACGCGCTGCTCGACCGCTACGAGTTCTTCCGGCTCTATGTCGACGACGCCCACGGCATGAGCTGGGCGGGTCCGCAGGGCCGGGGCTTCGCCCTGTCCGAACGCGATCTCCACCCGCAGATGATCATGGCGACCAGCCTGAACAAGAGCTTTGCGGCCGGCGGCGGCGCCTTGGTCGTGCCGACGGAGGCCGTCGAACGACGCGTTCGCAGCTGCGGGGCGACCATGATTTTCGCGGGCCCTCTTCAGCCGGCTCAGCTCGGGGCCGCCATCGCTTCGGCCGAGCTGCACCTGAGTGGCGAAGTCGAGCGGCGCCAGCGCCAGCTGCGCAAGCAGGTGCGGTACTGCACCCGGCTCATGGAAGAGTGCGGCTTGCCGCTCTACTGCCGCGATGAATCGCCCATCCGGTTCCTGACCGTCGGGCTGCCTCGGGTGGCTCGGGAGGTCGCCCAGCGCGTGCGCGACGCGGGCTACCTGGCGTCGGTGTCGCACTTTCCGGCGGTCCCCATGAAGGGGGCCGGGGTGAGGGTGTCGCTCACGCTGCACCAGACCCGCGGCGACATCGAGGGCCTCGTCGAAGCCCTGGACCGCTCGATCCGCAGAGTCAAGGAAGGGGAGGCTGCGGCCCGCGTGAAAGCCCGGTCCGGCGTCGAGCGGAACCGCGCGGGGGCTCCCGAGACCCCTGCGGCCCGCGCGACACGGGCCCCCCGTCTCGTGCTCGAGCGCTTCGACACGATCGAGGAACTCGAGCCCGCACTCTGGGATCGCTGCTTCGGCGATCGCGGATCCTTCGGCGTGTCGCCGCTTCGGCTCTTGGAACGCGTCTTTCGGGAGGGTGAGGCCGAGAATCGCTGGAGCTTCCGCTACTACCAGATCAGAGACGGGGCCGGTACGCCGGTGCTGTTGACCTTCTTCACGCACGCCCTGTGGAAGGAGGACATGTTGGCCTCGGGGGCCGCTTCGCGAACGGTGGAGAAGCTCCGAGAGCAGGACCCGCACTACCTGACGGCACCGGTCTTTTCAATGGGGTCGCTGCTGACGGAAGGCAATCACCTGTTCCTGGATCGCCAGCGCGCGGACTGGCGCACCAGCGTGTCGATGCTGCTCCAAGCCGTCGAGGAGGACACGCTGCGGGTCGGCGCCGCGAAGGTCGTCCTGAGGGACTTGCCGTCGGGCGACGAGGAGCTGGCGTCCTTCCTGGTGGACGCGGGCTTTGCCCGGCTGCCGATGCCGAACGCCATGCTGGCCACCCTGGGCTGGGAGGACGAGCCCGCCCTGATCGCGTCGATGTCCTCTCGTCACCGGCGCTACTACCGCAAGCACGTGGCTCCGTTCAACGATCACTATCGCGTCGAGTTCTCGCGGGGAGGATCCGCCGCGGCGCGAAGCATCGACCGCGAGCGTCTGTACGAGCTGTATCTCGCGGTACAGCGCCGGAATTTCGACCTCAACACGTTCCCCCTGCCGCGCCACTTCTTCGAGGCCGCGACCCGGGACGCCGATTGGGAGGTCGGCCTCTGGCGGAGGTCGGACCGGCACCCCGGAGCCGGGAGCGGCGATGAGGTCGTGGGCATGTGCGTGGCCTACCGAGGGCCGCGGCACTACGCGCCCACCGTGGTCGGGTATGATTACGACGAGATCGAGCACCACGGGCTCTATCGCCAGTCCATCCGCCAGATCCTGCTGCGAGCCAAGCAGCTGGGTCGGATTCGGGTGCACTTCGGCATGGGCGCGGAGCTGCAGAAGAGACGCTTCGAGGCCAAGCCGGTGGCGCAGGAGCTCTTCGTGCAGTCCGAGGACGACTACTCGTCTCAGGTGATCGCGGAGCTGGCGGCAGGAGCGGTCCGGTGAGTTTCAGGTGGTGAGTTTCAGGTGAACTGGATGCTGCGCGCGTTGGCCATCCTCGCAACGCTGTTGGCGACCGCCGGCGGGTGGGTCTGGTGGCAGAGTCAGTCGGCGCTGCGGACGCGTCACCACGTTCCCGTTCGGCCTCTGGCGGTGGCACCGGCCGAGGCGTCCCTCACGCGGGGCGAGCATCTGGTCGAGGCGGTGGCGCTCTGCACCCTGTGCCACGGTGCCGACCTCGGCGGCTTGCCGCAAGCCGATACCTGGGCCCTCGGAAGGCTCTACTCCACCAATCTGACGCGGGGCCGCGGCGGGTTGCCGCCCGACTACAGCGACGCCGATTTCGTGCGCGCGATTCGCCACGGCCTGGCTCGCGACGGGCGACCGCTGCGACTGATGCCCTCGGACCGCCTGGCCACGCTTTCGGACGCGGACGTGGCGGCGATCATTCGCCGCGTGCGGGCGGCGGCTCCCGTAGACCGCGAGCATCCGCCGGAACGCATGGGGCCGCTGACGCGCCTCGCACTGTCGCTGGGCTGGGCACCCGAGTTCCTGCCGGCGCACCGGATCGATCACGAGGCCCTGCCGGCGGTGTCGGCACCGCCTCCCCGGGTCGATTCGGACTACGGCGAGTATCTCGTCGAGATCGCCGGCTGCCGCATCTGCCACCGCGCGGACCTATCGGGGGGCCTGCATCCCATGTCGCTCCCCGACGAGCCTCCGCCCCCCGCGCTGGGGCCGGGCTCGCCCCTCCGGCAGTGGAGCGAACGCGACTTCCTGCACGCGATGCGCTCGGGGCGCACACCCGACGGGCGGGTCATGGACCCCCGCTACATGCCCTGGCTCCAGTTCGCGCGCATGAGCGACGTCGAACTTCGCGCCATCTGGGCCTACCTCGTGAGCCTCTAGCGCTCCGCGGCCCCCGGTGCGCGCGTCTCGGGTGAAGACTCCTCGAGGTCTCCGGCGATCCACCCGGCCGCGCGATCCGTGGCGTCGCTACGGGCCGCGTACGATCGTCCCAGTTCAGAGGGGCCGCGGGCGAGACGATGATCTCGGCGTTCCCCGGTATTCGGGGCGCGGGGACCCGCGGTGTTCCGAACGGTGCTCGAACGGCTGATGCTCGCTGCCCACGCGGCAACGGAGCAGTTCGTCTCGGAAGAGAGGCGGGACAGCTACACGCCGGAGGCGCGCCGCGCGCGCACCCTGATCCGGATCATGCTGGTCAGCTTCGGCCTGTTCGTGGCCTACGCGGTCGACTGGGCGTTTCGGGGGGAGCCCGTCCCCATGATCACGGGGATCGTGAACGCGGGCATCGTTCTCGGTCTGCTGTGGCTGGTCCGCCGCGGCGTTCCCCAGGTGTATCCCGCAAACCTGTCGGTGGCGATGATGATGGTGGCCTTGATGACGGCCTCCGAACTCACCGGCGTGAAGGGGCCCGCGCATCTGGTCTGGATCGTCTGCGTTCCGGTGCTGGCCCTGGCCGTCGGGGGGCTGATCACGGCGGCTGCATGGGCCGTCGCGGCCTCGGCCTACTTCGCGATGGCCATCTGGATGCTCGGGCCCACGGGGCTCCACGGGGTCGAAGCCGCCGTCGAGGTCGGGACGTGGATCGGGGCCACGGTCTTCCTGCTCGGCGTCAGTCTCGCCTACGAGTTCGAGGCCGAGCGCTCGCTGACGACGCTGGGGCTGCGCAACGAGGCGCTCAAGAGCGCGCAGTTCGAGCTCGAATGGACCAATCACGCCCTTGGCGACGCGCGGGACCAGGCGGAGTCGGCGAACCGGTCGAAGAGCCAGTTTCTCGCCAACATGAGCCACGAGCTTCGAACGCCGATGAACGGCGTCATCGGGATGACGGAGCTGGTGTTGGGGACCGATCTCGATCCCGAGCAGCGAGAGTACGCGGAGACGGCCCTGTCTTCCGGCAAGTCCCTGTTGGCCATCCTGAACGACGTGCTCGATCTCTCCAAGATCGAGGCCGGCAGTCTCGAGCTCGAGTCGCGCGAGCTGAGGCCGCGGGACGTCGTGGAGGACGTGCTGGCCGTCTTCTCGGAAAAGGTCTTCGCGAAGCAGGTGGAGCTGGCGAGCTTCATGGACCCGCGGTGTCCCGAACGGGTCGTCGGCGATCCCGTGCGGCTCCGGCAGGTGCTCCTCAACCTGGTCGGGAACGCGGCGAAGTTCACCCACTCGGGCCACATCCTGGTTCGCGTGGACATCGCAGTTCGCGAGCACGACCGCTGCATGCTGCTCTTTACCACCAGCGATACGGGGATCGGCGTCCCGGCCGAAAGCCAGGAACGCCTCTTCGACCCGTTTACCCAGGCCGACTCGTCGACGACCCGCCGCTACGGTGGGACGGGCCTGGGCTTGTCGATCTGCCGCGACCTCGTACAGCTCATGGGGGGCGAGATCGGGGTTCGCAGTACGGTCGGCCGCGGGAGCTCGTTCTGGTTCACCATCGGCTTCGAAGTGCCGGAGTCCGGCTACGTTGCGGATGCCTCGGATCTGGCGGGGCTCGAGGGAAAGCGCGTCCTCCTGGTCGAGGCGAGTCGGCTCACCGGCACGTTCGTCACGGACGAACTGACGGGGGCGGGTCTCGAGGTCGAATCCCGCTCGTCGGAGAGCTTCCTGACCCGGGACCGCGAAGAGGCGCGCCGGTGGAGCTCCGGCTTCGACCTCGCCATCGTGGGCCGGTCGCCGGCCGACTGGCACTCCAGCGAAGCGAAGCGCCTGCTCGAGACGCTCTTCGATGCGGGCGTCCCGGTGCTGGGCCTCCGCACACCGGGCGAACGCTGGCAGGAAGGGATAGAGGCCAATGAGCGCGTGGCGGGGTTTCTGACCAAGCCGATTCGAAGGGCTCGATTGGCGCGGGCCGTCCGCGAAGCCATCGACCAGACAGGGTCGGCCGTCGATCGGTCCGCGAGTCCGCAGCGGATCGAAGTCGCGGACGCGTCCGATGGCCAGGTGCATCGGGTGCTCCTCGTGGAGGACAACGCCGTCAACCAGAAGGTCGCGCTGCGTCAACTCGAGCGGCTGGGCTTCGAGGCGAGCGTGGCTTCCAACGGCGAAGACGCCGTCGAGTTCTGGCGCCGCGGCGGCTGTGACTTGATTCTCATGGACTGCCAGATGCCGGTCATGGATGGATTCGAAGCGACGCGGGCGATTCGCCGGGAAGAGGGCGACCACGAGCACATTCCGATCGTCGCCATGACGGCGAACGCCTTGGCGGGCGATCGCGAGCGCTGCATCGAGTCGGGGATGGACGACTACCTGGCCAAGCCCGTGCGCATCGAGAAGCTCCGGCAGATGCTGGAGGCCTTCCTGCGGGCCGAAGACGGCGGCCGACCGGACCCGGAGGCGACCGCCTCGAGCTGAGCGGGGTCAGCTTCGCTCGTCGAGGGCCCAGTCGGCGAGGGCGCGCGAGACCTCCGCGCGTACGCGCGCGATGCGATCGAGCTTGATCTGCTCGTAGCCGCGGATCTCCCCCACGGACTCCAGGATTCGGGCCGCGGCCGGGCGGTTTCCCGCGTCGAGGTGCCGAGCGAGCTCGTCGATCACGGCCTCCAGCCAGGCGACGAGTTCGCGCTCGGCCCGCCGCAGCTCCGTGTGGCCGAAGGGGTCGAGAAGGCGGCCGCGCAGGAAGCGCAGCCGGGCCAGGGCCCGCAGGAGCGGCGCGGCGGCGCGGCCCAGCGAGAGTTTCCGCTTGAGCCCCAACGCACGCAGAAGCGGCGGGTGCAGGTGGTAGCGCAGGCGCGGGGCCTGCTCGTAGCGAGCGCCGAGCCACTCACCGAACGGTCCTGTCGTGAAGAGACGAGCCACCTCGTACTCGTCCTTGTACGCCATCACGCGATAGAGCTCGCGTGCGGCGAGCGGCGACACCGCCAACTCGCGCGGGTGGAGCGATCGCTCCCGTTCCAGAAGCGGTCGCAGTGATCGCAGGTAGCGGCGGCCGTACTCGCGGCTTTGGTAGGACGCGAGGTCCACGGCGAACCCGGCCACGCGGTCCAGGAGCTCCTCGTCCGCCTTGGGGACGTCGGCGAGAACGGCCTCGACCGACCGCCAGGTGTCGCCGTAGAGGGCCAGCGCGCGATCGGCGGAGCCCTCGAGCGGCATCGCGCGCGGCCGGGCTCGACGTGCGAGCTGCCGCGCTGCAGACGGATCGCGCGCCAGGGCGCGACCCAGTCGGAACGCCTCCAGGTTCGCGTCCACAGCCACGCCGTGACCCCGGATGGCCCCTTCGAGGGCGGCGCTCGAGAGCGGCAGCGTTCCGCGCTCGAACGCGAAGCCCAGCAGCAGCACGTTGGCGCAGAGGGGCTGCGCCGTGGCGGCCGTGGCGACGGGCTCCGCCGCCAGACTGTGGATCTCGCGCACCCGGGGCTCGATTCGGCTCCGCAGCGAGGAGAGGGACGGACGCGGGTGGGCCGGGTCGCTCACCATGGCGGCGGTGGGAGTCAGGTGGTCGTGCCACACGGCCCGCGTCCGCGCGGGATCGAGAGCGGGCAGGGCGGGCCCGTCGGCGGCGCCGAGCGGATCGAAGGCGAGGAAGGTGTCGCAACCGCCCCAAGGCACCTTCGGGCCGGTGTCGAGTGGCTCACGCGAGAGGCGCAGATGCGATGCGACGCGGCCTCCGCGCTGGGAGAGACCGGTCTGATCGAGATGGGTCGCGTAGAGACCTTCGCGGCGGGCGGCCGCGACCAGGATCGCATCGATGGTCACGACGCCGGTGCTGCCGATGCCGACCATCAGGACGGAGAAGGAAGACCCGACACGCGGCCGCTGGGGCTCCTCCTCGGGACACGCCAGGCCCTCCGGAAGCGCCTCCCGACGGAAGGCCGGGGGCCCCTCCACCGTCAGGAAGGCCGGGCAGTCGCCGGCCAGGCAGGTCGCGTCCTGCGAGCAGGTCGCCTGGTGGATCTGGGTCTTGCGACCGAGTGCCGTGTCGACGGGGCGGACGGACAGGCACTCGGACTTCTGCCCGCAATCTCCACAGCCCTCACAGACGTCCTCGTGAATCCAGACGTGGCGCGTCGGGGCGGGCACCAGGCCGCGGCGCTGCTGGCGCTGCTTCTCGTTGGCGCAGGGGACGTCGTACACGAAAGCGGTGACGCCCGGATCTCCAGCGAGACCGCGCAGCGCCGCGTCCACCTGGTCGCGAGAGTGGACGCCGATGCGCGAACTCGACGCGGCCGTGCGCAGTACCTCGGCGTCCTCGCTGACGACCGCAATCCGCTGCACACCGTCGGAGAGAAGGTCGGCCAGCACCGACGCGAGCGGCTTCTCGCCCGTTGCGCGCTGGCCGCCGGTCATGGCCACGGCTCCGTTGTAGAGGAGCTTGAAGGTGATGCGCGAACCCGCGGCCACGCAGGCTCGAATCGCCGCGCGCCCGGAGTGGAAATAGGTGCCGTCTCCCAGGTTCTGGAACAGGTGCGGCGTGTCGACGAAGGGCGCGAGTCCGTTCCAATGCGCGCCCTCGCTGCCCATGGCGCCGAAGAACTTCACCTCGCGGTTCGCCAGCAGCACCATCGTATGGCAACCGATGCCGCCGGCTGCGACGTGGCCCTCCGGGACCTGCGTCGACGTGAGATGGGGGCAGCCGCTGCAGAAGTGCGGCCGCCGCCGCAGCTCGACCGCAACAGGTGCTTCGCGGGCGGTCAGGGCGGCCGCCCGGTCGGCGAGCTCCGGAGCGTCCAGCAGGCGCGCGAGGTAGGGCCCCAGGTCGGTGGCCAACCCCTCGCTCGTGAGACTGGATCGCCGGGCCAGCCACGGAGCCCCGTCTTCGTTCCGCTGGCCCACGACCCGCGGTCGCCCCGGGGCATCGGCGAGGGCCTGCTTCACCTGGCCCTCCAGGTAGCCCCGACGGCCGTCGGCCACGACGACGTGGTCGAGACCGGCGGCGAACTCGCGCAATCCGTGCTCGTCGAAGGGATACAGCAGCCGGACGCCGTAGCGGCGGATGCCCAGACGCTCGCGTTCTCGCGCGTCGAGTCCCAAGAGCTCGAGGGCGGCTCCCACCTCGCGCGAGTTCGCGCCCGCCGCCACGATTCCCACGCGGTCTCGGCCGTGGCTTTCGAGCGCGGCGTCGAGCCGGTTGTGACGGGCGTAGGCGCGCACGGCCTCCAGCCGCCGGAACACCAGGTCGTACTCGATCTCGTTCACCATCGGCGGCAGCAGCCGCGTGTCGAGACGCTTCTCGAACGGCGCGCCGTCGAACGCCAGCTCCGGCAGTCGGGTCTCGGGCAGCAGCTCCGCCAGCTCGACGATCTCCCCCCCGTCGCACAGATCGGCGACGACCTTCAGCCCCACCCACACGCCCGCGAAACGCGAGAGCGCGTACGCGTGCAGGCCGAGTCGGAGCGCGTCGCCCGGGGTTTCCGGCGCCAGCAGTGGAATCATGGCGTGTGCAAAGGCGTGCTCGCTGTGACTCGGCAAAGAGCTGCTCTTGCAGGCGGGGTCGTCACCCGCCAGGGCCACGGCGCCGCCGTGCCGCGAGACGCCCGTGAAGTTCGCGTGTCGGAAGACGTCGAGGCAGCGGTCGACGCCCGGCGCCTTGCCGAACCAGAGCCCCAGCGCGCCGTCGAAACGGTCGTGGGGAAAGCGGTCGACGAGCTGGCTGCCGGCCACCGCCGCGGCGGCCAACTCCTCGTTCAAGCCCGGCTGGAACTCGACGTGGTGTTCGCGGAGGAGGGGTTCGAGGCGGGCCAACAGCTGGTCGAAGCCCGCCAGGGGAGAGCCCGGGTAGCCCGAGATGAAGGCGCCCGTGCGCAGGCCGTTCCGCGCGTCTCGGCGCACCTGCTCGAGGGGAAGTCGAGCCAGGGCCTGGAGACCCGTCAGGTGGATCCGACCCTGGTCTTGCAGGAAGCGCTCGGCGCCGGGGGGAAGGCGGTTCGCGTCGTCCATTCTCGGGTCTATCGACCGATCCGCGAGGGCGACTGAGGCGAACCGCTGGGCCCGACACGGACCGGCAAGTGAGTTCGGAAGGGGCTCCGCGAAAAGCGGTTTCGGAATCGGCGGCAGGGCGGGGACGCGGGCGATACCCTCTCGCAGCGGAGGGTTTCATGGACGGCGGCTCGCTCGGCCTGTTGGCGCTGGGATTCGGCTTGGGACTCGTGCACGCTCTCGATGCGGACCACGTGGCGGCCGTGTCGGCCCTGGCCGCGCGGCGCGCCTCACCCCTGGCGTGCCTGCGCTTCGCTCTACAGTGGGCCACGGGGCACGGGTTGGTGCTGCTGGCGTCCGTGTTGTTGCTGTCCGCGCTGGGTCTCGCGCTGCCCGAGGTGGCCTCCGGCTGGGCCGAGGCCCTCGTCGGGGTGGTGCTGGTGGTGCTGGGCGTGCGGGTCTGGTGGGACTTGGCACGCCAGCGCCTGCGCGTGCGACTGCACCAACACGGGGACTGGCCGCCCCACGCCCACTGGCAGCGAGACGATGCGTCGGAACGGCACGGTCACGCGCCGCTCCTGGTGGGTGCCCTGCACGGGCTCGCCGGCTCCGCTCCGCTGCTGGCGACGCTGCCGGTGTTGACTCAGGAGCCGCTCTGGCTCGGGGTTCTGGCGGTGGCGATATTCGGCTTGGGGGTGCTCGCGGCCATGGCGTGCTTCGGCGGCGCCCTGGCTTTGGCGCTCCGCAGCCTCGCGGAGCGCGCCCGCTGGCTGGCCGCTTCGCGCGCCGTTGCGGGGACGGCCTCCGTGCTGGCGGGCGGCTGGTTGATCGCCACCCACGTCTAGCGCGCATGCGCTAGCGGTGAGCGCGGCGGCGCGCCACCTCCAGCGCCGCTTCGTGGGCGGATTCGTTCCGCGCCTGGGCCGCCCGCAGCCACAACCAGGTGTGCCGCAGCGTCGGTGTGATGCGCCACTGCACCGAGCGAATCGAGAGCAGCTCGCGACCGGTCGCGCGTTCGGCACTGCGCTCGAGGAGCAGCAGCGCCTCTTCCTCCTGGCGGGTGCGGGCGAGCAGACGGGCGAGGTCGATCACGATGGAGCGGCGGCTGGGGGCGATCTCGAGGGCCTGGCGCAGGAGCGCGATGGCCTGCGGCCGCAGACCCCGCCGTCGAAAGCGACGCCGGCCTGCGAGCAACGTCTCTACGGCGGTGTCTTTGTGTCCGAGCTTGCGCTCGAGCCGGGCTTGGGCCTGCCAGGCCCCGAACTCGCGGGGGAGCCGAGAGGTGGCGTCTCGATAGAACGCGAGCGCCTGTTCGTCCCGACCATCACGCGTCAGCGCCTGGGCGGCGATGCGATAGCTCCGCCAAGCGTCGAAGCGCGAACCCACGTCGGCCAACAGCGGCGCGATGCGGCCGTGGAGCTCGGCGTTTCCGGGTTCGATGGCGAGCACGCGCCGATACAAGCGGATGGCCGTGCGCCGCCGGTTCTTGGCCTTGGCCTTTCCCGCGGCATCGAGAATTCGGGCTCGATCGTAGTCGTTGCCCCGCCCGAAGAGCCCCACGCGTGACCTCCCTCGCGTCCAAAGAACCCTTATCGGACGAACGGCCGCCGCGGCTAAGTGAACTCCGGTTGCGGGCCGAGTGGTGTTCGGAGCGTCACGGCAGCGCACCGGAAGTTCATGCGCAAGCCCGTTGCAGAGTCGGTACACGGCGTGTTCGGTCTTCGGTGGCGCCCGCCAACGCGGCGGTCAGAAGCGGTACTCGAGCCCGAACGTCGTCTTCGTGTTGAGCGACTGGTTGTCCTCGGCCGGTTCGTTCAGGTATTCGAGCCGGAACGCGGCGTCGAAGAACCAGCCTTCCACGAGGGGGGCGGCCAGCTCGATGCCGGTGCGCCCGAGAAAGCCCTTCGGGTCGTTGACCGGAAGCAGAAATTTGAAGTCGTGGGTGAGCTCGACGGATTCGCCCAACCGTCGCTTGAAGACGGTCGCCAGGCGCAGGTTCGTGTCGTCCCGGTCCGCCGTCTCGCCCCGGTACGACTCGTGGCGATAGCCCGCACCCAGCTCGAGGTCGAGGTACTGCTTGTCGTCCAGGGTCCACAACCGCCAGCCGGGGCCCAGGTTGACGAGGACGCGCCAGTTGATGTCCTGGATGACGTCCCGGCCTCCCTCCAGCTCCGCGTAGAGGAACCAGCGCTTGGCGGAGAAGTCGCGGCGATAGCGCGCCGTCGCCTTGTTCGCCTTGGCGTTGGTGTCGCCGTCCGCCTCGCCCCAGATGTTGTCCGTCGCGAGCGTGACCACGTTGGCGCTCCACGCGCGTTCGGCCTCGGCGAAGAGGCTGCCCGCAAAAGCGTCCGTGTCTCCCGTGGCGAGGCTGCCTCCGAGCCGGAGCTTGCCGCTCCAGCTCGGGGCGGCTTCGGTCGGGGTCGCGTCGGGGTCGTCTTCTGCGGCCGCGGCGGCTGCGGCGAGAACGCACGCGAGGCAGAGAGCAGCGGGGCGAGAGGCGGCGAGGCGCATGGGGTCTCCACGTTTGTCGGGTCTCGACCTCGTCGGACTCGAGCGGGGGCGTCGCGATCAGGTGCGAGTCGGGGGGAAGCTGGGGTGCCGCCAAGGGGACCGGGCTCGGGACGGCACGGCGGGCCGAGCCTCGTCGCGCAGCGCGTCGCCGATGTCGTCCGGTAGCGAGCGCGCGCGGACGGCGACGGCCTCGATCACCGCCTCGAAGAGGCGCCGCACCAGAAGCGGACGCGACGTCCCCCGCAGGCGGTCGCTGCGCGGCTGGCGGAAGAGCACCTCGGGAAGCAGGATGGCCGCCCCGTCGCCGGGCTGGATCTCGGCGTGCACATCCAGCAGCCGTACGCGCTTCACCCGCAGGCGCGCCGCTTCGTCCGGACCGCTGGCGACGGCGGGCAAGTCGGCCTCGCGCAGCTGGTGGGCCAGTGCGATCGCGTTCACCGATCCGCCGCTGCGCTCGAGCGAGAGCCGCACGCCCTGAAGCCGCAGGCCGGTCGTCTCGAGCCCGCCCCAGCTGGGACGAACTCGCAGGCGGACGCTCTCGACCGCGATCAGGTCGGCGTCGGAGAAGCCGGCCGGATTCGCGACGTGCAGGTCCCACACCTCGATCTCTCCGCGCAGCGGGTCGAAACGGCTGCCGCCGGTCGTCACGGGCAGCCCGAGTCCCACCGCGACCGCCGCTTCCACGGCCGCGCGCGCGCGATCCGCCGCAACCACCACCGCGGCGGTCGTCGTTGCCGCCAGCAAGGCGACGGCGGCGACGGCCGGACCCAGCGCCGCTCTCATGGCTACTCCTGAGCGCTCACGTCCGCTGGCGCGATTTGGATGCGCTCTTCGACCCGCACGACGCCCGGAGTGGCGTTGGCGATCTCGAGGGCCCTGTCGCGCTGGTCCGCATTCGCGACGATGCCGGCCAGCGTGACGACTCCGTTCTCCACGCTGGCGGCGATGGCCACGTCCTCGAGGGCGGCGTCCTCGAGCAGCTGGCGCTGCACCGAGCGGAAGAGCAGCCCGTCGGTGGCGTGCTCGTCGACGCGGTGGACGGCGGCCGTCAGGCGTTCGTCCACCGCGGCCAGCTCGGCTTCGGCGGCGGCGAGCTCCTGGGCTGCCGCCTCGGCAGCGGCCCGCCGTTCGGCCACCCGTTCCAGCATCTCCTGGCGTTCGGCGCGGGCCTCCGCGAGCTCGGCGCTGGCCGCTTCGAGCTCGGCCTGGCGCTCGTCCGTGCTGCAGCCCACCGCCACGGTGGCGGCGAGAGCGGTCGCGAGAAACCAACGTCGGGCGACGTGCATTCCGATCCCTCCAGTCGTGCGGACCGCCGGTGGCCGGCCGGTAGAGCGGTTCGCGTTCGAATTCTCCCAGGCGGTTCGCTCGTCGCGCGCGGGGACGAACCGGGCGGACCGCGGCGACCACCTTTTCTAGCATCTGGGTGCGCGGCAAGTGCGAAAATCCGACCGAGTTCGACGCTGAACGCGAGCGTCGCGGGGGCCGGCGGCTCGGGGCTACTCGACGGCGCCCGACGTGGCCTGGGCCTGCTCGCGCATCTGGCGGCTGAAGTAGCGCGCGAGCTTGAGATCGAGGGCCGAGGTGCCTCCGGTTCGGGTCAGGATGCTCACGGCTTCGTCGTTGACCTCGGCCGCTTCTCGAAATCGGCTCTCCTGCGCGTACGTGAAGGCCAGGTTGCGCAACAGGCGGGGATAGGTGAGCTCTTCGGCGAGCCCGGCGCGTCGATAGGCCGGTACGGCCTCCTCGAACAGCGGTCGTGCCAGCTCGTAGCGCTTGCGTCCCAAGTGCAGAGTGCCCAGCTCGTCGAGGCTGCGGGCCAGGATGCCGACGGCGGCGTCGTCGGGCACGGCGCGGGCGTGCTCGATGGCCGTGCCGAACGCGCTCATGGCTTCGTTCGGCTGGCCGGCGCTCCGGGCCGCACGGGCCTGGATCTGGGAGGCGCGCGCCAGCAGCAGCGCCGCATCGGAGTCGTCGCCGAGCAGTCCGCGGGCTTCAGCGGCGGCTCGGCCGGCGTCTCGCCACTGGCCGCGCTCGAGGGCCGTCGCCGCCCGCTCCACCAGGATCTCCGCGCGCTCGCGTGCGGCGTCGCCGTCCGGTGCCTCCTCCAGAGCTTCCAGCGCCGCCGACACCGCCTGCTCCGCGTCGCCCACGCGGCCGCGGGCGCGGTGGAGCCGGGCGCTCGCTCCCAGCAGCCGGGCGCGCGCCACCTCGGGCGAGGGAACTCGTTCCTCCCAGACGAGCTCGCGCTGGAGTGCGGCGGCCGTCTCGGGTGCTTCCGCGGCGGCTTCGGCCAGCAGGGCCAGCAGTTCGTCGATCTGGCCCCGGTCCTCCTCCGGCAACGACTCCAACAGTACGGCAGAGCGGACGCGCAGCCCGGTGGCGGTGACGACGTCGCCGGCCCCGGCGGCCAGCGCCGCGCGCCGCACCGTGACGACGGCCAACTGCCAGGGATCGCCCGGCGCGGATTCGCCGAAGGAGTCCAGGGCCGCTTCGTAGTGGGTGGCGGCCAGCGTGACGTCGCCGCGCTCCTCGGCCAGGGTGCCCAACAGGGCGGCGGCCCGAGCGTGGGCCGCGGCGGGAGCGTCGGAGGTCAAGAGCTCCGCTGCCAGGGCCTCGGCCTCGTCGCTTCGGTCCAGGCGCAGGAGAATTTCGGCCAGCGAGAGGTCGACCTGTGCGCGCAGCTCCGGGGGACCGTTGCTGGCGATCAGCAGATCGCGCGCCCGCTGGGTCAGCCGTTCGGCCTCCTCGAAGGCCCCGGCCTGGGCGCGTTCGCGCCCGATGGCGCCGAGCTGCTCTACGACGGCGGTGGCCTCGCTGCCGCCGCGCGAGGCCAGGAGGGCGGCGCGGTCCAGCAGCCGCGCCGAATCGTCGGGGGTTCCCCACTCGAGGAACAGGCGCGTGGACAGGGTCAGCAGCTCATCCGCCAGCGGCGCCGGCAGCGCGGTCGCCTTTTCCGCCGCCGAGATGGCCTGCGTCAGCGCGGCCTTGGCCGCTCCGATCTCCACGCGCTCCAAGTCGATCCGCGTTCGCAACACCCACAAGTCCGCCGCGAACTCCGGGTCCGAGGCGTCCGAGTCGAGAGCCTGCTGGGCGAGCGCCTCGGCGCGCTCGACGTGGCCCTCGCGGTAGTGGGCGACGGCGAGGCGTCCGAGCGTGCGGGCTCTGGCCGCCGGATCGCCGAAGCCCCCGGGCCCCTGGAGCGCGCGCAGGCGCTCCAGGCTTTCGATGGCGGTCGCCCACTGGCCGTCCAGCATGGCCAGCGAAGCGTGGGCTCGCAGGGCGAGCGCGAGATCCGCCGTTCGCACGTCGCCGCGCTGCGACGCCAACTCGAGACAGCGCGCCAGCACGGCACGCGCCGCCTCCGGCTCGTTCTCCTGCACGAGGGTGGCGCCCAGGTTCGCCAGGGCGGCGGCCCGCGTGGGGCTGAGAGCCGCCGAGCCGGCACGCGCGTCCAGGATCGCGACGGCCTCTTCCAGGTGCCGGCGCGCCGCACTCGTGTCGCCCAGCTCGCGCTCCAGGCCGCCCAAGGCCGTCAGACTGAGCGCCCGTTCCCGTTCGCGGTTGGGCTTCTCGCCGAGGGCTTCCAGCGCGGTTGCGTACTGCGCGCGCGCGCCTTCGACGTCGCCGGCGTGCCAGAGGTCCGAGGCCTGCACGTAGTGCTCTTGCCAGGTGGCCAGTTCGGGCGACGACGCACACGCCGAGACGGTTGCGAGCAGGAGCAGCGGGCCGAGCCGCCGCACGCGGTGGGGGATTCGGGTCAGCATTGGGGGTCCCATTCTAGACGGCTCGACCGGCGATGTCCCCGCGCTTTCGCCCCGCGGGCAACCGGGAGACGGGCTCAGCCCCGCTCGCTGCCGTGGCGGAGCAGTGCTTCGACCTCGTCGCGCAGGGCCGATTCGTCCAGGAGCAGCCGGATCTCCACTCGGCGCCACTTGGGGTAGCACCCCGAACGCGCTTCCGGGCAGGACTCGGGCGGTCGGGAAGACGAGGCGCCCGAAGCCACGGCCAGGCGCCGCAAGTCGTAGCGGTCCTCCTCCGGCAGTCCCGGGTCGGAGGTCAGGAACAGCAGCACCTCCAGGGCGCGTTCCTGCGATCGCACCAGATTGGTCGTGTAGGGGTCGCGAACGGCGCGGGGGTCGGCGTGTCCGCGGATCTCGATGGCGTCGAGATGCGGCCACAGGACGAAGCGCTTGCGCAGGGTCTCGAGCAGGGCGGGGATGGCGCGGCGCAGCCTCTGCTTGCCGTCTTCTTTCAGGATCGAACTGTCCGCGCGGAAGAAGATCGACTCCGGCAGCGAGATCAAGCCGCGTTCGCAGGAGATCTCGAGGCCCTCTTGGCGCAGGACGGGGCTGCGACACAGGTCGCGGATCGCTCGGTCCCACTGTTCGGTGACGCGCGCGCGCGGCGGCGCCTCCGGCTCCGCCGCCACGGCCGCTTCGGGCGACGGCGAACGGGGCAGCGCCAGCGCCGCGGTGACGACGCACAGGCCCGCCAGGAGCGCGTAGGCCAGAGTGGCCCAATAGGGCCCCGCCAGACCGGTCTCTCGTGCTCGCCGCCGCCGGCCGCCCACGGCCTAGTCCTTCTTGCCGCCGCGGCGGGGCTTCGGGCGCTCCGCGTCGGGCTGCTCCGATGCCATCGCCGTCGTCACGTTGTGGCTGCGGCCGAGCAGGGACGCCACGCCGCTGCCGTCGTCGTCGAGCTCGCGGTCGCGGCGCGGCTTGTAGCCGCGATCGCGTCGCTCCTTGTGACGCGCTTCCGGCTCCTCGTCGACCGGGGCCTCGCTCTCCGGGGCATCGCTCTCCGGGGCATCGACGCGGGGGAGCTGTCCGGTCGCGCGTTCGAGCGCCGTCACTGCGGCCGCGGCGGTCTCGAGCCGACGGCCCAGCTGCTCGCCGGCGTTGCGCACCAGGCGGCCCTCTTCCCCCAAACCGGAGCGCAGCGAGTCCATCGTTTTCTGGACCGACTCCGCCTGGCGGCCGAAATCGGCCAGTGCGTTCGCGATCTGCCCGGTTCGCTCCTCCAACTGCCCGAGCGTCTCGGGCACGGGGCGAACGGCCGAGGAGAGCTCCCGTGCCAGCGATTCGATCTCGCCGCGCACCTCCAGGAGAGCGGTCTGCATGGTCTGGCTCGTCGCCTCGGCGGCCCGCACCGGCTCGGTCATGCGCTCGAAAGTCTCGTTGCTGGCGGAGAGCGTCGCGTCGAGGCGCTGCAACGAGGCGTCGAGCGCGGTGTCGACCCCGCGCAGCGCCTGCTGCAGCTTGTCTCCCAGCCCGGTGTGCAGCTGCTCGAGCGCGGCCCGGATCTCGGCCAGGCTCGACTCCGCGAAGACCCGCTGTTGGCGACCGGCTTCGGAGGACTCTTCCAGCGAGACGCGCACGGCATCCAGCGACATCGCGGCCGAATCCTGGGTGCGCTCGAGTCCCGCGGTGGTTCGTTCCAGCGCTTCACTGGCGCTGCGGAATTCGCCGAGCAGCGAGCGCAGTTCTCCCGTGGCCTCGGTGAAGGTGCCGGCCGCCCCACCGACGGCGGACGCCGCCAGCTCGAGCGCTCGAGAGGTGCGCGCGTTGGTCTCGGAGCCCTGGGTCATGCGCGAGAAGGCCTCGGCCAGACCGCCCGCGACCTCGTCCTGATGGCCGGTCGTCCGCTCGATGGCTTCCTGAAGGGTACCGAGCTGCTGCTTCACGCCGCGCCGCACGCTCGCGGTGAGTTCGTCCGTCACGGCGCGGAGCGAGCCGCGCTGCTCTTCCGAGACGAGCGTGGCGGCCTGGGTCGTGGAGCGCTCGATGTCCTTCAGACGCTTGTCCAAGAGCTGCGTCAGGTCGCCCCGGAAACGCGTCAGCTCGTTGTGCAGCTGGTCGAACGCCTCGCGCTGGGCCCGCGCCGAGCGGCTGGCCAGCTCACCGGGGGAGATGGCGCCGTAGGCCCGGAGGGCCAGCGCGTCCAGGGACTGCTCGTGGGCTTCGAAGCCTCCCTCGAGCCCGCGCCAGGCGACCAGCGACACGAGCGACAGCATGAGGGCCCAGAGCGTCGGGCGGAGTACGAAGGCCAACTGTTCACCGACGAACGCGGCGCGCAGGCCGGGTTCCACCAGTTCCTCGCGCCACAGCGGCGACAGCGGATCGAGCGCGCCCTGCGCCAGGCCGAGCATGGCGGCCAGGACTCCCAGCGCCAGGAACAGCCCGGGCAGACTCGGCAGCAGCGACCGCCGCAGCCCCGGGCCCAGGAGCGGCCGGTCCTCGAAGATGTCGGCCAGGCGGACCGGCGCGCGATCGTCTTGTCCGGCCGCGCGCGCGTCGCGCCAGCGCCGCAGGAACTCGCGCCAATGCGACTGGGCGGCGGAAGCCTGGAAAGCCTCGCTCACCTGGTCCCGGTAGGCCTCTCCGCGTCCGTGTCCGCTGGCGAAGATGGCGTCCAATTCCCGCCGCAGCGAGAAGACGCGACCCCAGTGAAAGGCCAGTGGCACGTAGACCAGAGCCAGGGCCAGCAGGCCCACGCCCACCACCAGCAGGATCGCGATCTGGGCCGCCGGGTCTTGAGCCCAGAGAAGTCGGGAAAGAAGAGACGCCATGGTGTGTACCCTGTCGCAGACGGAGGTAGAGCCGCTGCGTCGGGCGGGCCCTCGGGCCGCCCCGGAGGGATTGTATCGAGGTCCGCGGAGAGACGGAAGCGGGCTTTCCGCCTCCCCACGCCGCGCCCCTGTGAGTGAGTACCCCCGGCAGGCGAAAAGGTGGCTCCTCCCGCTCATTTCGAGCCTGGCGAAGCACGCCGCAGAGTGCGTCTCCGAGCGCCCATTTTCGGAACCGATCTACCGCCGGGGCCACCCGGCGCAGCGGGCAGTTCGCACGCAGGGGTGGGGCTGAACGGCCTCTTCGCCGGCGGTTTCTGTTCTGGCAGAGCTCCGCGAGCGGCGGGGGCAAGCGTCTTGCAGTGAAGGGAGGTGCCCCCCACCCGGCGGCCCGCTCGCCCCGGAACTGCTGCACGCCGCCTCGCGGGGGACCGGAGGCTGGTGTGCAACTGCGAATGGCCACCCTCAACGTCTGGGCGCTGCCGGAGCCCTTCGCTGTGGACGTGAAGCAGCGCATGAAGGCGCTCGGCGCCCGCTTGCCCCAGCTCGAGCTCGACTTGCTGGCGCTGCAGGAGGTGTGGACGCCCGACGCGCGCGAGCGCCTCGAACGCTACGGCCGCCGCGCGGGACTCGTTCACGCGTGGCATCGGGACGCGTCCCTGGGCGGCAGCGGACTCCTGGTGCTCTCGCGGCATCCGCTCTCCAACGTCCACTTCGAGCCCTACTGGTTGCGCGGTCAGCCGGAGAAGCTCTCGCAAGGCGAGTACCTGGGGCGCAAGGGCTTCGTCTCGCTGGAGCTCGAGTCCGGCGAGGGGCGGCTGACCCTGGTCAACACGCACCTGCACGCCCGCTACGCCAAGCAGGTGAGCCACGGCTACCGCGCGCATCGGACGGCGCAGCTCGTGCAGTTGGCGCTTCACTGCCGGGCGATCCAAGGCCCGCTGGTGGTGACCGGGGACTTCAACTGCGAGGAAGGCGATCCGGAGTATCGCGTCCTGGCCGGGCTGACCTCCCTGCGCGACGTGGCTGCCGAGCTCGATCGACGCCAGGCGACGATTCGCAGCGCCAACGGCTATCGCCGCGGGCGGCGCTACCCGGACCGCCGCGTCGATCTGGTGCTGGTGCGGGACGGAGCCGACCGCGTCATCCAGTCCCGCTCCATCCGTCGCGTCTTCGACGACGCCTTTGGCGATGATCACCGGGTGCGGGCCTTCTCCGACCACGCCGGCGTGCTGGCGGAGCTGGGCGTGGAGGCCGGCTCGGCGCCCGGTACCGACGCCGTCGACGCGGGTGCGGTGGTGCTGGCATCCGGGATCCTGGAGGAGGGACACGCGGAAGCCGAACGCCGGCTTCGAGGCCACGAGCTGGTCGCGGGCGCGGGACTGACGGGGGCCCTGGTGGCGGGGGTCGGCAGCCGCCTGGCGCCCGTCTCACGTCGCCGCTTTTTGCGCCGCACGCTTCAGGGAGCGGCCTTGGCATCCCTCACGCCCGGGGTCGGATACTCACTGCTCTCCCAGGTGCTCGCGCCCAGCGAGGTGCTGGCCTTCGACCGCAGCCGCCGCGTCCTGCGCGAGCTGGAGGCGCACGCCGTCCTGACGGGCTAGGGAGTCTTGGGTCAGGCTCCTAGGTCGGCGTGCGGTCAGCCGGCCAGGAACTGGAGTCGGTGATAGAAGGGCGTCGGCGAATTCTCGTCCTTGGGCTCGTACGCCCCCTGCAGATAGGGCACGTACAGGGTGCGCCGCTGACTGGCGGCCCCCGTGCACCGTGCCAGCGCGACCCGGTGCCACAGCCGGCCGTCGTGGATCGTCAGATCACCGGCCTGGGCCTCCACCACCACCTCGTCCGGGTCCGGTCGCGTGTCGAGGAAGTAGAGCTTGCGAAACGCCATCGAGAAAAGCCCCTGGCGGTGTGATCCCGGCAGGAAGCGCAGCGCCCCTTTCTCCACCGGCGAGTCGTCCACGTAGTAGCCCACGTTGTACATGGGCCCCGGCAGTCGGCCGTAGAAGACGTCGCGCAGCCCATCGGTGTGCCAGCCGAGCTGGCGATAGCGACTGCCGGGCTCGTTGCGATAGTGGTTGATGACGACGCCGTCCTTCTCGCGGTCGCCGATGCGGGACCCCTCGCCGCACAGGGTCCGCACCGGTTCGAAGCGCGGATCGTGCAGGAACTCGCGCAGGACGTCCGAGTACAAGCTGCTGAAGGCGAAGCGCTGGACGTAGCGCGAACCGTCCGGGTGCCGGCCGTAGCGGATCGGGATGCCGTTCACCACGCGGATGTCCCGCGACACGAAAGTCTCGGACAGCTCGTCCACGGCGGTCTGGATGGCCTTGACCTCGCCGGGCGTGGCCACGCCGGGAAAGCGAACCGCGCCCACTTCGTCGAGCGCGATCCGCCAGCGTTCGATCTCGCCGCGGCCGAGCTCGAAGCTGGGGATGTCCGCTTTCTGGATCTCCACGCGGACAGGATAACGCGTTCGATCGGGGCGGCGGATACGCCTCTTCGGGACGACGACTTCGGGCTCGCGCGGCCGGGGGACGCGTCGCGACGGCGGCGAAGCCGTGGCCCACCCTCCTTGTGGACCCAAGCGGCGATCTGGTTGGACCGCTCGCGAGTGCGGCGTGGCCGTGCCGTCTTCTGCGTGGTCGCGGCTTTGCGGCGCAGCTTCGACCGCGCCGGCGACTGAGCGCGGGCGCTTCCGTGGGAGCCGACCCAAGCGAGTCGATTCCCGCACAAGTTGCCGGTGTCCGATGCGGAGAACTTGGGCACGGGCGCCCAAGGGCCGAGCAGCAGCGGCTTTCCCCGCGACTCGAGCGCACAGGAGAGCGCGCGTACTCGCGTGCGGCCCTGGCACGGGTCTTGGATAGAGCTCCGGGCGATTCGGGGGGAATCGGAAGCCGGCTTCGAGACGAGCGCCGCATGCGCGCGGCGAAGCGAAGAGGCCGCCGGGCCCCGGCGAACACATCCACTGCGCGCCAGCAGGAGAGAGTCGACGATGAAGAGGTCGGGGAAGACGCTGCGAGCGGCGCTGGCTCTGGGGTTCGTCGCCGCCGCGACGGCGGCGGGTGCGGAACCGCTCGTGCTCGAGAAGGACGAGCTCAAGTTCGGCTTCATCAAGCTGACGGACTGCGCGTCGCTGGTGATGGCGAAGGAGCTCGGGTACTTCGAGGAGGAGGGGCTCTTCGTCACGCTGGAAGCGCAGGCGAACTGGAAGATCCTGTTGGACCGGGTCATCGGCGGCGAGCTCGACGGGGCCCACATGCTGGCCGGTCAGCCGATCGGGG
>JAKSBN010000124.1 GCA_022361175.1 Pseudomonadota bacterium | reverse complement strand
TGGCGTAGGCCGCGTTGGCCACTTTGATGCCGAGCGTTCGTCCTAGAATCTGGGGGTAGGTCTCGGCGTTCTCCACGCCGTGGCCCCACGTGAACGAGCCGCCGATCGCCAGAAGATCGACGCGCTCAGGCGTCTCCTCCCCGGGCCCGTCCACCCGGAGCCCGCGCGAATCGGAATGGACGTTGTAGCGAAGACCGCTGTCGAGATGATGGCGAACGATGCTCGAGCGGGCTGCTGGTGCGAAGCCGATTTCGGGATCGGCGGCCGTTCCCCACCCGTCCCCCTCGACACGCAGCGTCAGCCCCCGGTAGGGCCTCACGGCCAGCTCCGCCGCCACGATCGCCACGACGCCCACCACACCCAACACCAGCGCCAAGAGCAACGAGACCAGAACCAGCCGGCGCGCGGGCGGAGTCGATGCGGGCACGCGCTGTTCCCTCCAAGCCCTTGGGCTCTTTGGTGTTTCGGAGCGATCTCCGCGTGACTTGAGCCGGCGCCGATTCTCGCTGATCGCGGGCGGAAGAATTTCCCCACACTCGGCTTGGCTTTCTAGGGGTACCCCAAGCGAGCCCCGCTTCGGACTGGATGGGGATGAGCAACGAAGCTGACGTGCCTCCCTTCACAAGACCAGGAGCTCTATCAGCACTTCACCACCAGCGCCGACCGAGACCCAGGGAGCCCGGTGCCTCTTCGATCGGGGTACGCGGTGCCGCTACGCGTGGCCTACGGCGCTGGAGCCGGCTGGCTGCGAAGCGCAAGCTGCTCGAAGTACACGGTCGCGTCGTCCGTTGGGCCCATGGGTGGGGTCAGCAGTGTGCCGTTGCGGTCCTTCACCTTGAGGCCCCGCACGGTGAAGTCGCCCGCGGCGAAGCCGGGCCCGTTCGACAGCACGTCGAACGTCACGTCCAGCAGCGGGCCGTTGCCCACCACTCCCGCCACGCCCAAGCCTTCGAACGAAGGCAGCTCGAACCCGTTCGGGTCCACCAGCACGACCTTGACCGCGCCGGGCGTCACCTCGGGGCCCACCAGCACCGAAGAGCGATACGCCTCCGTCATCCCGAAGGCATCCGGGTTCGTCACGGCCGCCGTGGGAAACTCCAGCGTGAACTCGATCGACGCGATGTCCGTCCACGCCGGATCGAAGCCCACCTGGGCCGTCGAATCCCACGCCCCTCGCAGCCGCAAGCGCGGCTTGCCCTCGAAGTTCTCGACGTTCGAGTTGTCCAGGAACAAGAGCGACGTCCCCTCCTTGCCGTCCAACGTCAGCGTGTTCTTCACGAAGCCGTCCGGCACCCCGTCGATGGAGAGGACCAGCTCGAGGTCGAAGGGGACTGCGGCGGTGGGATTGTCGTACGGCGGCGGCAGCTCGGCCGGCAGGTCGACCACCGCGATGGTGAGCAGGGCGCCTACCTGCTCGCCGTCGGAATCGAAGATGTTTCCCACCAGCTGGTTGCCCGGCGCGAGGGCGCTCTCGAAGATCGTGCGGATCGTGGTCGTCGCCACCAGGGCTCCCACTCCGTTCGCAATCGCCGGCACGTGCAGGTTCAGGGACACGTTCTCCTGCGTCAGGTGAAAGCGCTCCTTGCCCTCGCCTCCCGGCGGCATGTAGTTCGAGTTGATCGACATGGCCACGGTTTCGCCCAGCTTTGCACGCGACGGGAGAATCAGCGGCTTCCCAAAACCCCCATCGTCGACGCAGGCCGTTCCACCGGGCAGCAGAGCCAGCAGCAGAGCCGAAAGCCAGAAGAACCGAGTCGTACGCATGAGATCCTCCGTGCAACACCGAATGAGAACACCGACGCGACGACATCGATGCGTGCACGCTGCGAGTTCCAACGCAAGTGTCGTGACGCAGACCCTAGATCACCCGACCGCCGAAATTCGGCCAACTTTGCTCCACATCGCGCCACGCCGGCCCGCGCCAGCAAGTCGGCGGGTATGTTCGAAACGCGCGCGAGCCGTAGTGCGAACAATCGGCGCCTGTTGCCGACGAGACTTCGCACCTCGTGCACGACGCGCTGCAATCGTGAGCCGGTGTCGTTGTCTCGTTTCGTCGTTCTCGTGCTGGTGGTTCTGGTGGCAACTCTTGTCCTCGCCGTTCGCAATGCGTCGATTCCGGAGGGTTCCGACTACTCGGGCTCTGGGGCGTGTGAGAGCTGTCACGCCGGCGTCCATGCGGCCTGGAGCGACAGCCAGCACACGAAGATGATGCGTCGGGTGGACGAGCCGGGGGTGGTGGTGGCCGACTTCGGCCCGGATGACCCGGAGCGGCTCTTCGATCTCCACGAGGCCGTCTGGGCCATCGGCGGCAAGTGGGAGCAGCAGTTCATGGGCGTCGAGGACGGACACGAGACGCTGCTGCCCGGCGCCTGGTGGCCCCTCGAGAAGCGCTGGGACGTGAAGGCGTGGGACGGCTGGGAACTGCCCGACCCGCTGCGCCGCTGCCACGGCTGTCACACGGTGGGGCTCGACGTCGAGACGGGGACCTTCGTCGAGCCCAACATCGGCTGCGAGTCGTGCCACGGTCCGTCGGAGTGGCACGTGCGAACGTGGGGGCTCGGGGCGGTCACCACCACGGTGGATTCCCAGGTCTGCGGCCAGTGCCACCACCGCGGCACGACGCCGGACGGCGCCTACCACTTTCCCGTCGGCTATCGCCCGGGCGACGACCTGCAGGCGTTCTTCCGCGGGCTCGAGCCGAGCCCGGGCCAGAACTCGAGCCATTGGTGGGGCAATGGCCATCCCCGCCAGAGGCACCAGGAGTATCCGTCCTGGGCCGCGGGCGGACACGCCGACAGCTTGACATCCCTCGGCGAGAGCTACGACGGGCGCTTCGGCGACGTCACGGAGGACTGCCTCGGCTGCCATGCGGCCGAGGCCGCCCTCGACCCGGGCGGCGGCTGGCGGGTAGACGACGTGAAGCTGGGCATCACGTGCTCGGTCTGCCACCCGAGCCACGGCGATTTGGCTGCGGCGCGCATCGCGTGCCAGGACTGCCACACCGACGACGCCTTCTACCACGAGCCCGAGCGCGGCGCCGACCACGTGCCGTGCCCCGAGGCGGCCCAGGTGAGCTGCGTCTCGTGCCACATGCCCAAGACGGTCGTCATCGGCGGCCGGCCGCAGCTGCACTCGCACCGCGCCGGCTTCGTGCCCCCGCGCGATACCGCGGCCTGGGGCGTCTCCAGCGGCTGCGCCAACGGCGGCTGCCACGCCGGCGTCGAGACGGCCACGTTGCAGGCCTGGTTCGACGCGCACTACGGCGATGCCCCGGCGTCGGAGAAGGTTCACTAGATGGGCGCGGCCGCCTCCAGCCCGCCCCTCGCCGGCGCCCGCCCGTCGCGGGCCGAGGGCGTCGCGCGAACGGCGGCGGGAGCCCTCTTCGCGCCCGCCCTGCTGGATGCGGGCCGCGCGGCCCTGACACCGTCGGTCGAAGCCGCGCTTCGCACCAGCGGTCTGTGGGCCTTCCTTTTTTTGACGGCCTCGCTTCTCTGGCGGCCGTTGTGGGCCCGCCTCGCCGGGGCCGAGGGACGCGCCGCCCAGTGGGCGCCGCGCGTGTTCGGCTGGTCGGCATTGGCGTTGGCACTGGCCCACGCGGCCGCCTTCCTCTTCTGGGAGGACGGCTGGGCAGCGCGGCCCGCGGGCTGGGGCTTCTTGGGCCGACCGCACTGGGTATTGGGCGGCCTGGCCCTGGGCGCGCTGGCGGCCTGCGTGTTCGCCGC
>JAKSBN010000438.1 GCA_022361175.1 Pseudomonadota bacterium | reverse complement strand
GCGCTCGCGGGGATGCACAACACGATCCTCTGGCCTGAGTGGGGTCAGGAGAACCGGCTACTCGTTCGATCGAGCAGTCCTCGCGAGCCCGGCGCCTACTACCTGCTCGACCGAGCGGCAAAGACGATGGATCCGCTCTTTCGCGAACTGCCTGACCTAGACCCCAGCGGCCTGGGAAACGCGCGTTTCGTTTCCTATCGAGCTCGCGATGGCCTCGAGATCCCCGCCGTGCTGACGCTCCCTGCCAGTTCGCCAGAAGGGCCGCAGCCAACCGTCGTGGTTCCACACGGCGGACCTCACGCGCGCGACACCCTCGACTTCGACGCCGAAACCCAGTTCCTCGCCTCGCGAGGCTATGCCGTCCTAAGACCCAACTTTCGCGGATCGACCGGCTACGGGCGTCGGCACCTCCAGGCGTCCTTCGGCGAATGGGGTCGGGCCATGCAACAGGACGTTGCAGACGGTGTCTCCTGGCTCGTCGCCCAGGGCATCGCCGACCCGAAGCGCATCGCCATCCTGGGAGCGAGCTATGGCGGCTACGCCGCGCTCCAGGGATCCGCCACAACGCCGGACCTCTACCGCTGCGCCATCAGCTGGGCGGGCATATCCGATCTGAATCTACTTCTACGTCAGCGCGACATGTGGATTCGGGGTCGGCCCGACTCCCGATGGATCGGTCACTGGCTCTTCGATCGGTCGAAGCTCGCGTCGGTTTCCCCGCTCAAGTCCGTCGAACGGATCCGCGTTCCCATCCTCCTGATCCACGGAGAGTACGACTCCGTGGTCATCCCCAGACATTCGAAACGCATGGCCAAGGCCCTCAAGAAGGCGGGCAAGAAGCACGAGTACCTCGAGCTGCCGCGGGAATGGCACTACACGTTTCAGGAAGAGAACCGGATGCTGGCCTACCAGCGCATCGAGAAGTTCCTGGATTCGTGTCTCGCCGCCCCCGAAGACTCGCCCCCCGCCAACGGCAACGCTCCCTAGGCGCACGGCGGTCGCCCCGGTTCGCACCGCCCCTTTGGGCGGCTCGCTCGACGGCGGTACTCTGTTCTCGTGACGTCGTCTCGCGACGGCGCAACGGAGGCCGCATGGCAATCGCCGTATCGCTCGTGGGAGTCGTGGTCGTGCTGTTGGGGGTCGCGATCGCGGTGGTGCCGGAGCGCTTCTTGGGCACCCTCGCATCTCTGGAGTCCCGGCCGCGGTTCGCAATCGCGGTCGGTGTGCGAGTGGCCATGGGTGTGCTGTTTCTGCTGGCGGCTCCCGCGTGTCAGCTGCCGACGGTCGTGCGGGTGATCGGCGTGATCGCGTTGGTGGCCGCCGGCGGGCTGTTGTTGATGGGCCGCGCGCGGATGGACGCGTTCGTGGCGTGGTGGCTCGAGCTGCCGACCGCCGTCCTGCGAAGCTGGAGCGTGGTCGCAATCGCCTTCGGCGCGCTTCTGGTCTACGCGGGGGGCGCTTGAGCCCCGCTAGTCGGCGAGACCCAGCGAACGATCCTGGGCCTCCGGGTCGGCGTCCTCGAACTGGATGATCTGGAGCTCTTCGAATGCCCCGCGCACTCGCGGCGTGAGAAGACCCAAGCGCTTGATGTTGGGGACCACGCGCGCGAAGAGCATCTGGCGAAAGAGCTGCATCACCGGCGATTGCTGCACGACCTCGATCACCTCGTCGACGTTCATGCCCATGGCCGCGGCCACGTCGCCGCCCACGAGGCGATCGCGCATGAGCTGGCAGGCCTCGATGATGAACTCCTCGCGGTCGCGCCGCTCGTTCTCGGGCATGTCGTCGTAGTAGCCGCGCAGCGACAGCACGCCGAAGGCGATGTGCCGGGCTTCGTCTCGCATCACGTTGTGAACCAGGCTCTTGGCCAGCGGCTCGGTGGCGAGCTGGTAGAGATTCGCGAAGGCGGCCATGGCCAGGCCCTCCACCAGAATCTGCATCCCCAGGTATTTGAGGTCCCACCGCGAGTCGAGAATGATCGTGTCCAGCAGCTGCTTCAGGTTGGGATTGATCGGCCACTCCCACTCCAGCTTCTCGCGCACGTAGCGGCTGAACACCTCGACGTGTCGGGCCTCGTCCATGGTCTGGCTGGCGGCGTACTCCTTGGCGTCCAGCCACGGCACCGCCGCCACCAGCTGCGAAGCCACGATCAGAGCGCCCTGTTCGCCGTGCAGAAACTGGGAGAGCTGCCACGAAATCTGGCCGTGGTTGAAGCGCTTCACCTCGCGCGGGCTCAGGCGCTTGAAGGGCGCGTAGTCGACCAGCGGGTTGAACTGCTGAGGGACGATCTCACTCTCAGGATCGACCGGTGTGTCCCAGTCGAGCTGCTCCGTCGCGTTCCACTGTTCGCGCTTGGCCTTCTCGTACAGGTCGCGCAGGCCTTCCTTGACGGAGCCGTAGTTCCAGGCGTAGCTCGTGTCGAACGACGTCAGCAGGGTCTCGAGCTCGGAGTCGGTCGACGTGGGCGTCGAACGCGCGGGTGCGGACATGGGGGGCTGCCTCGCTGGCCGAGAAACCGGCCGGTGGATCCTCCCCCTGTATCGGTCCGGCTTGTGCCAACCTGAGGACCCGCAGGGGAGGGCCTCTCCTCCCACGACCCGCTGTGACGGATCGCACCTCCTCACGAGCCGCACAGGTCAGGGTAGGGGCGAACCGGGAGGCAGAAACGGGTCGGGCCCGAGCCGCCGAGGGCGGTCCCGGGCCCGTTCACCCCCGCTTGGGACTAGACGGTCTCGAAGAAATACGTCATTCGGACCTGCAGGGCGGCCGCCAGCTTGTGGAGCGTGGACATGGACGCCGCGCTCTTGCCGAGCTCGATCTGCGAGATGAGGCTCACCGACAGCCCGGTGCGGTTGGCCAGCTGCTTGAGCGTCAGCGCCGCTTCCTTGCGCCGATCGCGAATGCGCTGGCCCACTTCGCTGTTGAGGCGCGTCTCGAGATCGACGAGCAGGCCCTTCTCGCGAATCGCCTGGTCGAGCACGGCCTTCAGCTCTTCCTCCTCGAGCGGCTTCTGCAGATAGTGGAAGGCCTGGTGCTTCATGGTGGCCACCGCCATCTCCACCGACGGAACCGCGGTGGTGGCGATGATGCACAGGTCGCTGTCCGCGCTGCGGATGTCCTGCAAGGCGTGAACGCCGCCCCCGCCCGGCGACACGTCGAGCAGGACGATCTGGTAGGTCCCCTCGCGCACCTCTTCGCCCGCTCGACTCGGGTCCGAGAGCGACTGAACGCGATATCCGTCGTGGTTCAAGAATTCTTTCAGTGCAATCGTGGTGGCTTCGTCCTCGTCGACCACCAAAACACTGAGTCGCTGCTTGCTGCTCATCATCGCCTCCGGGTTGTCCGTGGCAGGAAGTGCCGCTGAGCGCCGGCGGTGCCTTCCGCAACCGCATGGAACGCAAACTCCGGCGCGAACCTGGAGGAGCTCTTCGGTATTTGTCCCGAGTTGCTGTAGGCCTGAAATCAAAAAATGTCGGATTTTTCCGGATCCGGCGGCCCCGGGGCGTCCCCGGTGTCCACCCCGGAAGTCTCTGGATCATCCCCAGGGGGTTCTGGGGTGAGCCAGGCGCGGCCGAAGGCCGCCGCGGGGGCATTGACCGGGGCCGCGCGCTCGACCAGGAAGCGCACTGGGCCGCGACCGGGCTCCTCGATGCGCAGCCAGCGCGGCACGCGCAGGGTTCCAAACTGGGTCAGCGGACCGAATCGGATCTTCACGCCGTCGGAAGCATCGATCCCCACCACCTGGTAGCTCCGGGTGTCGATCCAGAGCGCCAGAGCGGGCTTCGCGTCGGGCGGAATCGGGGTGGGGCGTTCGCGCGGGTCTTTGACTTCCGGCGCGGGGGGCAGTTCTTCGTCCTGGGGGTGATGCAGCCGCGGCGGAGGCGCGCGCAGACCGCCCAAGACGTAGCAGTCCCGCTCACCGCACGGCGCCAGCCGAATCGCATCCGCGTCCACGTCGTACGCGGACAACGCGGCCCGCAGCGTGAGCGCCGAGTCCGACTGCAGCAGGAACAGCGGGGGCAGAAAGGCGCGGGGCTCGGCCAGCTCGCGGCCGTTGCGGCTGGCGCTGTGCTCGGAGCCCTGAAGCAGGTGGCGTTCCACGAGCTGCTGAGCCCCCCGCAGCTCCAGCCGCGCCAAGCCGGTGGGATGCACCACCAGCTCGCCGCTGCCCACGGGATCGCCCCCCTCCCGCGTGACCAGCTGCACCTCGAGCAACAGCGGCTGCGCGCGCCCCGAGGCGACGTTGCTCTCCGCCACTGCGGCGGCCACGCGCTCGGCGCGCGGAACGAAGGCCGAGGCCGTCACCGCCAGCACCAGGATGGCGGTCGCCGCTGCGGGCGCGCTCCGCAGAAGCCTCACCGTGCGCCCCCCGACAGCGTGCTGCGGCCGGCGTACTCGGCTCGGTCGCCCAGCTGGGCCTCGATGCGAAGCAGTTGGTTGTACTTGCACACCCGATCGCTGCGGCAGAGCGACCCCGT
>JAKSBN010000351.1 GCA_022361175.1 Pseudomonadota bacterium | reverse complement strand
CGCGACGACGTCCTCGACGAAGTGAACCAGCTGTACTTCGAGCGCCAGCGCGCACTGGCCGAGCGGGCCGCGCGCCCGCCGGGCGACCCGGAGGCGGCACGCCTCGAGCTGCGTGCGCGCGAGCTGGCCGCCGGCCTCGACGCTTGGACCGGCGGCTGGTTCGGCCGCGCGCTGCGGACGGAGGGCGCGTCGATCCAGGTCCCGAATCCCACCCCGAAGGAGGAACGCTGATGTTGGGTTCTCGGTTTTCGATCGCCGCCTGGGCGGGTCGGATCGCTATCTGGGGCGGCGTGCTCTCGGCCGCCAGCGGGGCTGGCGCCAACCCCGTCCTGTCCGAGGTGTTCTACGACGCCGTCGGGAGCGACAACGGCCTCTCGTTCGTGGAGCTCTACGGGACGCCCGGGACGTCGCTCGACGGGCTGGTGCTGGAGGGAGTGAACGGCGCCGGGGGTGCGGTGGGGCCCGTCGTCGCCCTGGCCGGTGTGATTCCGGAGGACGGCTTCTTCGTGCTGGCCGACGTGGACGGCGCGGGTGAGACGGCGGTGCCCGAGGCGGACGCCCGCGCGAACTTCGACTTCCAGAACGGGCCCGACTCGGTGGTGCTGCGAGGCGCGGTCGGGGTGCTGGACGCCCTCGGCTACGGCTCCTTCACGGGCGGAGACGTCTTCGCAGGCGAGGGGCAGGCCGCGCCCGACGCTCCGGCCGGCTCCAGCCTGGCGCGGCACTTCGCCGACGTGGACACCGACGACAACGCGGCCGACTTCGCGGTGTCGGACGCGCCGACTCCGGGCTTCGGACCCCTGGCGCCGGTCCCCGAGCCCGGCACGGGGGGCCTCGTCGCTCTCGGTCTGTTGGGATTGGCTCTCTGCCCCCGAGCACGCGCCTAGCCGGGGAGAGGGGTGGGCGCCGGGGGGCGCCTGCCCCTCAGTCCTCCACGTCCAACTGCTGGTTTTCGTAGAAGAGCTGCTTGTCCTCTAGGTAGTCGGTCTCGGCGCGGATGAGATCCTCGTACGCCTTCCACTCCGACTCGCTGGCCCACGGCGTCGGCATCAGCAGGGCCAGGGTGTTGAGGCCGCCGATGGCGGTGCGGCTCGAAGAGGCGATGGTGCCGGTGGTGCCGCCGGGCACCCAGAAGAGGGGATGGAGGAACACGTCGACGCCCAGGCCGGTCAGGCCGCGAGGAGAGGTGCCGCCGTAGAAGGGCAGCACGACGTAGGGACCCGGGGGCAGTCCCCAGACGCCCAGGGTTTCGTTGAAGCTCTCGGGCCCGGTGTCGTCCAGGACCCGGTCGGACACGTAGAGCAGGCCCCCCAGGCCGAACGTGGAATTCAGCAGGAAGGACGTCAGGTGGCGGCCGGCCCGGCGAGGCTTGGCCTGCAGCAGGCTGTTGATGATGTCCCGCGGTCGGTCCAGGTTCGTGAGCGCGTTGTGGATGGCTTCCTGGCCGAGCTTCGGGACGATCCAGTTGTAGCCCTTGGTGGCCGGCGAGATGAGGTGCAGCAGCAGCCAGCGGTTGGTGCTCTTCATCGCGCGGTTGAAGCCGTCGAGCGCTCCTTCTTCCTCGTCGGCCAGCGCGCTGCCGGGCAGGAGCAGTCCCCCCATGAGCAAGATCAAGAGCACACTTCGAGCCGACATCCGTGCGTTGCCCCCCCTCAATCCGCCGCCCCAACCGCTGCCCCAACTGGGGCGAATGGGGGGCGACAGCCCCGGCCTGCCCCCATGGGGCGAAAGCCGCGCTGAGAACTCGACGCGCGAGCATAACCGACGTTCAATTCCTGCCGGGTTTTCTCCGATAGGCGAAGCGTCGGGACCCGCATGCGGTCGTTCGCATGAGGGCGAGGCCTGGCCGTTTTGTTAAACAGGATCGGGGCGGTAGCGCCGGAGGGCGCCGCTGCACGGTGAAGGTGATTTGTGGGGGTTCCAAGCCCACAATGCTGTCCGGGTTCAATACGAACTACCGCTATCGCGGCGTGCTCTTTCACGTCCAGACCGAGGACAGCGGTCGTGGCAATCCCCACGTGATCACGCACCTGTTCCACGGCGGCAACATCCTCGCCTCCCAGAAGCGCGATTATTCGGACAAGCTGCAGGCGAAGGACCTCGAGGGCGAGGTGCGCAAACTGATGGAGGGGCAGCACAAGGCCATGCTGCACGCCCTGCGCGCAGGCGACCACGACGGCCTCATTCGCGAGCGGTTGGGCGAGGACGCGTTTCGAGACGGCGGCGACACGGCGTCGACGCTGCCGCCGCTGGAGCCCGACGGACCGGAGGCGGCCGCCGCCGACGCGGAGACCCCCAAGGAGCGCCTGTCGCGCGCCTTCGGCGAAGGCGTGGTCAGCCAGAAACCCCTGGACGAGGTGGTGCTCGACTACCTGGTGGAGAACGCGCGCAAGCGGAAGCGCGGCTCCAAGTGACCGGGAGTGCCAGCCCGACCTCCGGCCCCCGTGGCGACAGCCCGATTCGCACCTACCACGTCTCCAAGTCCTACCTAGCGGGCCAGTTCGCGTTGCAGGACGTCACGCTGGAAGTGAACAAGGGCGAGTTCGTGTTCCTCACGGGCCCGTCGGGTGCCGGCAAGACGACGCTGTTGAAGCTTCTGTTCGCGGCCGAGCGGCCGAGCGAGGGCCAGATTCTGGTGCTGGGGCGCAACATCGCCCGCCTGCGGGAGTCGGCGATCCCGCGCCTGCGCCGGCGGATCGGGGTCATCTTCCAGGACTTCAAGCTGCTGCCGCGGCGCACGGTGGAGGACAACGTCTGCATGGCGTTGGACGTGGTCGGGACGCCGCGTCGCGAAGCGCGCGCCCGGGCCTTCTCGATTCTGAAGCAGGTGGGACTGGCGCATCGCCGCTACCACCATCCGCTGTCGCTGTCCGGTGGTGAGCAGCAGCGCGTGGCCATCGCGCGCGCTTTGGTGAACGAGCCGGAGATCCTGCTGGCCGACGAGCCCACGGGCAACCTGGATCACGATCTCGCCGTCGAGATCATGGATCTGATCGCCAGCTCCGCCACCCGCGGAACCACGGTGCTGGTGGCCACGCACGACGGCTCGCTGGTAGAGCGCTTCGGCAAGCGCCGGGTCCACCTGGAAGGCGGCCGCATCGCCCGCGACGCGCCGCCCATGAGCTCGGCCCCGTGACCCGGGTGCTGGCTGCGCTCGGCGTGCTGTTGCGGACGGCGTGGCGCGGGCTGCGCGCCAGCCCGGTGACGAGCGGCGTCGCCGTCCTCACCATCGCCATCAGCCTGGTGCTGGTAGGCGCCTTCGGTCTTCTGGTGACGAACATGCAGGGCCTCTTGGACCGCTTCGGCCGGGAGATCCACGTGACGGCTTACCTGGAGGACGACCTGGCGCCGGCCGCGCAGCGCGAGCTGGCGGACCGGGTCGCCACGGTCGAAGGCGTTGCCGGAGTCGACCTCGTGACCCAGGCGGACGCCCTGGCGCGCTTTCAAGACAGCGTGGGCGGGGCCGCGCTGCTGGAGGGCCTGGACGAGAACCCGTTGCCCGCGTCGTTGGAGTTGTCGCTGCACGAGTCGGCGCGCGACCCGGCGTCGCTGGATCGCGTGGTCGAGGCGTTGACGGGCCTGCCCGGCGTCGCCGAGCTGGCGTACGGGCAGGAGTGGGTCGAGGGCTACTCGCGCGCGCTGGCGCTGGTGCGGGTCGGCGCGGTGGGGCTCGGTGGCGTGCTGGCCTTCGCGGCGCTGCTGATCGTGGCCAACACCATCCGCCTGGCCGTCTACGCTCGCCAGGACGAGCTGGAGATCCTCTCGCTGGTGGGCGCCAGCCGCTCCTTCGTGCGGGCCCCGTTTCTGCTGGAGGGGCTGCTGCAGGGGGCCGTCGGCGGCCTGGTTGCGCTGGTGGGGCTGTACGCCGCGTTTCGCCTGTTGCTCCCCTCCGTGGCCTACGGGCTGGAGTTCTTCTTGGGGAGCAGCACGCCGCGCTTTTTCGACGCGGCCGAGATGGGCGCGCTGGTGTGCGCTGGAGCGGTTCTGGGCGTCACCGGCTCGCTCTCCGCGCTGCTCGGATGGCGGGCGTGAGGGTCGGCGGCGCGCTGCTGCTGCTGGCCGCGGCGTGCGCGGCGGGCCCGGCGCCGGCCGAAGAGAGCCGCGGGCGGGAGCTCGAGTCGCTGCGCGACGCCATCGAGGACTCGCGCGAGCGGGTGGGGGTCTTCGAGCGGAACGAGCGCGAGCTCTTCGACCGCCTCGACGAGCTCGACCGGCGTCTCGGGCGGCTCACGGACGACGTGCGCCGGGCCCGGGCCGACGCGCGCGAAGCCAAGAAGGCGGCCGTGGCCCTGGAGGCCGACCGCGAACGCCGCGAGCGGGCGCTGGCCCGGACCCAGCGCTCCATGAGCCGCCGCGCGGTGGCGCTCTACAAGGCCGGAGAAGTCGGCCCGGTGCGAGCGCTGTTCGTTTCCTCCTCCCTGCGCGAGTTGATGTCCCGG
>JAKSBN010000100.1 GCA_022361175.1 Pseudomonadota bacterium | reverse complement strand
GAACTCCTGGGAAGCCGGTTCGACATCGGCCACGCCACGATCCAGATCGAGCCCAAGACGTTCGCCGACGAAAGCCCACGGTCGATTTGCCAAGGCACTCACTGCGACTAGGGACGGGCGCCGAGGCGCGACGCTGGCGGCGTTGGGCTTCCCTCGCCGTAGCGCTGCTACGGCTTCGGGGCGCCCGCCTTGGCAGCGCCGCGCCTCGGCACCCGTCTCGGGAGGCTGGCGTTAGGCGTCCGGACCGAGATCGCGGACGTGGAGAGGCGTGTCGAGTGCTTGGGCGAGGGCGGTGGCGACGGTGGTGGCCCAGTGGTGGTGAGGGTCGTCGTAGAGGGTACAGCGGAGGATTGCGAGGCCGGTGGCGTCGGGCGACTCCGCGACCGAGAGGTCGATCCAGCCGCGGCCCTTCGCGGGCGTGCTGAAGCTCAGGACGGGAAACGCGAGCTCCGCGCACTCCCACGCCACCTCGTCGACACCCGATTTGAGGCCCGCCAGGCCGGCGCTCCGGTCGAGCCACACGACGGTTTCCAGCCGAGCGCACTCTCGTTCGTAGCGGTCGCGAACCGGTGGGGGAGTGAGGGGATGGCGACCGTCGGGCGGCCCGTAGACGACCCGACCGTGGGTGGGACAACCCCGCACGCACTTCCACTCCACGGCTGGCCCCCGCGACGGTCGAACGTGTCGCCAGACTACCCGGGTCGGCCCCGGCGCGCTTCGTGACTGGGATTTCGCTGCGCGCCGGAGCGCGAATTCCCTTGCGAACGGCAGAGCGAGCGTGACAGCGTTGGGCGCGTGACGAAGATCCACTTCGACCAGCAGGTCGCGGCGCGCTACGACGAGACCTCGGCCGACAAGTACCGGCCCGAAGTCCTGGGCCCGGCCGTCGACTTCCTCGCGGAGTTGGCCGGGAAAGGCGCGGCCCTCGAGTTCGGCGTGGGCACCGGGCGCGTGGCCCTTCCGCTCAGCGAGCGCGGCGTGCGCGTCTCGGGCATCGACATCTCCGAGCCGATGCTGGAGCAGCTCCGCCGCAAGCCGGGGGCGGAGAAGATCGCGGCCACCGCGGGAGACTTCGCGACGACGCGGGTCGACGGCCGCTTTCGGCTCGCGTATCTCGTGTTCAACACGATCACGAACCTGACCACACAGGACGAGCAGGTCGCGTGTTTCCAGAATGCGGCCGCTCACCTCGAGCCGGGCGGGTGCTTCGTGATCGAGGTCTACGTGCCTCAGCTGCGGCGGGTGCCGCCGGGCGAACGGGTGCGCGTGTTCGACGCGCAACCGACCCACCTCGGCTTCGAGGAATACACGGACTTCGTCCGCCAGATCCACTACTCGCACCACTATTGGGTTAGCGAAGGCGAGCTGCGCACCTTCTCCGCGCCCTTCCGCTACGTCTGGCCCGCCGAGCTCGACCTGATGGCGCGGCTGGCCGGCCTGACCCTGCGCGAACGCTGGGCGGGCTGGAACCGCGAGCCCTTCACCGAGGACAGCGACGCACACGTCTCGGTCTGGGAGAAGAGCGCTCGATAGATCGCCCTGGATTTCACCCGCTCCCGACCAGCACCACGTGCAGCGTGCGCGGGCCGTGCACGCCCCGGGTGAGGATCATCTCGATGTCGGCGGTGCGACTGGGGCCGGTGACGAGGATGCAGGGGTGCCGCGGGCGTCGCGCTTCGCTGGCGGCGAAGGCGGCCAGGTGCGGGTGGAGGTCTTCCTCGCGCAGGATGGCGACGTGGACCGGTGCCAGGACGGAGAGCGCACGCGGGTGGGCCGGCCCCGGCCGGAGCACCAGAGTGCCCGTATCGGCGAGGCCGGCCTCGGCTGCCGTAATGGCGAGATCCACGTCGGCGAGGGAGCGCACGTCGGCCGGGGCGCCCGGGCGGCAGATCTCCAGGCGGGCGGGTGTGGTGGCGAGGGCGGCGTCCAGTCCGAAGTCCTCCAGACCCGGGGTGCCAGCGCGCGCGACGCGCCCGGCCGCTTCCTCGCGCACCAGCTCGGCCACGCGGACACCGACCTCGGCGGCCGACTCGAGGCGGTGAACGCGGCCGCCCACCGCCTCGAGCTCGGCGGCGAACGACGCGGCCGGGTCGGGCGGGAAGCGCATGACGGGCGGCGACACGGGTCGCTCCCCCGGAAGGGACTGCGCGCCGCGCGCCAGCGCGTCGCGCACGCGCGCCAGGAACTCGGCCCGCGTTTCACCCACGGTCGCGCTCCCAGCGGCGCCGGAAAGGCTCCTTGGCGGGCTCGGGCAGCGTTCGCGGCCCCGTCCAGGCCGCCACCCCGGGGAGCCGCTGTGCCGGGCCGAACCGGGAGAGGCCGCGCGTCAACCCACGCAGCAGCGCCGTCGCCACGCGGTAGCGGCGCTCCGAACCCAAGACCCGAGCGGCCATCCGGGCCAGCCCGCGCTCCGCGCGTCCCAGTCCGGAGACGTCGCCGCGCCGCGCGCGGGCGCGCTGTGCCAGCAGCATCCGGGGCAGGTCGATGCGCACCGGACACACGTCGCGGCACGCGCCGCACAGAGACGAAGCGAAGGGCAGCGCCGCGGCGTCCGGCGTGCCCTGGATGGTCGGCGCCACGACGGCTCCAATGGGTCCGGGCACGGCAAAGCCGTATGCGTGCCCACCGATGCGGCCGTACACGGGGCAGGCGTTGAGGCACGCGCCGCAGCGGATGCAGGCCAGCGACTCCCGCAGCACCGGGTCTGCCAGCAGCTCGGAGCGGCCGTTGTCGAGCAGCACCAGGTGGAACTCCTCCGGGCCGTCTACCTCGTCATCGCCGCGGGGCCCTCCCAGCACCGACACGTAGCTGGTCATCCGCTGCCCCGTGGCGCTGCGGGCCAGGAGGGAGAGCAGCGTGCCGACGGTGGGCCAGTCCGGAACCACCTTCTCCATCCCCATCACCGCCACGTGCACCCGCGGCAGCGTGCTGCAGAGGCGCGCGTTGCCCTCGTTCTCCACGATCACCAGGCTGCCCGTGGCCGCGATGGCGAAGTTCGCACCGGTGATCCCCATCTCGGCGCCGAGGAAGTCTTGGCGCAGGCGCGCGCGGGCCTCGGCCGTCAGCGCCTCGGCCGTCTCCTTGCGGTCGGTGCCGTGGACGCGTTCGAAGAGGTCCGTCACGTCGGCGCGGGTCTTGTGGATGGCCGGGACGATGATGTGCGAGGGCGCTTCGCCGGCCTGCTGCACGATGTACTCGCCCAAGTCCGTCTCCACCACGCGCAGCCCCGCCGCCTCCAGCGCGGGATTGAGCGCGATCTCCTCGGTGGCCATGGACTTGCTCTTCACCACCGTCTGCGCACCGGCCCGGTGGGCGATGTCGATGACGATGGTGCGCGCCTGGGCCGCGTCGCGGGCCCAGTGGACGTGGCCGCCGTTGGCCTCGACGGCCCGCGCCAGGGCTTCCAAGTGCCGATCCAGCGACGCGAGCGCCCCGAGCTTCGCGGCGCGCGCGGCGTCGCGCAGGGCGTCGCCCTCCGGCAGGGCCGCGAACGCATCGCGACGCGCGGTGGCCAGACGGCCCACGGTCCCGCCGAGCGCGCGTTGCAACCCCGTGTCGGCCAGAGCGCGGTCGATGCGTTCGCCGAAGGGCGCCTCGGTCGACGCGCCACTCACGACGGAGCGGCCAGGAGCTCGGCCACGTGCACGGCCCGAGCGCGCGCACCCGTTCGCGCCAGCCGGCCGCCCAGGTGGAGCAGGCAGCCGGTGTCTGCGCTGGCCACCCAGTCGGCGCCGCATTCGGCCACGGCGGCCAGCTTGTCGTCGGCCATGGCCGTCGACAAGTCGGCGTGCTGGACCGAGAAGCTGCCGCCAAAGCCACAGCAGGCCTCGGCCCGCGGCAGCGAAACCAGGTCGATGCCGGGCACGCGGGCCAGCAGGGCCGCCGGCGCATCCCCCTGCCCCAGCTCGCGCAGCAGATGGCACGGGGGATGGACCGCGACGCGCCCTTCGACCCGCGCCCGCGGCACAAAGTCGCGGGCGCGCAGGAAGCTGCAGAGCTCAAAGGTTCGGGCGGCCAGGGCCGCCGCGCGCTCGCGCCACGCAGGCTCCGAGGCCAGGAGCCCGGCGGCGTAGGAGTGGACCATGCTGGCGCACGAACCCGACGGGGTGACCACCGCCTCGTAGGGCTCGAAGATCTCGATGAAGCGACGGGCGAGCGGAGCCGCCTCGTTCGGAAAGCCCCCGTTGGAGAGGGGCTGCCCGCAGCAGGTCTGCTCGGGCGGGAAGGCCACCCGGCAGCCCACCTGCTCGAGCAGCCGCACCGCCGCCTCCCCCACCTCCGGCAGGAACTGATCCACCAAGCACGTGACGAAGAGGGCCGTGTGGGCCATGGCGCCTCAGCGTACCACCGAGCCCGTCGCCCCCTGGGGAAACAGATCCCGGCTCGACACGATGATTGCCCTCGAGAGCGAATGACGGTAATGTCACTGACTGACATGAGCGTCAGTGTCGAGGTCGCCCCCGCTTCCGTTGCCTCCGGCGCCGCTTCTGCAGCGGACGCCGAGCTTTCGCCCCGGACCCGCGGCCGGCTCGCCACCCGGGCCCGCCTGCTGGAAGCGGCCGAGGGCCTGTTCGCCGAGCACGGCCTGCACCGGGTGACGACCCACCAGATTGCCCGCAGCGCGGGCGTCGCGGCCGGCACCTTCTATCTCCACTTCCGGGACAAGCAGGACATCCTGCGCGAGATCGTCGACACCACCATCGGCGACCTGATGGCCCGGCTCGAAGCCGCCTGGGAGAGCGCGCCGGACCTGCGCGAGCGCGTGCGCGCCCACTCCGAGGCCATGTTCTCCTTCGCCGAAGACCGCCGCGACGTCATGCGCATCCTCTTCAGCGGCGACGCCGAAGCCGCGGCCGTCGAATCCGACGTGCTGGCCTCGTTGGCCAGCTCGTTCGAGGCCGGGCGGCGCGAGAAGATCGAAGCCGGCGAGATGCCCGCCGAGATGGATCCCGCCATCGTGTCCCAAGCCGTGGTCGGCATGTGGGCGCGGGTGGTGGCGTGGTGGTGCGAGGACCCGCAGCGCGCGAAGCGCGACGCCCTCGTCGAGACCTTGGTTCGCATTCAGCTTTCGGGAACGCATCCCTCATAGGAATTCACCCCGGTACAGGAACCCCATCCGGCAGCGCCGGTCCGAGGAGGCAACACCCCATGGCCGAAGACATCACCCACGATCCCATCTACAACACCGTCGACCGCGACGACTTCGGCTCGATGCTCGAGATCGAGCGCTACGGCGAGCGCACGGATGCGTTCGACTCGATCATCTCGGCCACGGTGGACCACTTCTGGGACCCGACCGACACCCGCTACATCGACTTCTCGGTCCCCTTCAACCTGAAGGAAGAGACCCTGATGCCGCGCGACTTCTCCCCCGAGCTCAACTCGGCGGTGGTGGACAAGCTCGACGAGGGCCAGCAGATCGAGCTGGCCAACCAGTCCATGCGCTGGTCGCTCTCGAGCATCCTGCACGGCGAGCAGGGCGCGCTGTCGCTCTCCAACAGCCTGGTGCAGATCATGCGCGACCCGGGCGCCCAGGAGTACGCCGCCAACCAGGCCCGCGAGGAAGCCCGCCACGTGACGGCCTTCTCCAACTACATCCGCGCGCGCTGGGGCACGCCGCTCCCGGTGGGCGGCACGCTCCGCTCGCTGATGTCGGAGATCGTCGCCTCCGGCGAGGTCTACAAGAAGCTGATCGGCATGCAGATGCTGATCGAAGGCCTGGCCATGGGCGCCTTCGCCACCATCCAGGTCAAGACCCAGGACCCGCTGCTGCGCCGCACGGTGCAGCTGGTGATGTCGGACGAGGCCTTCCACCACAAGTTCGGCAAGATCTGGGCCGACCGCACCGTGCCCGAACTGACCCCGGAAGAGCACGAGAAGGTGGAGGCGTGGGCCGCCGAGTGCTTCCACCACCTGCTCTTCAACTTGGTGAACGCCGAGCAGAAGCAGGCCATCTACGCGCCCTTCGGGCTGGACTGGCAGTGGGTGCGGGGCGCTATCATGGAGGCCTTCACCGACGAGGACCGCCGCCAGACGATGACCGAGAGCACCAACATCTTCCGGGTGCTGATCAAGACGCTGCTGAAGGCCGGCATCATTACCGACCGCACCCGCGACGTGTACGCCAACTGGGTGGACATGGACGAGCTCAAGGCCGAGGACGACGAGGTCGTCGGCTCGGATCTCGCCGAAGCCACCATGGACGAGCTGCGCGAGCTGAACCGCGCGCGCGCGAAGCGCATGCTGCGGGGACGCAATTAGCCGCTCCTGCCAGGGATCGAGCCGGCGCCGGCGTCCTCGGGGACGTCGGCGCCGTTGCGTTGGGGGTGGCGTCCTTGCCGGCTTGGCGTTGGCGGCCCTGGCCGGGACAGCCTTCGCCGAGAAGGCGTTGCTCGACTTCTCGGAGGGCGGCGAGCGTCGCGGCCAGCTGACCCGCAACGCCCTGCGACACGACTGCAAGCTCGAGGTCGTCTCCGTCGACGACCCGTACTACGGCCGGCCCAAGCGCTTCCACGCCTGCCCGCTGCGCCGCGTGCTGGAGCTGGGCTTCGGGCGCGACCCCGCCTGGCTGGCCGGCCACAACGTCTTCCTGCGCGCCCGGGACGGCTACACCAAGCCGGCCTCGGGCGACCGCCTGTTGGAGCGCGGCGGCTACCTGGCCCTGGCCGACGCCGACCGCGGCCCCGTCACGGACTTCGCCTTCGACCCCATCGACCGGCGCCAGGTCGACCCGTCGCCCTTCTACCTGGTGTGGAACGGCGCCGGGCAGGCCGACCCCCACCGCTACCCGTGGCCCTATCAGCTGGCCACCTTCGACGTCGCGCCCTTCGAAACGGAGTACCCCCACACCGTCCCCACCGGCCTGCCCCGGTCTGCGGCGGCGTGGCGTGGGTACCGCCTCTTCCGCGCCGAGTGCAGCGCCTGCCACGCCATCAACGGCGAAGGGGGCACGGTGGGCCCGGAGCTGAACGTGCCCCAGAGCATCGTCGAGTACCGCGACGCCGCGCAGCTGAAGGCCTTCATCCGCAACCCCAGGAGCTTCCGCTACACCAGCATGCCGTCCCACGAGCACCTGAGCGACACGGACCTGGAGGCGCTCCTCGCCTACTTCGCGGCCATGAAGGATCGCAAGCGCGACCCGGCCGAAGCGACGAACCGGATCCCCTAGCCCCCGGCGCAGCGGGCTTCCCTATGCTGCAGGCCGTCCACGGGACGGGGAGAAGGGGATGATCCGAGCGCATTTCCTGCTGGCGGCCGTTGGAATCGGGTCGGTCGCCACGGCTTGCTTTGGCGAAGCACCCGCCTGGAACTGCGCGGACAACGCCGAGCTTCGCCGCGGTCCGCTCTTGCTGTTCAACAACGTGTGGAACAAGGGCAGCCTCGACGACTACGAGCAGTGCATCGCGCTGGGCGAGGATGCGTTCCACTGGCGCTGGCGGTGGCCCGGCGGCGACCTGATGCCGGAGGCCTATCCCGAGATCGTCTTCGGGCACCACCCCTGGCGGACCGACTCCACCACGGAGGCGCTGCCCCGAAAGCTCGGAGACGCAGGGCCGCTCGAAGTGGAGTACGCCGTCCGGCTCGCGGGTGGCGGCCGCCACAACCTCGCGTTCCAGCTCTGGCTCGTGGATGCGCTGCCGCCGACGCCCGCCGGGGCCCGAGCCGAAGTCATGGTCTGGGTCGCCAACCACGGCATGACGCCCGCCGGCGAGAAGACGTCCGTCCTCGCCCACGCGGACGCGCGCTACGACCTGTACGAGGCCCAGCGCGAGCACCTGGACCGCGGCGTCCCGCGAAGCTGGAAGCTCGTCACCCTCGTGTCGCAACGCCCGCAGCTCGAGGCGCGTCTCGAGCTGGGCGCACTCTTGCAACAGCTGGTCGAACGCGGGCACCTGGACGAGGCCCTCTGGGTCGCGAACGTCGACCTCGGGACCGAGGTGGTCTCCGGATCGGGCTCCGCCGACGTCACCGCTTATCGCGTGACGGTGGCCTCGCCCTAGCAGGCATCGTTGTCGGCGATGGTCACGGGTCCGGCGTGGCCGGGCAGCCCGTCCACGTAGTCCTGGGCTTCGCAGTCGCTGATGCCCTCGTTTCCCGTGATGGAGATCGGACCGGACGCGTCGACCTGCAACTTCGACAGAGTCGTCGCGAGATCGCTCAGTTCGTCGTTGGCATCCAGAACCAGACCGCCCACGTCGACCGCAACGGACCCCAGCTCGGCCACGGCGCCGGTCATGGAAACGAAGCGCAGGCTGCCCCCCACGTTCTCGAGCAGCGCGAAGTACGGCGCTGGCGCCAAGTTGAAGCTGGAGGACTCGACGGTGAGGTCTCCGCCCACGCTCTCCAGGCCGGCGAACTCGTTCCCCATCAGCAAGGTGCCGCCGAAGAGGCGAAAATCCCCCGTCACGGTGGACAGCGCAGGGAAGTTGCTCCCGAAGACATAGGTCGTGGCGCTGACCTCGACGTCGCCCGCCACCGTGGTGAGTCCACCGAAGCCGCCCGTCACCGTGAAGCCCAGGTCCGCCCGAACGTCGCCGTCCACCTGCGCCAGATTGTCCAGGAAGCCGCCGTAGCTGTTGTCGCCGTTGTTGGCGTCCACGTCCAGACTTCCCGGGAGCGAGGTCAGCGCCGGGAGCCCGTCGTAGTTCACGATGGTCGTCCCTGGCGCCGCCGTGTCCAGGCGCAGGCCGCCCCCGACACTCGCCAACGCGGGCAAGCCGAAGTCGGCGCTCAGGCTGAACCCGCCCGATCCCGAGTCGGGAAACCGCAGTTGCAGGTCGCCCCCCACGCTGGCGAGCGAGGGCAGATCGATGGAGCGAATGCTCGCATTCGGTTGGTAGGCGTAGGTGAGCTCGACGCTGCCGGTCACGGACGTCAGTGCGGGGAAGGACAGGTCCTCCAGAGACTCGTCTCGCACCACGAAATCGCCGTCCACCGATTCCACGCACGCGTAGTCCGCCGCCTGGTGGGGGCTTGCGATCTCCAAGTCCCCCACCACGTCGGTGGTCCCCGGACCAGGCGCCACGAGGCGCACCGGCGGCGTGTCCGAGGCGCACGCGATGGCAGCGAATGGGAAGAAGCCGCCGTTGTCCGCGATGCACTCCTCGGGTTCCGCCCCCGCGATGCTGGGGTTGTCGTACGTGGTGAGGATCAGGCTGCCGCCGCGCGCCCGCACGAACGTCTCGCGGCCGTCGCAGGTGTCGCGCCACAGCTCGGTCGGGATGCTGGCCATGGCCTCGAACTCGAAGAGGCTCGCGCCGTTGATCACCACCGGGACGCCGGGGCCCACGCTGACGCCGATCGACTGGAAGGGGCCACCCGGCCGCAGCGCCGCCTCGAGCACGACGGGCGCGCGGTCTTGCAGGGAGACCCAGCGGAATCGCACCGACTCTCGGCGACTCGCGAGCTCCGACTCGTTGGTGGGCTCGAACAGACAGGACGCGAGGCCGAGACACAGAAGCGGGGCCAAAGCCCTTGCGCGGCGAATAGACATGATGATCTCCGAGTGCGCCTCCGGGGACCGGCGCCGTCCAGGGCGGGCCAAACTGACGGGGGCACCACGGGGTACGTGCCTGGGCGTGCGACTTCCGTTCCGTGCCAGACCGGGTGGGCGTCACTCGGTCCGGGCCGAAGTGGCCTCGACTTCCGCGGGTTCGCGCCAGGACAAGAGGGCGCCCGAAGCCGCGGCGAGGCCGAGCAACCCGAGCGCGGCGATCAGCAGGGTTCCCGTCCAGTCCGAGGCCAGGTATGCGGCGAACCCGATGCCCACTGCGCCCGGAACGCAGGAGAGCCCCACCCAGCGAACGACGCGCAGCCAGGGAGCCCGCGGCGTCCGGGTCAGCGCCAGCGCCGTGTTGACGGCGACTTCGACCACGGTCGCCGCGACGGACTCGATGAAGACGATGTCGGCCATGGCACCGGAGAGAGCAGCATCCGTGCCAACCAGAGGGCGATCTGAGGCCACCGGGAGGCCCGGGGTGCAGCCCGGGGCCGACACCGGTGCAGCAGCGGGCACCCTACTCGGGGCTGCGGAGAAACTCGACGAAGAAGCACACTTCGCCGATCGGCTCGACTTCGTGCGGCGTCTCGGGCTCCACGACGCCCGGATGCTCGGGCGAGAGCACCTGCTCTTCGAGCTCCGGTTCGAGAATGCGGTAGCGAAGCGATCCGCGAACGACGCAGATGCGCCCCCAGACGCCGGCCTTCGTGGTGTGGCGGCGCGTGAGCGCGGCCGGCACCGTGGCCTGCGAGAACTCGGGCGTGCGGCGATACGGTTGCACGTCCGGCGGGAGCGTTTTCATCGTCCGGCGCCGTCGCTCAGTCGGTGACCACCGCCATCATCGCCTCGGGGTAGCGCAGGCCGGCGGCCGCACCGCGCGGGGCGATGGCGTCGAGCTGCTCCAGATCTCCCGCGCTGAGAGAGACGTCGCAAGCCCCGGCGTTGTCCTCCAGGTAGCGCCGGCGCTTCGTCCCCGGGATCGGCACGATGTCGTCGCCCTGGGCCATCACCCAGGCCAGCGCCAGCTGTGAGGCGGTGCAGCCCTTGTCCCGCGCCATCTCCCCCACCCGTTCCACCAGCTGCAGGTTCTTGTCGAAGTTCTCGCCCTGGAAACGCGGCGAGTAGCGGCGGTAGTCGTCCTCGGCCAGATCCTCGAAGCGCTGGATCTGCCCGGTGAGAAAGCCGCGGCCCAGCGGGCTGTAGGCGACGAAGCCGATGCCCAGCTCGCGGCAGGCGGCCAGCACGCCCTCCTCGGGATCGCGGCTCCACAGGCTGTACTCGGTCTGCACCGCCGCGATGGGGTGCACGGCGCTGGCGCGGCGCAGGGTCTTCGGACCCGCTTCGGAGAGACCCAGGTGCCGCACCTTGCCCGCCTGCACCAGCTCCGCCATGGCCCCCACCGTCTCCTCGATGGGAACCTGCGGATCCACGCGGTGCTGATAGTAGAGATCGATCACCTCCACCCCCAGTCGCCCGAGGCTGGCGTCGCACGCCTCGCGCACGTAGTCGGGGCGCCCGCAGAGGCCGCGCTGCGCCGGGTCGTCGCCGCGCACGATTCCGAACTTGGTCGCCAGCACCACCTTGTCCCGCCGGCCGCGAAGCGCGCGCCCCACCAGCTCTTCGTTGGTGTGAGGGCCGTAGACGTCGGCCGTGTCCCAGAACGCGATCCCCAGCTCCAGCGCGCGATCGAGCGTCGCCAGCGACTCCGCGTCGTCCAGGGCGCCGTAGAACTCGCTCATGCCCATGCATCCGAGCCCCTGGGCCGAGACCTCCAATCCGCTGTTCCCGAGCTTGCGAGTTTCCACGATGCCCTCCTTGCGCGCGGTGGGTGCGCAGGGAGAGGGTGGCGGATCCGAGCGCCGAGGGAAACTCGCGCCGTCTAGGCGGCGTCCTCGGCCGCCTCCACGTGGAGGACGAGCCCCTCCACCGCCGCGATGCGCACCGACTGCCCGACGGCCAGCGACGAGTCAGCGCGGGCTTGCCACACCTCCCCGTTCACCTGGATGCGCAGCCGCTCCGGAGGCGTGGAGAGGACCTTGGCGCTGGCCCCGACCAGCCGGTCGACGCCAACGCCCTCACCGGAGCTCCGCACCAGCCGGTCGGCGAGCGACTCGACCATGGCGCCGGGGTGCGAGAGCCAGAAGAGCCAGTCGGCTCCCCGCTCCAGCGATCGGGCCCAAACGCTCTTGGACAGCAGCCAGCCGATCCCGCAAGCGAACGCGACGATCGCGGCGAATACGCAGAAGGCGGCGAAGAGCCACATCCCATTCGCTTCGGCCTTTCGGCAGAGGTGCTTGAACGAGCGATGGACCGTCCGTCAGGCCTGCTGCCAGGCGCGGTTCCCGTACTGGTCCAATGAGGTGACCTCGCCCACGGGCCGTCTCGTCGTGGGGCCGTAGCGTCCGATGGGCCAGCCGAGAGGAATCATCACACACGGAGTCAGGCCGAAAGGCAGCCCCAGAATCCGCCGGGCCGCGAAGTTGCTCCAGAGGGGCATCGTGTTGATGTTGGCGCCGAGTCCCACCGCCCGCGCCGCCAGCAGCAAGTTCTGGACGGCGGGAAAGATGGAGCCGTAGGTGCTGGCCGCCACCACGGGCGGAAACGCGAAGCGGTTGCCCCGGAAGCACGCCACCACGTAGACCGGGACGTCTTCGAAGTGTTCCACGCCCCACTCGGTGGCCCGGTTCAGCTTCTCCGCCTTGACGTCGTTTCGCGCCGCGCGCCGGGCGAAGGGGCGGTAGAGCCGCCACATGATGCGGTTCATCCGGCCGAGCTTGCGCTTGACCTCCGGGTCCTTCACGACGATGAACTCCCACTGCTGCTGGTTCTGGGCCGTTGGCCCCTTCAGCGCGAGCTCGATCAGCTGCAGTACGAGTGCGTCGTCCACGGGATCGGGCTTCAGCCGGCGGATCGCGCGCTGGGTCGTCATGGCCTCGGCCAGAGGCATCTCAAAGTCTTTGTAGTCGCTCAAGAACGAAACTCCTTGCGGCGGGCGCCGGGTGGGCCCCGCGAAGCGGACCGCTCGGTCGAAATCCGCGCCCTCACCGGGTCTCGTCCGTGCGTAGCACCGTCCGGGTGAGCGCGCCGGGGGCGCGCGGTGCGAACGTCAGTGGGACGCGCGCTCT
>JAKSBN010000236.1 GCA_022361175.1 Pseudomonadota bacterium | reverse complement strand
GGGAAAACGGTCGTGCCAAGTGCGGCCAGCGAGCCCGGCTGACCGGCTCCCTCGAAACCCACTCCAGCCGGGTCTCCATCCACATTGGGGTCATAGCCGGGGTCACCAGGCCCCCGACAACCGGGCAGCTTGGCTCCCGGAGCCCCGCCGAAGCTCGCGGACGTGCACACGGGCCCCCCCGCGAAGCCCGCGGTCCCGGGCTGCGCGACCGTGACGTCGTCGGTTCGCCAACCGTCCGTCGTCCCCTCGAAGCCCACGAACGACTGCAGAATGACCGAGGCGTCCATGTTGAGGAGATCGATTCCCGAGTTGTCGCAGTTGGTGCCCCAGAAAGGGCCACAGCCCAGCAGTGCTTCCTGCTCGATCGTCAGAGCGTCGGACAGGTTCGCGATCGGCCCGAACCCGCCACCGGCGCCGCACGCAGCGCCCGAATTCGGATCCACACAGGGGACTCCGTTCGGGAGACCGTCCGTATCGGAGTCCTGGCCCGCTCGATCCAACGCGACCAGCGGGCTCAACTCCTCAGCAAAGTTGCCGGCGACGAGCGTATTGTTGATCCCAACCCCTCCGGCGAGCACCGCACCGAGCAGGTTGTTGATCGGAAACAGGCCGCCGGCGATCGCCGAGCTGCCGAAGACCGTCTGTGCGCACGAGGACGCATCCAGCGTCGAGAAGCCGAGCGTCGTCGAGCAGATCATGCCGAAGATCTGCAGATTCGCGTGGTGGTTGAGAAGTGCGTTGTTGGCGGCCGAAGCGCGATCGGCGGCCCAGAGGCCGGCTCCGGAAACGCTCGTCGCGACGGTCCGCGTGGTCGGTCCGGGAGTGAGGCAGGCCTCCTCGGCACCGGCCACGGTATCGCAGCGCCCGCGCGAGCCGGCGATCCGAGGGCGACCGGTGTTCGGGTCCACGTTGCGCTCGTAGGTGCTGAGGCGCTCCGCAAACGGCAAATCGTTGTAGCCGTAGAAGTCCGAGATGGCGAAGCTGAAGCGGTCCCAGCGGAACTCCAGCCGCCCGCCGAACTCGATGCCCCGCGAGTCGTCCCACGGGTTGTCCGGCAGCTCCGCACCGGCGAGGCCGAGGCCCGTAACCCCGTGGGCAAAGGCGCCGAACGAGGCCTGACAGACGGGGTTGGGCGTATAGGGCTCGCCACAGGCGCCCAGGTCGTTGGTCTCGTACTGGTCGAAGTTCATGGCCAGCTCGAGTCGCACGTCCTCGAGCGGCCCCACCTCGTAGAAGGAATAGACGGCCCGGAAGGCCCAGAGCGCGATGCGCGACTCTTCCAGACTGGGCAGCGAAGCCAGCGCCAGGTCCTGGGGGTTGAACTGGTCCGTCGTGCGGAAGAGCTCGGTCTTGCCCCACACGATGTTCTGCTTGCCGAGACGCAGCCACAGGCGGCTGTCGAACATCTCGATGTCGAGGTAAGCCTCCTTCAGCTCCTTCTCGTCCCGCTGGCTGGAGCCGCGGTTCCAGGCCCGCTCGGCCTGGCGCAAGTTGAAGGGCAGCGTCGACTCCAGGTCGCCGCTCTCCAACTTGCGCTGGAAGGCCCGACTCGGCAGGTAGAGACCGCGCGGAGTGCTGCTGGCGCGGCCGAAGGTGCCGTCTTGGCGCTCCTGGACCACCGGGATGGGGCGGAAGGGGTTCGCTCCTCCGCCGCTGATGGGCCCACCCGGGCTGGCGAAGGTGAAGGGCAGGATGTTGTCGGCGTCGAACGGGTTCACCCTGTCGTCCAGGGCGGCCGCGTTCACGACGAAGTTCTTGGGCAGCCAGGGGCCGAGCACCTGGGTGGGCAGGCCTTCCTGGCGGCCGCCGCGGCCCTGGATCTGGGTGAAACGGAACTCGGAAGAGTTGGCGAACACATAGGGGAACGGGTCGTCGCCTACGTCGTTACAAGTCCCGTCGTTCCGGTTGCACTGGTCCGGACCGGTGCCGTCGGCCAGCGTGGAGAAGCCGGACACCCGCTCGAGCAGCACCGCTTCCCGCGTGGCCCCCGAACGCCGCTCCGGGTCGGGATCGAGCGGCTTTGAGAGCACGCCGTGGGCGGCCACGTCCTTGGCGTTGGACAGGCGGCGCGGCAGCTTCTCGGTGCGGTCGCCGTAGGCGTTCATGCTGCGGAACATCCCGCAGCCCCGCGAGTAGATGCAGTCGAAGCGCACCTCGACCCGCGCGTAGGCCCCCACCAGATCGATGGGGCCGATCGTGTCCTGCAGCAGGTCGGCCTCGATCTCGAGGTTCAGCACGTTCCACCACTGCGAAACGTCCCACTCCTCGCGGTAGTCCGCGTTCAAGGCGCGCAGCTGCATCTCGTAGAAGCCGTGCAGTTGCAGCCGCCCGTCCCAGGCTTCGAAGGCACCCGCCGCGGGCACCACGAGCCACGAGGCCAACAGGAGCCCGAGGCTCCGCGACACGAATCGCCGTGCGGAAGTTCCGCTCATGAGTCCTCCCCGTCGTCGGACGAAGCCCGTCCCGCTGCCTTGCTGGGCGACGCCTTCCCCCGACCCCGACCTTGCGACCCCCTCGACTCGACTCGGAATGCGAGCACCGCGACACCCAGTGCTCGATTCCGCTGCGGATCTCCCCGCTTCGCTCCCCCTCGCGAGCCCCATTTGCCGCGCATCGCGGTCAACCCACGAAGGGGTCGGCGAACGACTGCCACCGTCCCGAGGCACCAAACCGATGGCGAATCCACTCAGCCGAGTCGTTGGTCGGCCGCATATATACTCAGGAAGCTTGCAGAATGACAAACGAATTCTGGTCGGCCCGCGGCTTTCCAGATTCCTGATGGAATTTCACACCGCTGGCGTTCCGGCGGGGCCGGCCCGAAATCGTTCGTGGAGTTCGAGAGAAGAGAAGTGCCGCAGCGCGTCAGAAAGGCGTCGGATTCGCACGGCGATTTTTCGGTGATGCCGGATCCGCGGCAACGCGTCAGGACGAGCGCTTCTTGCTCGCCTTCTTCTTGGCCGTCTTTTTCTTGGCGGTCTTCTTGGCCACCGCCCGCTTCTTGGTGGCCTTCTTCTTCGTCGTCTTCTTGGCGGGGGCCTTCTTGGCGGGCTTGCGCGTCGACGTCTTCTTGCGCGTCGCCGCCTTCGCCGTCGGCGCCTTGCGCGTCTCCGGCTTCTCGTCGTCCGCCTTGGCGGCGGCCTTCTTCTTGCTCTCGCGCGGCGGGAACTCGAAGCCGTGGCGGCCCGTGTCCTTGCGGAAGAGCGTCGCGGAGAACGGCCGCCCGTGGCGAGACGTGAAGTCCGTCAAGAGCTCGGTGCGCCCGTGCTCCATATAGTAGAGGGCTTCGTCGCGCGTGATCTCGCGCTTGCAGACCGTGCGCGGAAACACGAAGCCGCAGATGGCGTCCTTCTCGCCGGGCTTGCGACGCGGCGGCTTCTCGCCTCGCTCCTTGGCCTCGGCCCGCTTGCGCGCCCAGCTCTCCTCGGCCTCGTGGCGCCCCGCGCAGATGTAGGAGGTCGGCGTCTCGATCACGTCGCTGCCGCAGCCCTGCGGACACGAACCCAGCGGCTCCTCGTTGACCTCGTACTCGGGGATGTCGTTGGCGGCGTCCTCGTTCCAGCCGGCGGGCCGCACCACCAGCTTCACCTCCTCGGCGTCGAGCTCGATCACGCCCCGGTAGGTGCGCCCGTTGCGCGCGGTGAAACCGTCGAGCTCCGGCGTCTGGCCCTTCTCGAGCAGCGCCTTGGCGGCACCGCGGTCCAGGTAGCGGCCGGAGGTGTCCTTCCACATGAGGAGCGGGCACGTCTCCATCGGGCAGTTCGGGTCGGCCTTGTCCTCGCGCGTGGCGCCCGGATCCTTCTTGCAGGTGTAGAACCAGGCGTCCTCCACCACGGGCCGGCCGCCGAAGGGACACACGCCGAGCGGGGGCTCGTGGCCGTAGAGTTCGTCGTATTCGAACGTCTTGGCCCGCTCCACCACTTCCACGGCGTAGTCCGTGATCTCCTTCATGAACTGGTCGCCGGTGCGCTGCCCCTGCTCGACTTCCACCAGGTGCTGCTCGAGCTCGCCGGTGAGCGCCGGCGAGGCCAGGCGGTCGATCTGGATGCGGCGCAGGCTGTCGATCAGGCGGATGCCCTTCACCGTCGGCCGCAGCGCCTTGCCGACCCGCACCACGTAGCCCTTGCGGATCAGGTTCTCGATGATCTCCGCCCGCGTGGCCGGCGTGCCGATCCCCTTCTCGTGCAGGACCGCGGCGATGTCCTCGTCGTCGATCTGCTTGCCCGCGTTCTCCATCAGCGACAGCAGGCGCGCTTCCGTGATGCGCGCCGGCGGGCGGGTCATCTCGTCCTGGGACGCGGCCTCGCGCGTGGCCACCGCCACGTCCGCGGCCTCGTCGGCGCCCTCGACGAGCGGCGTCAGCAGCGTCGGCGCTTCCTCCTCGCTCGAAGCCGGCAGCACCGAGCGCCAGCCCGGCTCCTTCAGCGAGCGGGCGCGGGTCCGGAACGAGTGGCCGGCCACCTCGGTGACGCGCTCGACGCGCTCCCAGGTGGCGGGCGGGTGGAAGGCGCCCAGGAAGCGGCGCACCACCAGATCGAACAGCCGCTTGTCGTCGCCCGTCAACTCTTCCTCGGGCAGGGTGCCGGTGGGAATGATGGCGAAGTGGTCCGACACGCCCTTGTCGTCGAAGATGCGCTCCGTGTTCTCGAGGCCCGCGCCCTGCAGGTGGGTCGACGCCCGCGCGTAGTCGTCGAATTCGGTGGAGCCCGAGGCCCCGGCCAGGTTCGCGAGCACCTCGTCCACGGTGGCGCGGTAGTCGTTCGGCAGACAGCGCGAGTCGGTACGCGGATAGGTCAGGATCTTGTGGCGCTCGTAGCAACGCTGGGCCGCGTTCAACGTGCGCCGCGCCGACCAGCCGAAGCGGCGATTGCCCTCGCGCTGGAGGCTCGTCAGATCGAAGAGCGGCGGCGCCGACTCCCGCGACGGCTTGCGCGTCTCCCGCGCCGCGGCCGTCTGCCCGGAGACGGCCGCCACGATGGCCAGCGCCCGCGCCTCCTCGAACAGCCGGTCGTCGCGGGCCTCGTCGTCGTCGCCGGCCTTGAACCCCGGGTCGAACCACGACCCGGTGTAGCTGGCGCCCTCGTGGTCGAACTGCGCTTCGACGCGCCAGTAGGGCCGCGGCACGTGGGCCAGCACCTCGAGCTCGCGGTCCACCAGGATCGCCAGCGTCGGGGTCTGCACCCGGCCCGCCGACCACGCCGTCTTCTCGCGCCGACTGGCGAAGCGCTTGGTGATGGCCCGGGTGGCGTTCATGCCGATCATCCAGTCGGCGTAGGCCCGGCACTCGGCGGCCGACGCCAGGCCGTCCAGCTCCTCGCCCGGGCGCAGCTCCCGGAAGCCGCGCTGGATGGCGGACCGCGTCATGGACTGGAGCCACAGCCGCCGGATCGGCTTGTCCGACTCCAGGTACTTCACGATCTCGCGGAAGATCAGCTCGCCCTCGCGACCGGCGTCGCAGGCGTTCACCACGTCGTCCACGTCGTCCCGAGCCAGCAGGCGCTTGATGGTGCGGATGCGCTCGCTCTGGCCCGACTTGGGCTTGATCTTGAACTCGTCCGGCAGGATCGGCAGAACCTCGAGCGTCCAGGCCTTGTACTTGGGATCCAGCTCTTCGGGCGCGAACAGCTCGAACAGGTGCCCGACCGCGAACGTGACCACGTAGTCGTCGCTCTCGTGGTAGCCGTCGTGATCCTCGAAACCCCCGAGCGCCGCCGCGATGTCGCGGGCGACACTGGGTTTCTCGGTAATGACCAGGGACTTGCCCACCGTCTACCGGCCTCTCGTTGGCGGCGTTCCGCCGGAGTGGAAGAGCCGCTTTGGTTAGCCCGCCGCCCCACGCCCAGCAAGCGAGGGGTTCGAGGCCCAGTTCGCTGCCACGGCTGCGGCTTTTCCCGGGCCTCTCTCGCGTGCTGCGTCGGGGACTCCCTGGCAGAACTTGAGACGAATCGCCGACCCCCGCGGGCCGCTGCTCCCGGCTTGCGCACCCGCGGTGCTTCCGTAAGGATGCGCCAACCGCCCAAGTGGTTCGCAACGTTGGCAAAAACCTCGACCGGCCCCGCCGCCGACGCCCAGGAGACCCAGCCCCCATGAGCGAAGCCCAACCGATCACCGGGGCCTGCCCGGGCGACGTCGCCGAACGGGTCTTCCTGTGCGGCGATCCGGCCCGGGTCGCCAAGATCAGCGCGGATTGGAGCGATCAGCGCGAGGTCTGCAACGTGCGCGAGTACCGCGTCGTCACCGGCAAGCTCGGCGGCCTCGCCGTCACCGCGGCCTCCACCGGCATCGGGGCGCCCAGTACCGCGATCCTGGTGGAGGAGCTCATCAAGCTGGGGGCGAACACCTTCCTGCGCATCGGCAACAGCGGGGGCCTCGCCCCACACCTGGGCCTGGGCGACCTGGTCGTCACCACCGGCGCCGTGCGCGACGACGGCACCTCCCGCAGCTACGTCATCCCCGAGTTCCCGGCCACCGCCCACCACGAAGTGGTGACCGCCCTGCTGGCCGCCGCCGCGGACCAGGGCGTCACCGCCCACGCCGGCATCTCGTGGTCGCTGGACGCCTTCTACGCGCGCAACGCCGTCGTCGACGCCAAGGGCGACATGGCTTCCATGAGCGTGGGCGGGTACTGGCCGTCGCACCTCGAGACCCGCATCCGCGACATGCGCGCCGCCAACGTGCTGAACTGCGAGATGGAGTCCGGCGTGCTGCTGACCCTGGCCGGTCTCTTCGGCGTGCGCGCCGGCTGCATCTGCGTCGTCTCCGACCGCACCCCCTGGCCCGGCCCCGCCGAAATCGACCTGGACCGCAACATGACCACCTGCATCCAAGTCGCCACCCAAGCCATGCAAGCCCTCTAGCCGCGAGCCCTACCTCCTGAGCCCGATCAACCACCCCCTACAACAAGGGCGCTAGCCGGGCCTCTCTACCCGGTTCCGCGAGCACGAGGGCGGAGTTCCCGGAGCGGGAATCAAGCGCAGCAGGAAACGCCCCGACGCGCTCCGAACGCCGCCGGGCACCACCCCCCGAACCCTCGACCGACCCCCAAGCGAGCCATCCCGCGCAGGGGCCTCCGACCCCGC